>NZ_BLIN01000005.1:600000-900000 GCF_009811555.1 Streptomyces caniferus | reverse complement strand
CCGACCGCCTCGACAGCCTGACCCTGCGCGCGTGGGTGACCCCCGTCGGGGGTGGCGAGGAGGTCCTCCTCCAGGACGGAACGGCGGGCGAGCTGCTCACCCCCGGCTACTGGACCGAGGTCCTGCGCGAGCGCGGTGAGCTGCGGCCCGGCACGGTCCTGATATCGGGCACCATCCCGATGCGGGCGGGGGTCGACCAGTTCGCGTCCCGCTGGCGCGTCGAACTCGCCGACCCGGCCACCGGGAGGGTCATCGCGCTCGCCTACGACGTCGTCCCGATGCCGGAACCGGTCGGCTGACCGGCGCGCGCACCGGCAGCCCGCCCACGAGCACGGGCCGGGCGGGCACCCCGAGGGAGTGCCCGCCCGGCCCGTACGTCCGGTGGCGCCGTGGTCCGCGGGGACTCAGACGCCGGCCGCGTCCCTGCCCGTGCCGGCGATCTCCTCCGGGCGCAGCAGCGCGGCGAGCCGGTCGGCCGGGAGCAGCCCCTGTTCCAGGACCAGTTCGGCGACTCCGCGGCCGGTGGCGAGCGCCTCCTTGGCGATCGCGGTGGCGGCGGTGTAGCCGATGTGCGGGTTGAGGGCGGTGACCAGCCCGATGGAGTTCTGCACGCTCGCGCGCAGCGTCTCGGTGTTGGCGGTGATGCCCGAGACGCAGCGCTCGGCGAGGGTGCGGCAGGCGGCCCCCAGGTGGGTGATGCTCTCCGAGAGGGAGTGCAGGATCACCGGCTCGAAGGCATTGAGCTGGAGCTGGCCCGCCTCGGCGGCCATGGTGATGGTGACGTCGTTGCCGATGACCTCGAAGGCCACCTGGTTGACGACCTCGGGGATCACCGGGTTGACCTTGCCGGGCATGATGCTCGAACCGGCCTGCACCGGCGGCAGGTTGATCTCCGCGAGGCCCGCCCGCGGGCCGGACGAGAGCAGCCGCAGATCGTTGCAGCTCTTGGAGAGCTTGACGGCGACGCGCTTGAGGACACCCGACAGATGGACGAACGCCCCGCAGTCCTGGGTGGCCTCGACGAGGTTGGCGGCGGTGACCAGGGGCAGTCCGGTCAGGGCGGCCAGGTGCCCGCGGGCCGCTTCGGCGTAGCCCTTGGGGGCGTTGAGACCGGTGCCGATGGCCGTGGCGCCGAGGTTGATCTCATGGATCAGCAGCACGGCCTCCGCCAGCCGGCTCTGGTCCTCCTCCAGCATCACCGCGTAGGCCGAGAACTCCTGGCCCAGGGTCATCGGCACCGCGTCCTGGAGCTGGGTGCGCCCCATCTTGAGGATGTCGCGGAACTCCTCGGCCTTGGCCGCGAAGGCCTCGCGCAGGACGGTCATCGAGTCGAGCAGTTCCCGTACGGCGATGATCGTGGCGACGTTGACGGCCGTCGGGTAGACGTCGTTGGTCGACTGGCTGAGGTTGACGTGCTCGTTGGGGTGCAGATGGCGGTGGTCGCCCTTGTCGTGGCCCAGGATCTCCAGCGCCCGGTTGGCGATCACCTCGTTGGCGTTCATGTTCGTCGAGGTCCCGGCACCGCCCTGGATGACATCGACGACGAACTGGTCGTGCAGCTGCCCGCCGGCCCGGATCTCCCGGCAGGCGGCGGCGATCGCGTCGGCCCGCTCGTGATCGAGCAGCCCGAGGTCCTCGTTGGCCCGGGCGGCGGCCTCCTTGACGGCGGCGAGCGCATTGATCAGGTGCGGGTAGGTGGAGATCGGCGTACCGGTGATGGGGAAGTTCTCCACGGCGCGCAGGGTGTGGACGCCCCAGTACGCGTCGGCGGGTATCTCGCGGTCGCCGAGCAGATCGTGTTCGCGGCGGTGGCCGGCGGCAGTCATGGTGCAGGTGGTCCTTCGTGAGGTGGGGGAGGGGAGAGGGGGCCGGAGGCCGGGGCGGAAGTGACGTGGCGTCAGGTGCGGTGCGAGGTCAGCGCCTCCGTCGCCCGGAGCGCGCCGACCGGGGCGCCGCCACCGATGACGGGCGCGGCGGCGAAGGGGGCGAGGACGTCGGGGTCGACTCCGCAGTGCGCCAGGGCGGCCGCCGTCACCGGCATCCGGGCGCGGTCGGCGCCGTCGGCTATCTTCACGCCCACCGCCCGCCCGTCCGGCAGCGCCGCGATCTGTACCCCCTCGAAGCCGTCCTTCGCGAGCAGGCCCGGCACCGCCCGCACCAGGCGGGCCACGTCCCGGGTGCTGCCGGAGACCATCTCCGGGTGGGTGCGCATGGCGTGGGCGACCCTGCCCTCGTCGGTGCCGGGGGCGGCCGTCGCCAGCCGGGCGGCGGCCCGGGTCAGACCGTGCAGGGACACGGAGAACAGTGGTGCGCCACAGCCGTCGACCGTGACCCGGGCGATGCGCCGGCCGGTGAGGTCCGCCACGGTTGCGGCGAGCTCCTCCTGCAACGGGTGCCCGGGGTCCAGGTAGTCGTCCAGGCGCCATCCCCGGGTGCGGGCCGTCAGCAGCATGGCCGCGTGCTTGCCCGAGCAGTTCTGGGCGAGGCGGGTGGGCCCGAGGCCGCGCCGGATCCACTCGTCCCGTACGGCCGGGTCGTACGGCAGATCGGGGACGTTGCGCAGGTCGTCCTCGGTCAGTTGGCCGAGCGCCAGGATGTCCCGGGCGCCGGCCAGGTGCCGTTCCTCGCCGGAGTGGCTGGCCGCGACGAGGGCCAGCAACGGGTCGTCCAGCGGCGGCAGTCCCGCGCGCAGCAGGCCGACCGCCTGGAGCGGCTTGAGCGCCGAGCGCGGGTAGAACGCGGCCTCGATGTCGCCCGCCCGGAACTGCACGCTCCCGTCGGCCGCCAGCACCACGACCGAGCCGTGGTGGACGCCCTCGACGAGTCCGCCGCGCACCACATGGGCGACGGGAACGTGGGCCGGTTCGCGGATCTCGGGCGGTTCGCCCGGAGCGCGGTGCGGCGGCAGGGTGGTGATGGTCTTGCTCATGATCAGTTCTCGGTACTTTCAGTGCTGTTGGTGCTGTTGGTGCTGTTGGTGCCGTGGGTGTCTTGGGTGTCTTGGGTGTGCGGGGTGTGTGCCGCGTCGCTGGGGCGCGCCGCCGGGCCGGTGCCGTCGGTGGCCGCCGGCCCGCCGCTGCCGCCCGCCGCCGCGTCCCGGAGGGCACCGACCCGGCCCCGTACCAGGAACCAGCCGGCGACCAGTGCGGCCGCGATCGCGGGCAGGGCGAGCACGGTGGTACGGCCGGCCCCGCCATCGGCCCACATCAGCACCAGGACGAGGGCCAGGAAGACCAGCGTCACGCTCTCGGTCCAGGGCGAGCCCGGGAGCCGGTAGCCGGGGCGGACGAGCAGCCCGGCCCGGGCCTTCCGCCAGAAGAGCAGATGACACACCATGATCATTGCCCAGGTGCTGAGGATGCCGATCGCCGCGAAGTTCAGCACGATCTCGAACGCCTCGCTCGGCACGACGTAGTTGAGGCCCACGCCCAGGACGCAGATCCCCGAGGTGAGCAGGATGCCGCCGTAGGGGACCTGGCTGCGGCTCATCACCCCGGTGAACCGCGGCGCGGAGCCGGACATCGCCATCGAGCGCAGAATGCGGCCGGTGGAGTAGAGGCCGGAATTGAGGCTGGACATCGCGGCGGTGAGCACGACGAGGTTCATCACACCGCCCGCGGCCGGGATCCCTACACGGGACAGCACGGTGACGAAGGGGCTCTCCGCGGCCGAGTACGAGCTCCAGGGCAGCAGCATCGCCAGCAGCACCACCGAGCCGACGTAGAACAGGGCCACCCGCCACATGATGGAGTTGATCGCCCTGGGCATGATCTTCTCCGGCTCCGCGGTCTCGCCCGCCGTGACGCCGACCAGCTCGACCGAGGCATAGGCGAACACCACGCCCTGGATGACCAGCAGCATCGCCAGGGTGCCGGTCGGGAAGAGCCCGCCGTGGTCGGCGATCAGCGCGGGGCCGGGGGTGTGGCCGCCGACCGGGTGCTGGGTGACGAGCAGGAAGATGCCGATCAGCATGAAGACGACCAGCGCACCCACCTTGACGATCGCGAACCAGAATTCCAGCTCGCCGAAGATCTTCACGGAGATGAGGTTCACGGTCAGCACGACCGCGAGCGCGATCAGTGCGATCACCCACTGCGGGACCGTCGAGAACATGCCCCAGTAGTGCGTATAGGTCGCCACCGCGGTGATGTCGGCGATGCCGGTGGTCGCCCAGTTCAGGAAGTACATCCAGCCCGCGACGAACGCCCCCTTCTCGCCGAGGAATTCGCGGGCGTACGACACGAACGCACCCGAGGACGGCCGGTGCAGCACCAGCTCGCCCAGGGCCCGCACCACCAGGAACGCGAACAGGCCGCAGACCGCGTACGCCACCGCCAGCGACGGCCCGGCACCGGCGAGCCGGCCGCCCGCGCCGAGGAAGAGCCCGGTGCCGATGGCCCCGCCGATCGCGATCATGTTGACGTGCCGGGACGTGAGGGACTTCTGGTACCCGGCGTCACCGGCATCGACATGCCCGCCCGCCGGCCGCTGCGCGGTCTCCTGCCCCGCGCCCTGTTGTTGCTGCCGTTCCGCCTGCCGGAGGGGTTGCTCGCTCACGCGTGGTCCTCGTCTTCCGTGGAGGGGTCCGTACGGTGCGGTGGCCGCACGATGGTGGTCAGCGTCGTCTCGACGCGGGCGAGGTGGTGCCGCATGGCTTCCACCGCGTCGTGCTCGGAGCTGTCGACGAGGGCCTCGACGATCGCCCGGTGCTCCCGGTTCGACTGCTCGCGCCGCCCGCCGAGCTCGTTGAGGAAGGCCGACTGGCGGGCCAGCGCATCGCGGATCTCCTCGATGACCCGGCGGAAGACCGGATTGCGGGCCGCCTGGGCGACGGCGAGATGGAAGAGGGAGTCCATCGCCACCCATGCCGTGGTGTCGGTCTCCTGCTCCATCCGCTCCAGCAGGTGGGTCAGCTGGTCGAGGTCCTCCGGCGTACGGCGCACCGCCGCGTAACCGGCCACCGGGATCTCGACGTGCCGGCGCACCTCCAGGAGGTCGCTCGCCGCGTAGTCGCCGAAGGTCGGGTCCGCCACCGCGCCGTCGGAGACGACGAAGGTGCCCTTGCCGGTACGCGAGACGGTCAGCCCCATGGTCTGGAGCGCGCGCAGCGCCTCCCGGAGCACGGGTCTGCTCACTTCCAGCCGACGGCAGAGCTCCGCCTCCGAGGGCAGTTTGTCCCCGACCGCGTAGTCGCCCCGCTCGATGGCACCGCGCAAGTGGTGGAGGACCGCTTCCATCGCGCTGATCCGCCGGGGCACATCGCCAGCTGTCTGGCTGTCTGACAGGTTCACCCCGGGATCGTCCGACCTGGTTGGGGCAGCTGTCAAGGGGTGGGGCGGGAGTGATGTGCCCGGGGCTTGTGCAGGGCAGGGGCCCTGACCTGGTCGCGGGCCTGGTCGCGGCGCCGCGGCCGACGTCGCCCGGGCCGGTTGGGAACCGGGGGCGGCGCCCGTGCGGACCCGGGGCGGCGCCTGTGCGGACCCGGCGCCGGGGCGCCCCGCGCCGTCGGCGTGCGCACGTCCTCCGCGCCGTTCCGCCCGCATCGGCGTCCCCAGGTCGCCGCCACGTCCCGTGACGACGCCGCTACGGCAGGTGCGGCGCTTCCTCGGCGCGCGGTCCGTCGCCGCGGAAGTCCAGCATGTAGAAGACCTTGTCGTAGTGGCGTCCGCCCATCGCCACGAAGTCGGGGAGGCGGCCGTACTCGCGGAAGCCGAGCGACCGGTAGAGGTCCAGCGCCCTGGTGTTGTCGGCCCGCGCGTCCAGGGTGAGGACCCCGACCCCGGCATCCCGGGCGTCCTCGACCAGGGCGCGGGTCAGCGACCGGCCGACGCCCCGGCCATGGGCCTCGGACGCCACCGCGAGCTTCTCCAGGTCCGCGTGCTGCCGGCTGGTCGGACGGGCGTAGCGCAGCCAGTACCCCAGGCCGACCAGCCGCCGGCCGGCGTAGGCCGCGCGCAGCGCCCCGTCCCCGTCCCGCGCGGCCCGCAGTACCCGGTCGACCAGCTCCGCCACCTCGTCCGCCGGGGGCGGGTCGGTCCAGCCGAGCGGTGCGCCGCCGCGGACCAGGTCCGCCAGGATCCGGTGCGCCGCCGCGGCGAAGCCCGCCGCCAACTCCGGATCGGCGGTCAGTCGTATCGCGTCGAGGAGGTCCGGCTCGGGGCCCGCCTCGCCGGGAGTCGCAGCATTCATGAGCGCAGCCTAGGTCGTGATCACTGCACGGAGGACGTGCCCTCCACGTTCCGTCCGGCTCGTGGCAGAACCCCGCGGCCGGGGACGGGCGGGCGGACGGGCCGCGGGCCGTGCGGGCCGGTGCGCGGAGGCCGGGTCAGCGGGTGCGTGCCCAGCGGTAGCGGTGTTCGGGGCGTCCGGTGTCGCCGTATTTGAGGGTGAGAGTGATGTGGCCGCTGCGTTCGAGGTGTTTGAGGTAGCGCTGGGCCGTGGAGCGGCTGACGCCGGCGCGTTCGGCGACCTCGTGGGCGGACAGCGGGTGCCCGGTCGCGTCCAGGACACGGCGGATCAGATCGACGGTCGCCGCCGAATGGCCCTTGGGGAGCTCCGTGTGCGGGGCGTCGGTGGTCCGGAAGGCGCCGAAGATCCGGTCCACCTGCTCCTGGCCCGCCTCGCCGCGGCCCCCCACGCCCTCCACGGTCCGGCGCAGCGCCGCATAGCCGTCGAGCTTGGCGCGCAGCCCGGAGAAGCCGAACGGCTTGACGAGATACTGCAGCGCACCGGAGCGCATCGCGTCCTGGACCGTGGCGACGTCCCGGGCCGCCGTCACCATGATCACGTCGGTGCGGTGGCCGAGCTGGCGCAGCCGTCGTATCAGCGCCAGGCCCGTTTCGTCGGGCAGGTAGTGGTCGAGCAGCACCAGGTCGACCGGGGTGCGTTCCAGGGCGGCCAGCGCCTGCGCGGCGGTGTGGGCGCGGCCGGCGACCCGGAAGCCGGACACCTGGGACACATACGCGGCATTGATCTCGGCGACGTGGAAGTCATCGTCCACGACCAGGACATCGATCATCGTGACGCTCCGCTCGGCAGGGGTCTTCGCTCCGGCGGCTCCGCCCGTTCATGGAGCCCCGCCCGTTCACGGAGCCCCGCCCGTTCTCGGCGCTCCGCCCGTTCGTGGCGCTCCGCCCCTCGTGGCACTCCGGTCACCGTGGTGCTCCCTTCTTCCGTCACCGTGGCCCTCCCGCGGCGGTGAGCCGCCGTCCGGGCGCGTCGTCGTGCCGCGCGAGCGCCTCGGGGAGGACGACGGTGAACACCGCGCCGCCGCCCGCGCGGGCGGTCACCCGGGCCATCCCGCCGTAGCGTTCGGCGAGCCGGCGCACCAGCGCGAGGCCGATGCCCCGGCCGCGGTGGAAGGCCACCGGGCGCGCGGACGACCGGGCTCCGGCGGCCGGCGGGGCATCCTTGGTGGACCAGCCCTCGGCGAAGATCCGCTCGCGTAGTGGCGGCGGCACCCCCGGCCCCGTGTCCGAGACCCGCAGCACGGCGGTGGTGTGCTCGGCCCGCAGTTCCACCTCGACGAACGGCTCGTCGCGGCGGCACTCCCCGGTGGCGTCCAGCGCATTGTCGATGAGGTTGCCCAGCACGGTCACCAGGTCGCGCGGGTCGACCACGGCGTCCGGCAGCAGGGTCGCCGCGGACACCCGCAGCGAGACCCCGCGTTCGGCCGCGACGGCGGCCTTCCCGACGAGGAGGGCGGAGAGCAGGGGATCGTGCACCCGCTCCGCGATCTGTTCCGCGGAGGCGCGCTGCGCACTGGCCACCTCGCTCACGAACTCCACCGCCTTCTCGTACCGGCCGAGTTCCAGCAGTCCGCGCAGGGTGTGCAGCTGGTTGGCGTGCTCGTGGTCCTGGGCCCGCAGCGCGTCCAGCAGCCCCTGCGTGCCGTCCAGTTCGCGGCCGAGCAGCTCCAGTTCGGTGCGGTCCCGCAAGGTCACCACCGCCCCGCCGTCCTGGGTCGGCATACGGTTGGCGACCAGCACCCGCCCACCGCTGACGGTCAGCAGATCCGCGCCGTCCACCCGTCCGGCCAGCACATCCGTCGTCCGTCCCGGCGGCAGCGCCTCGTCCAACGCCCGGCCCGCGGCCTGCGCATCCAGGCCCAGCAGCCGCGCCGCCTCGTCGTTGACCAGCCGGATGCGGCCGCGCCGGTCGAAGGCGACGACGCCCTCGCGGATGCCGTGCAGCATCGCCTCCCGCTCGTCGAGCAGCGCGGAGATATCGGCGAACGCCACACCGTGCGTACGGCGTCGCAGTCTCCTGGAGAGCGCGACCGCGGCCAGTACCCCGACGGCCAGCGCCGCACCCGCGTAGCGCAGCAGGCCGGGGATGGTGCCGAACAGTCGCCCCCGGACGCGGTCGTAGGCGATGCCGACCGACACCGCGCCGACGATCCGGCCGCGGTGGTCGCGCAGCGGCACCTTGGCGCGGGCCGACCGCCCCAGCGTGCCGGTGTCGATCTGCCGCACCTGCCGCCCGGCGAGGGTCCGGCTCGGGTCGGTGGAGACGTGCCGGCCGATCTCGCCGGGGTTGGTGTGCGACCAGCGGACTCCGCGGGTGTCCATCACGACGATGTACAGCGCCCCCGTCGCGGTGCGGATCCGCTCGGCGTCGGCCTGCACCGGACCGTGCGCCGTCGGCCCGGTGGTGACCAGCTCGTCGGCGAGGTCCGGGTCGGCGGCGGTGGTCTGGGCGATGGACAGCGCCCGGCGCATCGCCTGGTCGTCCAGCTCGGAGCTGAGCGGGGCGAGGAACAGTCCGGTGGCGAGCACCATGACCCCGGTGGTCAGGGTGACCTGCGCGGTGAGCACCTGCGCAAAGACCCGTCGGGGCCAGCGGATCCGCATGGGCTCTCCCTCGTCTCCGGCCCTCCGCACGTTTGCGGAACCGAATCTTCCTTTTTCTCGCAGTGATCGCACCGTAAGCCGAGAGTGAGCGAACGCCTACCCCCGGGACAGGACCTAGTCGTTCTAGCGTGAGCAAAACGAGCACAACAGGGTCTGTGCGCAGAAAGGTGGCTTGCGCCCACAAGGCTGCCGCTGTGGCCCGGATCACTCCTAGCCTCCCGAACCATGAACAGCCACACGAGCCCCGCTATCGAACTGCGGGGTACGAGCAAGGCCTTCCGGACCCCCTCGGGGGCGCTGCACACGGCCGTCCGGGACCTGGATCTGGTCGTCGAACGCGGTGAGTTCGTCGCCGTCGTCGGCCCCACCGGGTGCGGAAAATCCACCACGCTGACCCTGGTCAGCGGCCTGGAGGAGCCCACGGAAGGCGAGGTACTGGTCGCCGGCGAGCCGGTCCGCGGCATCGGGAACAAGATCGGGTTCGTCTTCCAGCAGGACGCGGTCTTCCCCTGGCGCACCGTGCTGTCGAACGTGATGGCCGGTCCCCGGTTCCGCGGGGTGCCGAAGGCCGAGGCCCGGCAGCGGGCCCGGGAATGGCTCGCCCGGGTCGGGCTGGCGGCCTTCGAGGACCGCTACCCGCACCAGCTCTCCGGCGGGCAGCGCAAGCGTGTCGCGCTCGCCGCGACCTTCGTCAACGACCCCGAACTCCTGCTCATGGACGAGCCGTTCTCCGCCCTCGACGTGCAGACCCGGGCGCTGATGTCGGACGAGCTGCTGGAGCTGTGGTCGGGGACCGGCGCCTCGGTCGTCTTCGTCACCCACGACCTGGAGGAGTCCATCGCCCTCGCCGACAAGGTCGTGGTCATGACCGCGGGCCCGGCCACCGTCAAGGAGGTCTTCGCGATCGATCTGCCGCGCCCCCGCAAGGTCGAATCGGTCCGGCTGGAGCCGCGGTTCATCGAGATCTACCGGGAGATCTGGTCCTCGCTCGGCGAAGAGGTCCGGATCACCCGCGAGAGGGGTGCCGCCGATGTCGCCTGAGACCGCGATCCCGGTCAAGGCCCCGGCCGGAGCGGACCGTACGGACCGTTCCCGGGCCAGGGCCCGCGCCGCGCGCCGGCACAAGCTCCTGGTCCATGGCGCCCGGGTGCTGCTGCTCGTCGCGCTGATCGGGCTGTGGGAGGGGCTGGCCCGCGCCGCCGTCATCGATCCCTTCAACTTCTCGATGCCCTCCAGGATCTGGAACCAGATCAGCCAGTGGGCGCTCAACGGCACCCCGCAGGGGTCGCTGTGGGAGCAGATCTGGTACACGCTCTACGAAGCGCTCCTCGGCTGGGTCATCGGCGTCGTCGGCGGCGTGGTGCTGGGCATCGCGCTGGGCCGGATCCGGTTCCTCGCCGATGTGCTGGGCCCGTACATCAAGGTGCTCAATGCGCTGCCCCGTATCGTCCTCGCCCCCATCTTCCTCATCTGGTTCGGCCTCGGACCCGCCTCCAAGGTCGCCTCCGCCGTCGTCCTCGTCTTCTTCCCGGTCTTCTTCAACGCCTTCCAGGGCGCACGGGAGGTCGACCGGAACCTGGTCGCCAACTCCCGGATCCTCGGCGCGAGCAACCGCCAGGTGACCCTCCAGGTGGTGATCCCCTCCGCCACCTCATGGATCTTCACCAGCCTGCACGTCAGCTTCGGCTTCGCGCTGATCGGCGCGATCGTCGGCGAGTACATCGGCGCGACCAAGGGCCTCGGCCTGCTGGTCTCGGCGTCGCAGGGGACCTTCAACGCGGCCGGTGTCTACGCCGCCATGGTGATTCTCGCCGTCGTCGCGCTGCTCGCCGAAGGGCTGTTGGCCTTCCTCGAAAGGCGGCTCTTCCGCTGGAAGCCGGCCGACGCCGGCGACGGCCGCTGACCCCGCTCCCACCGCCCCCTCTCCACCTCACAAGGACGTGACCATGCGCACCTCACGGAAGATCGCGGCCGCCGTCGCCGCCACCCTCGCCCTGACCACCCTCACCGCCTGCGGCGGTTCCCCGGCCGCCGGCTCCGACGACGCGAACGGCAAGATCAAGATCATGGTGGGCGGCCTCGACAAGGTCATCTACCTCCCCGCGAGACTCACCCAGCAGCTCGGCTACTTCGAGGACGAGGGCCTCCACGTCACGCTGCTGACCGAACCGGCCGGGGTGCAGGCCACCACCTCGCTGGTCTCCGGCGACGTCCAGGGCGTCGTCGGTTTCTACGACCACACCCTCGATCTGCAGGTCAAGGGCAAGCAGGTGGAGTCGGTGGTCCAGCTCGCGCACGCCCCCGGCGAGGTCGAGGTCGTCGGGAACAATGCCTCCGGCGACCTCACCTCGGCCAAGGACTTCAAGGGCAAGAAGCTCGGCGTCACCGGCCTCGGCTCGTCCACCGACTTCCTGACCAAATACCTCGCGGTGAAGAACGGGGTGCAGACGAACGAGTTCACCCCCGTGGCGGTCGGGGCCGGCCAGACCTTCATCTCCGCCCTCCAACAGGGCTCGATCCAGGGCGGGATGACGACGGACCCGACGGTCGCGCAGATCCTGGACAAGAAGCTCGGCAAGGTCCTCATCGACATGCGCACCCCCGAGGGCTCGAAGAAGGCGCTCGGCGGCCCCTACCCCTCGTCGAGCCTCTACATGAACACCGACTGGGTGAACGGTCACAAGGACACCGTGCGGAAGCTGGCCCGTGCCTTCGTGAAGACCCTCCGGTGGATGTCCACCCACACCGCCGGGCAGATCGCCGCGAAGATGCCGTCCGACTACGCCCAGGGCGGCAAGGAACTCTACGCTCAGTCGATCAAGGACACCCTGCCGATGTTCACCAAGGACGGGGTGATGCCGGCCGACGGCCCCGCGACCGTCGAACGCGTCCTGAAGGCCTTCAACCCCAACCTCCAGAACGCCACGGTGGACCTGAAGAAGACCTACACCACCGAGTTCGTCAAGAAGTAGGGCCGGCCCGCGGACGGCGCCATGGCACGGCTCATACGAAGTTGATCCCCGCCCGGTCCGACAACGGATCGTCCACCAGCTGCCACAGCGGTACGGCCGCGCCGCCGACGCCGTAGCGGCCGCCGAAGTGCAGGCCCAGCACCCGGTGGTCGGCGAGGTCGATGACGGGTGAGCCGCTGTTGCCGCCCAGCGGGGAACAGTCGTGCCCGAAGACGTCCCGGCCCGGCACCAGCTCCGTCGCGGTGCCGGGCTGCAGACGTTTACCGCGGTAGACGTCCATGAACATCCGGCGCACCGACTCCGGTTCGTCGCGCCGGCCGTCGTGCACCGGGTAGCCGACGCAGTACACCGGATGCCCGGGCAGATCGGCGGGCGCATCGGCGGCCACCGCCAGGGGAGTGGGGAGCGCCGTCCCGGCCGGCGGCGCGACCCGCAGCAGGGCCAGATCGACGTCCTCGTGGAGGCCCACCTGCCGCACCTACCCGGCACCGTGGCCGAAGAGCCGCTGCACCGGTGCCCTGACCTCGTGCTGCGCCAGATACGCGGCGATGCCGTGGTGGTCGGTGCTGTCGTTGGTGACCAGCAGATCCGTGATGCGCTGCTCCGGGGCGTACTCGGGCCGCAGCGTGTGGTCGAGCGCCACCAGGTCCCGCAGGTCCGAGGGGTTGCGCCAGGCCGCCACCCCCGCCGGAACCGCCGGTGGCCGCGTCAGCTGGTCCTGCACCTCGGTGATCGCCAGCGGTGAGCCGACGGTGACCAGCAGCTCCACCTCCCGCGCCTGCTCCGTCAGCACCTCATAGGCGATGACCGCTCCCAGGCCGTGGCCGACCACCACGAGCGGCCCGCCGTCCGGGCCGTCCAGTGCCTCCGCGACCACCTCACGCATCGCCGGGCCCGCACCGCCGAAGAAATAGGCGTGGACGTCCTTGAAGGCCTGCTCGACCAGCAGCCGGAACAGCGCCGTACGGCCCGGCCGGGGCAGCGGCAGCGCCTCCAGCGGAAGCGCCGCACCGGGCTCCTCGCCCTCCCCGGCATGGGCCAGCGTGTCCGCGAGATAGGTCATGTCCCGCAGCCAGCCGGCCAGCGCACCGTCCTCCGCCCCGGCCCGCACGTCCGGCCCGTGGCCACCGGCTTCGTGCCGCGCTTCGTCCAGCGTCCGCGCCACGAACTCCTCCGGCGCTTCGGGGCCGGACCGGTCCGCACGGGCCCGCGACTCCGCGGCCGGCTCCGGCCGGCCGTCCACCGGATCGGGCCGGAAATCGGGCACCGGCTCCGGATGGCGCACCGGCGCCCAGTAGGCCATGCGCGAGGCCTCGGCCATGTCCCTGCCGAACAGCGCCGTGTCCCACTGGGACTTGAGCAGCTCCGGGCGGACCTTGTTCCCGTTGCCGTGGACGTAGACGACCCTGGGTCCCATGGCTGGCTCCTCCCGCCGCTCAGCCGCGCCGCAGCACGATGTCGTCCGTCGACCGGAGCCGTCTCCAGCGCTCCTGCGGGGCGCGGGGGGCGGGCATCAGATCGGCGGCGGGAAGGGGGCCCAGGTCGAGCGCGGTGAGTTCGACGACATCCGTCACCGGCACCTGGAACGTACGGAAGGCGCCCAGCGGCGGCGGCGCCCCCGGCGTGGCGCCGGCCAGGGCCCGCTCGGCGTCCCAGATCAGGTCCGGGCTCTGGTCGAGCACGTACGCCGTCGCCGCCAGCGCGCCTTCCCGGAGGAACGCCGCCACTTTCCAGAAGCGCAGCGGTACTTGCACGCCCCGGTAGGGCGGGTCCGACTCGTGCAGGACCGGCCCGGAGAGGACGGCCAGCCTGCGGTCGCCCCGGGCGGCGGTGCCGAGCAGGTGGCTCTCCAGCTCCTGCCAGACCTGCCTGCCCTGGTTGAACACATCCGCCTGCGGGGCGGCGTTCGTGTAGTGGAAGGTGTCCGCGTCGGCCTGGTCCGCCTCCGCCGCGTCGCCCCACACGGGATCGAGCCGGCGCACCAGATGGCCCTTGTCCAGGGAGTTGTCGCGGTACACCTCGTCGCCGGCCTGGCGGTCCTCGTCGAGGCGCGGATCGAACCGCCAGCCGGTCTCCCGCGGCACGTCCTCCCGCAGACGTTCACCGTCGATGCAGACCGCGGCGGCCGCCGCCATCCGCCGGTCCGGTCGCAGCACCACCGTGAAGTGGGTGTAGGGGAGCACCACCGTCTCGACGGCGGGGCTGCTGGGCATCGGCAGCGGTACGGGCACGCCGAGGAAGCGCTCGTCGTAGCCCGCGCGGCCGGCCATCAGGTGCCCCGGCGCCGTCCCGGCCACGGCCCCGGCGGCCCGTGCGGAATCTGAGGGGATCATGCGGTAACCGCTTCCCGGCGGCGCGGACCGCCGATCGGCGACCACCCCGAAGCCACTCGAACAGCCCGGGGCCCGGCGCGGCCCGGTGCGCCGTACGCAGGGGACGGCTCAGGCCGTGCGCGGCCCGCCGGCGACGCGCCTCTGGAGCAGCAGCCGTGCCCGGTGCGGCACCGGGCGCGGCGGACGGGACGCGGCACCGGGCGCGCGTCCCGTCCAGGGTGTCCCCATCCTTCCGCTTCCGGGCGGGAACGTGGGCCCTCACTCGGAGGGGTAGATGTCTCCGCTGGCCATACCGCTTTCCTGCTCACTCTGGGAGCGGAGCCTGAGGGCCTTCTCCTCGAGTCGCTTCCGCTCCTCCGGGTCGCCCGCGCGTTCCGCGGCCGCCTGCAATTCCTGGGCCTTGTCGCGCATCTGCTGGATGCGTCCGCGTGATTCTCCTGTTGCGCTCATGATCTGTCCTTGACCGGAGTATGGAGAGCTGCACTTACCAGCGAATCAGGCTCGACGGCCCTTGGCATTTCGAAGAGTCACACCCCGTGAATGCGCATATCCGGCCGTAATCACCGGAGCGGAAAGGCGGCGCGGCGTCACCCTCGTCGAGTGCGGCGCGCCCGGGCGCAGCGGCGTGTCTCCACCGGATGGCCTTCCTGAATGGCGGGGGCACACAGAAGGGACGTTGGCTGAACCACAGCACTCTCAACGTCCGCCGAGTGTCAGCGCTTCTGGTGTTTGACGCTCCCCTCGTTCAGTGGAGTCCTTCCATGACATCCGAACCAGCACTTTGTGGGGGCGACGCCGAACTGTCATCGACAGGACCCGGCGAGCACTTTCCGCCCATGACCACTGAGAAGAGCTCGGCCCACACCCTTTTGTGGGAGGCAGTCACCCATCGGCCCCTGGCGGAAGTCGCCGCCCTGGTGGAACTGCTCAAGCGCAGCGGCGACGTTCCCAACCCCGGCGATGAAGCCCTGCGCATGGCGGTGGTCTCCCGGCCGGTGAGCGAGGTCGCCGAGCTCTTCGACATGCTGCGGGCCACTCCGCACACCGCCGAGTCGAGCCATGAGGCGCTGCGCGCCGTGGCCGTCGACCGGTCCGTCGAGGAGGTCGCGCAGCTGATCGAGCTGTTCGACCGTACGCAGGCAGGCGCCGGCGGTGTCCACGAGATGGCCGACCACTTCCCGCCCGACCCGGGGCCCGGTGACTTCGGCGGCCCCGGCGGCTTCGGTGAACCCGAGCACACCGCCTCCATGCATGTGCTCGACCCCGATGTCCGCCCCCTGGACCGCAACGGGCAGCCGATGTCCACCGTGCACCGCGAGTCCGTGATGGGCCAGCCGCCCCAGCGCCCGCCGTGGTCCCAGCGGCCCGTCGGCACCATGCCGCAGGGCGGCCCGCCGCCCTGGGCCTCGTCGCCCGAGCCGAGCCCCCAGCCGGGCTACGCGGTCCCCGGCGTGCTGCGGTCCGTACTGCGCTGGCCCGCGGCCACGGCCCTGGCACTGTGCGGTCTGAGCCATTTGCCGGTGAACACCTCGCACCTGCAGGGCGCCCAGGCGGCCGCCGGGCTCTCGATGGCCATCGCCGTCGTGTACCTGCTGCTGGCCGGCTGGCTGGCGATGCGCGACACGGCCCTGGTCTGGACGGTGAGCGCCGCCGCCGCGATGATCATCATCGCGCTGCACGCGCTGTCCCGGGCCGGTGTCCTCGCGCCCCTCGGCAGCGGACTGGGCGACGCGGGCATGTGGCCCGAACTGCTGGCAGTGGGCCTGGCAGTGGTCAGCGCCGGCCTCGCGGGCGCGGCGCTGCTCTACCGCCCGCGCCGGATGGACCCGGCCGCCGCGCGCGCGTAGCGGACGACGGCGCAACGGCCGCCAAGGGCGCGGGCCGAGACCCAGGTCAGGGTCTCGGCCCGCGCCCTTGGCGGCCGTTGGCGCGCGTGGCAGCGGACGGACCGGGCACCGGGCACCGGAGGAACTGGCGGGGCGGGAGGCGCCGGAGGAGCCGGAGGAGCCGGACGAGTGGAAGACTTCCGGGCGACCGGAGCGCCCGGGGCAGGAGCGCCCGGGCGTGCCGAACCCCCGCAGCGCCCGACGTCCCCGAGGCGGCCCCCGTCACTCCCTCGACGAATACCGGTGCAGCACCCAGGCCGGCAGCGCGAACCAGCAGACCATGAACCAGGCGACCAGGCCCGCGACGACCCAGGGGACGGCGGAGCTGTGCAGGGCGATGCGCAGGATCAGCAGTAGCGCGGAGGCGACCGTCGCCAGCAGCAGGACGATGCCGAGCAGGGCCAGGCGCGAGGCCCACAGCACCGTCTCCGGCTTCAGCCGGTGCCCGGCGACCAGCCGGTGAAAGGTCACCGTGCCGATCAGCGCGCCGGTCGTGGCCGCCCCCAGCAGGACCGTCACCACGTAGATCGTCTTGTCGGTCGACGGGAGCGTGGCGAAGCGCGGGGTGAAGACGACGGTCAGCAGAAACGCGAAGAGGATCTGCACACCGGTCTGGATGACCCGCACCTCCTGCAGAAGTTCGTTCCACCGCCGGTCGGCCCGCTCCTCCGGCGACTCGTGCCGCCCCTCGGAGGTGTCACGCGGGCCCAGCGGTGCCACCCGTGACCCCCTGGTGCTTCTCGTCGGTGCGGAACGCCAGTTCCTCGTCCTTCACTTCCACGCGGACCGTGTCGCCCGCCGACAGCGCACCGTCCAGCAACAGCCGCGAGAGCGCGTTGTCGACCTCGCGCTGGATGGTGCGCCGCAGCGGCCGCGCCCCGTATTCGGGCTGGTGGCCGCGGTGGGTGAGCCAGTCCACGGCGCCGGGTGTGAACGCGACGGAGATGTCCTGTGCGCGCAGTCTGCGGGTGGTCCCGTCGAGCAGCAGGCCGGTGATCTGACGCAGCTGGTCGTCGGTGAGCCGGCGGAAGACGATGATCTCGTCCAGCCGGTTGAGGAACTCCGGGCGGAAGTGCTCGCGCAGGGAGCCCAGCGCCCGGTCCCGCGCGCCGTCGCCCGCCTCCGCGCCCGGGACCTCCGAGCCGAAGCCGAGCACCCCGCGGCCCCCGCTGAGCGCCTCGGAGCCGAGGTTGCTCGTCATCACGATCACGGTGTTCTTGAAGTCGATCCGGCGGCCCTGGGAGTCGGTCAGATGCCCGTCGTCGAGGACCTGCAGCAGGATGTTGAAGACATCGGGGTGCGCCTTCTCGACCTCGTCGAGCAGCAGCAGCGAGTACGGGTGGTGGCGCACCGCCTCGGTCAGCTGGCCCGCGTCCTCGTGGCCGACGTATCCCGGGGGAGCACCGACCAGCCGGCTGACGGTGTGCCGCTCCTGATACTCGCTCATGTCCAGGCGCACCATCCGGTCCTCGCTGCCGAACAGCGCCTCGGCGAGCGCGCGGGCCAGCTCGGTCTTGCCCACGCCCGTCGGCCCGAGGAAGAGGAAGCTGCCGATCGGGCGGTCGGGATCGGCGAGACCGGCCCGCGAACGCAGGATCG
This sequence comes from Streptomyces caniferus, assembly GCF_009811555.1. GTDB lineage: Bacteria > Actinomycetota > Actinomycetes > Streptomycetales > Streptomycetaceae > Streptomyces > Streptomyces caniferus. The sequence goes on along the minus strand of NZ_BLIN01000005.1, from coordinate 882,358 downwards.
CCTCGGAGACGGCCGTGACCGCGTCGTCCTGGCCGATCACCCGGGTGTGCAGCCGCTCCTCCAGCCCGAGCAGCAGCTCCTTCTCCTCCTGGGTCAGACTGCTCACCGGCACACCGGTCTGCCGCGACACGATCTCGGCGATGTCCTCCGCGGTGACCTTGACGATCCGGCGGTCGGTCGGCGGCTCGCCCCGGCCGGCCTCGATCCGCGCGGTGAGGGCGGCGACCCGGTCCCGCAGCTCGGTGGCCCGTTCGTACTGCTCCGCGGCGACCGCCTGGTCCTTGTCCCTGACCAGCTGCTCCCGCTCGCGCTCCAGATCGCGTACGTCGGTGGCCTTGGCGCCCGAGCGGAGCCGGACCCGTGCGCCCGCCTGGTCGAGCAGGTCGATCGCCTTGTCGGGCAGGAAGCGGTGGGCGATGTAGCGGTCCGAGAGCTCGACCGCCGCGAGCAGTGCCTCGTTGGTGTAGCGCACCTGGTGATGCGCTTCGTAGCGGTCCTGCAGCCCGCGCAGGATCTCGACCGTGTCGGAGACGTTCGGCTCGGGCACGAGGATGGGCTGGAAGCGACGGGCGAGGGCGGCGTCCTTCTCGATGTTCCGCCGGTACTCCTCCAGCGTGGTGGCGCCGATGACATGCATCTCGCCGCGGGCCAGGGCGGGTTTGAGCATATTGCTCGCTTCCAGGGAACCGCCGTCGCCGCTGCCGCCGCCGGCGCCGACGACCGTGTGCAGTTCGTCGATGAAGACGATCAGCGAGTCGGGGTGTGCGCGGACCTCCTCGATGATGGCGTTCATCCGCTCCTCGAAGTCACCGCGGTAGCGGGTGCCGGCGACGACGGACGTCAGGTCCAGGGCGACGACGCGCCGGCCCGACAGGTTCTCGGGGACGTCGCCGTCGGCGAGCCGCTGGGCCAGGCCCTCGACGATCGCGGTCTTCCCCACCCCGGCGTCGCCGACCAGCACCGGATTGTTCTTCCCCCGGCGGGAGAGCACCTCGATGGTCTGCTCGATCTGCTCCTCACGGCCGATGACCGGGTCGATCCGGCCCGCCCGCGCCAGGTCGGTCAGATCGCGGCTGTACTTGTCGAGGGTCGGGGTGTCGTGCTTCGGCGGGGTGCCGTGCTCGGGCCCCGTGTGCGGGGTGCCGTGGCCGCTCTGCGGGGCGGCCTGCGGCTCGAAGTGGGCGAGGTTCAGGATGCGGCCCGCTGCCGAGTCCATGTTGGCCGCCAGCGCGTCCAGTACGTGCTCCGGGCCGATGTACGAGGAGCCGTTGTCCCGCGCCAGGTCGTGCGCGCCCAGCAGGGCCCGCTTGACCGCGGGGGTCACGGCGACGCTGGACTGCTTCGGCCCCGAACCGGCGCTGCTGTCGATCTCCGCCGCCAGCGCATCGGGGTCCGCCCCAGCCTGCTGCAGCAGGCTGCGCGTCGGTTCGGCGGCGAGGGCGGCCCGCAGAAGGTGCTCGGTGCCGAGTTCCGGACTGCCGTGCTCGGCGGCGTAGGCGGCTGCGGAGGTCACCAGCTCCCGGGCGGGCCCGCTCATCATGCGTGCGATGTCCGCCTGCCGGGGCGCGGGCTGCCCCGGCTCGCCGCTCGCGGGCTGCGCGGCGCCGAAGAAGCGCGCGAGGAAGTCACCGAACGAGTCCGGGCCGTAGCCCTCCGGACCCATGAATCCATTGCCCATGTGCGTCCGTTCCGCTGCCACGGCGGTACCGCGACATGCTGCCTTGTCGGGTTCCTTGTGCTGTGGGTTCGTGCTCCTGCCCGGCGAGTGCCCGGGCGAGGCGACGCCACACCTCACACACGGCTCCACTGCTTCAGGATCAGGTCCCGCAACCCCATCCGCACCCGGGCAGGCCGAAGCGGGCCCCGATCCGGACCCGCCCGCGCGGGGGGCCGCCCGACCCGCCGTATGGCGCTCCCGGCTGGCGCGGGCGCCCCGAGCACACTTGGCTCACAGTGCTCGAAGGGATGCAGGGTGCTCGGAAGGACGCGCGGATGCCCGTGGAGAGTGTTCCGGCCGGTGACGGCGAGTACCTGCTGCAGGAATTCCTGGCGGCCGTCCACACCGCGCCCCCGTCCCGGTTCCTGGCCCTGGTCGACCGCTACGCCACCCGGATCGGTCTGCGCCGGGTGGCCGTCTACCTCGTGGACCTCCAGCAGCGGCAGCTGACGCCCCTCGCCGGCGGGGAGCGGCTCCTCGTCGACGAGTCGCCGGCCGGCTGGGCCTATCGCACGCTGGGGCTCCGCGTCGAGGAGAGCGCCACCGGCCCCCTGATCGTCTGGCTGCCGCTGGTCGACGGCGCGGACCGGGTGGGGGTGGTGGGCATGCACGTCGATGCGCTGGACGGCGCCCTGCTGCGGCGCTGCCGCACGCTGGTGGCGGTCCTGTCCATGGCGATCGCCTCCCAGCGGGGCGTCAGCGACCACCTGGTGCGGCAGACCCGTACGGACACGATGACGCTGCCCGCCGAGCTGGTGCGCTCCCTGCTGCCCCCGCGGACCGTGGGCAGCGCGCGGGCGGTGTCCACCGCCGTCCTCGAACCCGCCTACGAGCTGGGCGGGGACGCCTTCGACCACGCGCTGACCGAGTCGACGCTGCACGCGGTGATCCTCGACGCGATGGGGCACAACCTCGCCTCGGGTCTGACCACGTCGATCGCCATGGCCGGCTGCCGCAGCGCCCGGCGGATGGGCGCCGCCCTGCCCGAACTCGTCAGGACCGTGGACACCGTGCTCGCCGAGTGGCTGCCCGATCAGTTCTGCACCGGCATCGCCGCCCGGCTGGACCTCCTCAGCGGAGTGCTGACCTGGTGCAACTGCGGCCATCCGCCGCCCCTGCTGATCCGCGACCACCAGGTCCACAAGGCGCTGGAACGCCCCGGCGAACCACCGATGGGCATGCCCGCCACGCTCGCCGACGCGCCGCGCACGGTCCACCGGGAGGCCCTGGAGCCGGGCGACCGGGTGCTGCTGTACACCGACGGGGTGACCGAGGCCCGTACGGCCGGTGGCGGCCGCTTCGGCCTGGCGGGCTTCACCGATTCCATCATCCGCGCCACCGCGGCCGGCGAGCTCGCCTCGGAGGCGCTCCGTCAGCTGATCCACGCCATTCTGGAGAGCCGGAACGGGCGGCTGAGCGACGATGCCACGATCCTGCTCATCGAGTGGCGGCCGCCGGGTACGCGGTGACCCGGGCGGCGGCGAACCGGTCCGACGGCGCCGCTCACATCTCCTTGCGGATCCGGTCCAGGTCGGCGGTGAGCGCATCGAGCCAGATCACCGAGTCGAGGAGCAGCGCCGCCGAGAGCGCGCGGGCCTCCCGGTCCGGGCAGTCGCGCGGGACGGACGGAGCCACCGCCAGCAACGCGCGGATGTCGAGCGGCCGGGTGTCCTCCCGGGGCACGTCGCTGTCCGCGTGGAGATGCCCGGCGAGGGAACGGTAGTCGGCCGCCGCCCGGTCGGCCGCGCGGCGCAGCCAGGCGCCGACCTCCTGCGGGGCGATCCGGCCGGGCCGGCCGGGCAGCAGCCGTTCTCCGCGCCGCGCGTCCGCCCCGGCGACCAGCACCGAGGGCCAGTCCGGCTGTCCCACCCGCTCGTCCCGCAACTCGCAGTGGTACTGGGCCAGGCTCTCCTGCGCGAGGACGAGGGCCCGGTTGATCGCGAGGCAGTCGGGGTCGCCGGAGCGGTCGATGAGTTGCGCGGTGGTGTAGCCGATGGCGTCGGCGATGACCGCGCACAGGCCCGCCATGCTGCGGCGCACCTCGCGGCCCGCGCCCCGTGGCCAGGCCACCAGCCCGCAGGCCAGCCCGATGAGGCTGCCCACCAGCACATCCACCAGCCGGACCGGGGCCAACTGCCAGGTGACGGGGGAGACCTGCGCGAACAGCGTGGCCACGACCAGCGTGAACCCGCCCTGCGCCCAGGCCAGCCCGCGCAGCGGCCCCGCGATGAACGCCACCAGCATCACCACCGGCAGCACGACCGCGTACACCGTGTCCCGGTCGTGGACCAGTGCCAGCAGCCCGCCGGCCAGCACCGCGCCGACCAGCGTGCCGAGCAGCGCCTGCCGGACCGCGGACCAGGTCTCCAGGCTGGTGGTGCGGGTGAGGGTGAGCGTCGCCAGCAGCACCCAGAAGCCGTGCTGCAGATCCAGGAGTCCGGCGACGGCCCGCGCGGCGGCCAGCCCGAGCGCGAACCGGCAGGCGTTCTGGAAGATCACCGAGCGGGGGGTGAGGTGCGTGGTCAGCCGCTGCCACCACAGCTCGTGGGCGCGCGCCTGCGCATAGGAGAAGGTGTGCCCGGCGGGGCTCCGTTCGACGGACCGGTCGCCCAGCATCAGCCGGGTGGTCAGGGCGAGGACGACCGCGCAGTCGGCGGCCTGCACCACCAGGGAACGGCGTCGCAGATAGACCAGCCGGTCGTCGCCGCTGAGCCGCTCCAGCGTGTCCACGGCCCGGTGGGTCCGTACCGGGGCCAGCTCGCTCTGCAGCACAGCAGCGGACGGCCCTTCACCGGGCCGCAGCCGCTTGCCCCGTCGCAGCGCCTTCGCCGTCTCGCGCGCGGTGTCGCCGATGCCCTGCAGCAGCACCACCGTCTCCGCGTGGTAGGAACTCCCCGGACCGGCCGAGGCGTGCAGGGTCTCCAGCCGGGCCAGCAGGGTGCGGACCGCCTCGGTGGCGTGCGCCATGGCCTTGTGGGCGAGGGTGGGGGAGGCGGGCAGGTCGGCCGGCGGTACGCGCGACGGACGCAGGGCGTCCCCGGTCCGGTGCGCCCGGGCGAGCGCCTGGACGGGAAGCGGGCCGCCGTGATGGTCGGCCAGGCGCGTGGCGGCATCGGCGGCGTCGGCCAGCAGCCGGCGGAAGGGCGGCGTGTCCGGTTCGGGCACCAGGGAGCGCTGGGCCAGCGCCAGCAGGATCGCGCCCAGCAGGAAGCCGGACAGCCGCTGACCCAGGTTCTCCGGGGCGTAGGGCGGGAAGCACGGCAGGATGTAGAGCAGTTGCATCCCGGGCGCGGCCCCGGCGATCCGCGGTCCTGTGGTGCCCGCGTACGCCACGACGAAGCCGATGACCAGCATGCCGACGACGGCGGCCCAGGTCTGTACGGCGAGCAGCGTGCCCAGCGTGATGAGCAGCAGCCCGGCGGGGATCGCCGTGAGCACGGTCGTGGCGCGCTGGCGCCCGGACCCCGGGATACGGGCGAGCACGCCGAGCGAGACCACGGTGAACGTCGCGTAGACGGACATGACGGTCAGGCCGAGTGCGTAGCGGCACAGGTAGAAGGCCACGCACGAGGCCGCTGTCACCCGTACCGCGTTGCCGACCACGGAGCGGTGTGCACGCAGGCCGTGCCGGCCGTGCTCCACGAGACAGCGCAGTCTGCGCGGCACCGCCCCGCCGGGCCCGCCGGCCGACTGCTGCGGCCCGGACCGCGGGGAAGCTCCCTGTAGCGGGCTCACCTTTCCACTATTGGCCAGCGGGTCCCGGTCCGCACCGCGCGGCCGGCCGCTTCGAGGGCGAGGTCCGCGGCGGGGCGTGCGCCGGGGAAAGGGGACGGCTGGCCGCGGCCGGTCCCGCGGCATTCGTCGGACCGGCCGGGGAGGCGCCGGGCGTGCGGGTACGCGACAACGCAGCCTCTCGCACGGCGGCGCTGGGGGCGTGCGGAATCCGGGCGCGGGGGACGGGAGTTGGCGATGCGGCGGTCGGGCGTGCGCGGAGGCGGACCGTACACTGCGGAACGTGACGGAGAAGAAGGCGGGTGCCGTGAGCGCCGGCGATGCGGAGCGACCTGCACTGCCGGCCACCGGTTGGGCGGTGCTGGGCCTGCTCTCCTTCGGTGAGGAGCTGTCCGGCTACGACCTCAAGAAATGGTCGGACTGGTCGCTGCGCTTCTTCTACTGGAGCCCGTCCTTCAGCCAGATCTACGGCGAGTTGAAGCGCCTGGAGAAGGTCGGCTTCCTCAGCTCCCGGATGGTCGCCCAGGAGACCGGCAACCGCGACAAGCGGGTCTATGTGATCACCGACGAGGGGATGGCGGCGGTCCGCCTCTGGGCGCGCGAGGCGCCGGTGGAACCCCCCGTGCTCAAGCACGGCGTGATGCTGCGGCTGTGGCTCGGCCATCTGCTGGAGGCTGAGCAGATGCGTGAAGTGCTGGGCCGGCACCGGGAGTACGCGGAGACGATGCGGCGGCGTGCCGAGACCGACGCCGAGTGCGCCCCCGCGGACGACGCCTCGGCCTACCCCTCCCTCGTCCTGAAGTGGTCGGAGCGGCACTACGCCTCCGAGCGGGATCTGGCCGACGCGATGCTGGCCGACCTGGAGGAGCTGGACCGCAGGCGCCGGTAGCGGCGTGGCGTTCGCGTACGCCGCCGTCCGGCCCGGCGGACGGCCCCTTGCCGTGCCCCGGGAACCGTGGTGCGCGTACGCCTCCGGAGAACCCAGCGAATGGTTTATAGCAGCAATAAGGGGCAATACGGCCTTGGAATCTGAGGTCCGTTACGTCGCTTTCGCGCCTTAAGTGCTAACTATGCATGGCACTCAAACCACTTTCCCGGCCCGTCAGTCGCGAGCACGGTGGCACTCAGTGCCAAATAAGCGTCGTGTGAGTGTTTTGCGGGCTGGAGATGGTCAAGCTGAACGGGATTGAACCATGGAAAACAAGGTTGCCCATGGATTGCATGCCGGTTAGATGCCCATTTAGGGCGCTTTGGCTTAAGTGAGGCAAGCGCCACACTTGCCAACGCGGCACGCCGTGACCCTCAAGGTCCTGAGCAGCGGCTTCGCGTGATCAACTTCCGTTTTTGGGCGGTTTGCCGCACAGTAGCGCCGTCCGCACGCGGTGTAGCGCTCGGGATAAGCTCTACGAACCTTCGGGTCGTTCGTGCTCAGCCAGCTGGGGGTGCGAACGCCTTCACGGTGCGGGACCGACTCCCGTATGGCCGCCGCCCCGACGGGGGTGGTGGGAAGGAGACGGTCTTGAAGATCCTCTTACGGAGAATTCGGGACCGTTGGACAGAGCGTTGGTCTCCCGAGATCACCGCGCCGCGAGTGTCGGCATGCGTTGCCGTGGTCATGCTCGTGTTCGCAGTGGTCGACAGGGTGAGCCAGTGGCTCTGACGACGAAAGGCCCCAGCTGAGGGATCAGCCAGGGCCTTTCGACAACGGTGCGAGGGGTTCCGCTGGAACCTTCCGAGTTGCAGCTCGGGAGAGCGGAGCCCCTCGTGTGTGTCTCACGACGGTATCACCGTAGCGAATCCCGGCACCGGGCATCAACAGAGTGTTGACTCGCCCCTGGAGCTCATTTCGCGTCTCTGACCTGCGGATTCTCCCGTGGGAAAGTGAGATGGTGAATCCACTCACGTAGCTGACGCCCCCGCGGCATCAGGCGGACAGGACGCGCGCGCGGCAGTCGGCCGGGGTTCCCCAAGCGTCGCGCAGCGGGCGGGCCTTGCGGATCCACAGTGAGAGGTCCGGTTCGTCGGTGTAGCCGAGGGCGCCGTGCAACTGCAGTGCCGTACGCGCCGCGGCATACCCCGCCTCGCCCGCCGCGACCTTCGCCGCCGCCACCTCCCGGCCCGCCGACGGGGCGCCCGCCGCCACCGCCAGGGCCGCCGCGTACACCAGCGGCTGCGCGAACTCCAGCCCGATCAGGGTGTCCGCCAGCCGGTGCTTGACCGCCTGGAACGAGCCGATGGCCGCCTGGAACTGGGTGCGCTGCTTGACGTAGGACACCGTCGCCGCCAGCAGCGCCCGGCCGAGGCCGAGGGACTGCGCGGCGGTGGCGAGCCGTGCGACATCGGCGGCGTGTGCGGCGGCCGCCGCCACCGCGGGGCCCTCGGCCAACACGCGGCCGCCGAGCGGGCGGGACAGCCGGCGGGCGGGATCGAGGGAGGGCTGCACGGGGCCGTGGGCGTCCGTTTCGAGCACCGTGTCGCCCCGCACGACGAGGACGGCATCGGCGGCATCCGCGTCCACGGCGTACGGGCCCCCGGCGCACAGGCTGAGGACGGCCTCGCCCGCGGCGATCCGCGGCAGCCAGGCCTCCCGTGCGGCATCCTCGCCGAGACGCTCCAGGAGCGCGGCCGCGGACACCGTCTCCACCAGCGGGCCCGGTACGGCGTGCCGTCCCAACTCCACGAAGGCCAGCGCCAGTTCGACCGGGAGCGGGCCCACGCCTCCGGAGCGTTCCGGAACGGCGAGTGCGAACACGCCCGTGGCCGCGATCCGCGCCCACAGCTCACGGCCCGGCTTCCGCTCCCCGGCGGCCCAGGCCCGCGCCGCGGCCGGGGTGCCGGACGCCCCGAGCATGCCGTCCAGCGTGCGGGTGAACTCCCGCTGCTCCTCGGTCAGGAGGAAGCGCATCACCGGCGTCCCTTCGGCAGACCGAGCAGCCGCTCGGCGATGATGTCGCGCTGGATCTCGTTGGTGCCGGCGTAGATCGGCCCGGCGAGCGAGAAGGTGTACCCGTCGGCCCAGCTCCCGTGTGCGGGGGCCTCGTCGGCGTCGTCGGCGAGCATGCCCTGCGGGCCGAGCAGGTCCAGGGCGGTCTCGTGCAGGGCGATGTCGAACTCGGACCAGAAGACCTTGTTCAGGCTCGACTCGGCGCCGATCGACCCGCCGGCGGCGAGCCGGGAGGCATGCGCGTAGCCGAACAACTGGTAGGCCCTGGCGCCGATCAGCGCGTCGGCCACCCGCTCGCCGAGCGCCGTACCGGCCGGCCCGGAGGTCTCGCGCCACAGTGCGGCCAGCCGCTCGGCGGCCGCGGTGAAGCGGCCCGGACTGCGCAGCGTCAGACCGCGTTCGTTGCCGGCGGTGCTCATGGCGACCCGCCACCCCTGCCCCGGTGCGCCGATGACGTCCGCGTCCGGCACGAAGACGTCGTCGAGGAAGAGTTCGGCGAAGGCCGGCTTGCCGTCCAGGCGGCCGAGCGGACGTACCGTCACGCCCGGGGCGTCCAGCGGGAACATCAGATAGCTGAGCCCCTGGTGCGGACGGGCGGCGTCCGGGTCGCTGCGGAACAGTCCGAAGGCGCGGTCGGCGAAGGCGGCCCGGGACGACCAGGTCTTCTGCCCGTTCAGCAGCCAGCCGCCGTCGGTCCGTACGGCGGTCGAGCGCAGCGACGCCAGGTCCGACCCCGACTCCGGCTCCGACCAGGCCTGCGCCCAGACGACCTCGCCGCGCGCCATGGGGCCGAGGATGCGGGCGCGTTGCTCGTCGGTGCCGTGCTCGAAGAGGGTGGGGGCGAGGAGGTTGATGCCGTTCTGGCCGACCCGTCCGGGGGCGCCCGCGGCGTAGTACTCCTCCTCGAACAGCAGCCACTGCAGGAGCGAAGCGTCCCTGCCGCCGTACTCCCGGGGCCAGGAGACCACCGACCAGCGGTCCGCGGCGAGCCGGCGCTCCCACTCCCGGTGGGCGGCGAACCCCTCCGCGGTCTCCAGCGACGGCAGCGGAACGGCGGGCGCCTGCGCGGCGAGCCAGTCGCGGGCCTCGGCCCGGAACGCGTCCTCCGCGGCGGTGACATGGAGATCCATCAGGCACTCGCCTCCCGGGTGACGGTCGCGGCCGGTCCCTCCCGTGCGTCGTGCGCGAGCTCGTCGTGCCGGGCAGCGGGCATCCGCCCTCCCTTCCCTAACAAGTGTTTGGTAGATTAACGTACCGGCACGAGCGGCGTCGAGGCCCCCGCCACCGTCGAGAGCCTGCGCCCGGGACCCGCAGGAGGCTGCGGGAAGAGGAGGCTCACGCATGACACCGCCGCCCTATGTGCCCGGCCACCACCTGCTCGACGGCCGGACCGCCGTCGTCACCGCGGCCGCCGGAGCCGGTATCGGCGGTGCCACCGCCCGCAGATTCCTGGAGGAGGGCGCCCGGGTGCTCCTCGGCGACGCCCACGCACGCCGTCTCACGGCCACCGCCGAGGCGCTCGCCGAGGAGTTCGGCGCCGGCAAGGTGGCGTCGCTGCCCTGCGACGTCACCGACGAGAACCAGGTCAACGCCCTGCTGGACACGGCGGAAGAGCGCCATGGCCGCCTCGACATCGTGGTCAACAACGCCGGGCTCGGCGGCACCGCCGATCTCGTCGAGATGACCGACACCCAGTGGGACACGGTCCTCGACGTGACCCTGAACGGCACCTTCCGCTGCACCCGCGCCGCCCTGCGCCGGATGAAGGCCGCCGGCCGCGGCGGCGTGATCGTCAACAATGCCTCGGTCGTCGGCTGGCGTGCCCAGCGCGGCCAGGCCCACTACGCCGCGGCCAAGGCCGGGGTGATGGCGCTGACCCGGTGCGCCGCCGTGGAGGCCGCCGAGTACGGCGTACGCGTCAACGCGGTCTCGCCCAGCCTCGCGATGCACCCGCACCTGGCCAAGGTGACCACGCCCGAACTGCTGGCGGAGCTCACCGGGCGGGAGGCGTTCGGCCGTGGCGCCGAACCCTGGGAGGTCGCCAATGTCATCGTCTTCCTGGCCGGCGACTACGCCTCGTACATGACCGGGGAAACGGTGTCCGTCAGCTCCCAGCGCGCCTGAGGCGCGGCGGGCCGGGCGCCGCGCGGCCCCGGGGAGACCGCCTGCCGGAACCCGCCGGGGGGCGGCCGGCACCGCCTTGCGGAACCGGCCCCCACCTCCGCAGAATCTGACCAAGGAGACTCCATGTCCGAGGCCTATATCGTCGAGGCGGTCCGCACCCCGGTGGGCAAGAAGGGCGGCGGTCTGTCGGCCGTCCACCCCGCCGACCTGGGCGCCCATGTGCTGACGGCGCTGATGGCGCGCAGCGGCGCCGATCCCGCCGCCGTCGAGGACGTCGTCTTCGGCTGTCTGGACACGGTGGGCCCGCAGGCCGGGGACATCGCCCGGACCTGCTGGCTCGCCGCCGGGCTGCCCGAGGAGGTGCCCGGTGTCACCGTCGACCGTCAGTGCGGCTCCTCGCAGCAGGCCGTGCACTTCGCCGCGCAGGCAGTGCTCTCCGGCACCCAGGACCTGGTGGTCGCGGGCGGTGTGCAGAACATGTCGCAGATCCCGATCGCCTTCGCCAGCAGGCAGGCCGCCGCCCCGCTGGGACTGACCGACGGCCCGTTCGCCGGCTCGGCGGGCTGGCGCGCCCGCTACGGCGAGGCGCCCGTCAACCAGTTCCACGGTGCCGAGCTCATCGCCGACAAGTGGCACATCTCCCGTACGGACATGGAGGAGTTCGCGCTCCGTTCGCACCAGCGGGCCGTCCGCGCCCTCGACGAGGGCCGCTTCGACCGGGAGACCGTCCCCTTCCGGGACGTCACCACCGACGAGGGCCCGCGCCGGCACACCTCGCGGGAGAAGATGGCCCGGCTGGCGCCGGTCGTCGAGGGCGGCCGGCTGACGGCGGCGGTCTCCTCGCAGGTCTCCGACGGCGCGGCCGCCCTGCTCCTCGCCTCCGAGCGGGCGGTGGCCGACCACGGCCTCACGCCGCGCGCCCGCATCCACCATCTGTCGGTACGCGGGGAGGACCCGATCCGGATGCTGTCCGCTCCGATCCCGGCGACGGCGTACGCGCTGAAGAAGGCCGGGATGTCCCTCGGCGACATCGATCTGGTGGAGATCAATGAGGCGTTCGCCCCCGTGGTGCTGGCCTGGCTGCAGGAGACCGGCGCCGACCCGGAGCGGGTCAATGTCAACGGCGGCGCCATCGCGCTCGGCCATCCGCTGGGCGCGACCGGCGTCCGGCTGATGACGACGCTGCTGCACGAACTGGAGCGCACCGGTGGCCGGTTCGGGCTGCAGACCATGTGCGAGGGCGGCGGCCAGGCCAATGTCACGATCATCGAGCGGCTCTGACCGCCGGCCCCTGCCCGGCCCGCCCCGGCCCGCCGGTCGTCCGGCGGGCCGCTCAGCGGGGCAGCGCGCCCAGTGTCGCGTGTGCGTCGGCCATGATCCGGTCGACGAGTTCGGCGCAGGACGGCAGGTCCTCGAGCACACCGGCGACCTGGCCGGAGGCCATCACCCCGAGGTCGGTACGGCCGTCCACCATGGACGCCTTCAGCAGCATCGGGGTGTTGGCGGCGAGCAGGACCTGGCCCCAGGTGAGGTCCCTGCCGTGCTTCATCGCCAGGCCGTCACGCACCAGCTGCGCCCAGCTCAGGCCGGCCAGCTTCCGGAACGAGGCGGCCCGGCGGACCGCCGTGAGCAGCGTGCCGGCGCGCCCGGACCGCTCCAGCGACTCGACCAGTTCGCTGCGCAGCATCCGGTGCGGCAGACCGTCCACCTTCGTGGTGACGGTGATGTCCGTGACGCCCGCCGCCAGATAGCGGTCCTGTACGGCCCGGGGCACGGTGCTGTCCGTCGTCAGCAGGAAGCGGGTGCCCATGGCGATACCGGCCGCGCCGTAGGCGAGCGCCGCGACCAGACCCCGGCCGTCGAAGAAGCCGCCCGCGGCGACGACCGGGATGTCGACCGCGTCCACGATCTGCGGGAGCAGCACGCTCGTGGCGACGTTCCCGGTGTGGCCGCCGCCCTCCCCGCCCTGGACGAGGACCGCGTCCGCGCCCCAGGCCGCGACCTTCTCGGCATGGCGGCGGGCGCCGACGGACGGGATCACGACGACCCCCGCGTCCTTGAGCCGGGCGATCAGCTCACGGGAGGGGGCCAGCGCGAACGAGGCGACCCGTACGCCCTCCTCCACGAGGACGCGTACCCGCTCGCCCGCGTCTCCCGCGTCCGCGCGGAGGTTGACCCCGAAGGGCGCCTGGGTGCGGGAGGCGACCTCGCGGACCGCCGCGCGCAGTTGCCCGACGGTCATCGTGGCCGAGGCGAGGATGCCCAGGGCGCCCGCCTCGGCCGCGGCCGAGACCAGCCGGGGCCCCGCCACCCACCCCATGCCGGTCTGGACGAGGGGATGGCGCACCCCGACGAGCTCGGTCAGCGGCGTCTCGATCCGCACCTCCGTCATACCGCCGGCACCTCGCGCTCGCGCAGCCCGTCCGGGTCGATGACGGTACGGATCAGCCGTAGTTCGGTGGCGGTGGGCTCCCGCGTGCGGGGCACCTCGTCGGGGAGCACGAGCGGGAAGCCGGTGGCCTCCTGGACCTCCTCGACCGTCACGCCCGGGTGCACCGAGGCGAGCCGCATGGCGTGGTCCGCGGTCTCGAAGTCGAGGACACCGAGGTCGGAGACGACACGCGGAATGCGGTGGAAACGGGTCGCGGACGGCCCGGCGGCGGCCGCGCTGTCGTATCCGACCCCGCTGACCATGTCGACCCGGGGGACGAAGACCCGCTTCGAGTGCTTCGGCACCCAGTAACTGACCGGATTGTTCAGGGTGTTGACCGGGGCGCCGCGGACACCGAGGAGCTGGCGCGCGGGCTGCTGCCAGTCGCCGATGCAGGAGATGTTCTGGTTGCCGAAGCGGTCGAGCTGGCTCGCGCCCATCATCACATGGCGCCGCCCACCGGTGACCATGGTGAGGTGCTGACGGTAGGGCAGCCAGCCCTCGACCGCCCCGTCGAGCCCGACGATCATGGCCTCGCCGTCGGTGAGCAGCAGATCCGGGGAGAAGGTGCGCTTGGCGAGCCGGGCGCCGATCGACGGGATCAGGCCCATCGGGCTGGCGAGCACCTCGCCGCCGTCGAGCCAGGCATCTGCACACGCGATCGCGCAGTACTCGGCGCGGGTCGTCGTACTCGTGGGCTTCACTGCTGCTCCTCGTGCCAGGACTCGACCGCGGACCGGTACGCCTTCTCGTCCCCGGACAGGAACCGCTCGGCGAACTGCGGCCAGGGCGTGGTCGCGTACAGCTTCTGGAAGGGCTCGTCGCGCCCGTAGTCGGGGGCGCAGGAGGTGAAGTGCGCGCCGTTCGGGGCCTCGACGACTCCGGTGACCGCATGCCGCTTGACCAGGAGGGTCTGCGGGACGGCCGTGGCGAAGTCGTCCACGAGCCGCTCGCAGGAGACGTAGGCGCTGTCCGCGGCCTCGCAGAACAGATCGTCGAAGTACGGGTCGGGGCCCAGGTACTGGCCGTTTCCGAGCCGGTCGGCGCGGTGCAGATGGACCAGCGCCGCGTCCATCCGCAGGGCCGGCATCGCCACGAAGGTCTCGCCGTCCTCGTAGGGCGAAGTGACGGTCTTCAGGCCGGGGTTGACACGCATCACGTCCGAGCCGAGGCCGGCCCGTACCGGCAGGAACGGCAGCCGGTTGGCGGCGGCGTGCAGCCCCCACATGAACATCGCCTCGTCGACCTCCCTCAGCTCGAACGCGCCGCGCTGCCGGGCCGCGCGGAAGTGCGGTTCGAGGGGGATCGAATCGAGGGTCGCGAACGCCGCGACCAGGGTGCGGATCCGGCCGGCGGCGGCGAGCAGCCCGACATCGGGACCGCCGTACGAGATCACCGTCAGATCGGTGATGTCGGAGCGGAGCAGCGCCCGCACCAGCGCCATCGGTTTACGGCGCGACCCCCAGCCGCCGATGCCGAGGGTCATGCCGCTGCGCAGCCGGGAGACGACGTCCTCGGGTGTCATGGTCTTGTCGGTCACGGATCAGCCTTCCTTCGTCGGTGTGGCGCCCGGCGCACCGAAGGTGTCGCGGACGCGGTCGGCGACTCCGCTGAGGTTCGCCTCGAAGGTGAAGCCCTGCTCGAAGCGGTAGCTGCGCCGTACGTCGACGGGGTCGATGCCGTTGAGGGCGGCCTTAGCAAGCCGGAGGAGGAATCCGTCCTTGCGCGCGATCTCCCGCGCCACCTCCCGGGCGGCGGCGGGCAGTTCCGCACGCGGGACGACCTGCCAGACGGAGCCGTGCGCCTGCAGTTCGGCGGCGGTGACGGTGCGGGAGGTGTAGTAGAGCGAGCGCAGCAGGTGCTGGGGGACCAGCCGGGCGAGATGGGTGGCCGCGCCGAGCGCGCCGCGGTCCAGCTCCGGCAGCCCGAACGTGGCGTCGTCACCGGCCACGATCACGTCCGCGTTGCCGACGAGGCCGATGCCGCCGCCCAGACAGAAGCCGTGTACGGCCGCGACGACGGGCACTTCGCACTCGTAGACCGCCGAGAACGCCGCCGCGCAGCCGCGGTTGGCGCCGAGCAGGGCCTCGTGCCCGCCGGTCGTGGTGTCCCGCTGCAGTTCCTTGATGTCGACCCCCGCGTTGAAGCCGCGGCCGGTCGCGGCGAGGACGACGCAGCGGACGGCGGGGTCGCGGCCGGCCGCGCGCACGGCGTCGGCGAGGTCGTACCAGCCCTGTACGGGCAGGGCGTTGACCGGAGGGTAGTCGGCGGTGACGACGGCGATGCCCTGGTCCGGCTCGGAGGTGGAGACACCCATGAGCAGATCAGCTACCTTTCCACCAAGCGTTTGTTAGGTAGCGAAGTTAGCAGCGGACGGTGCGCTGCGGGAGGGGTGTCCGTTGAGCCTGGCTCTCGATCTGTCCGGGCGGCTGGCCGTCGTCACCGGTGGCACCCGGGGCGTCGGCGCCGGCATCGCCCGCGCCTTCCTGCAGGCAGGAGCCGAGGTGGTGGTCTGCGCGCGACGGCCGCCGGACACCCCCGTCGAGGCGGCCGGCCGCCGTGCGCACTTCCGCCCCCTCGACCTGCGCGACCCGGCCGCCGTCCGCGCCTTCTTCGCACGACTCGCCGCCGAACACGGACGGTTGGACTGCCTGGTGAACAACGCCGGCGGCACGCCGTACCGGCTGCTCGGGCAGACGGACGCCGAACGGCACGCCCGGGTCGTCGAACTCAACCTCCTCGCGCCGCTGACCGCCTCGCTCGCCGCGTACGAGGTGATGCGGGACCGGCCGGCCGGCGGCTCGGTCATCATGATCGGCAGCGTCAGCGGCACCCGCCCCTCGCCCGGCACCGCCGCCTACGGCGCGGCCAAGGCGGGCCTGGACCACCTCGCCCGCTCCATGGCCGTCGAATGGGCGCCCCGGGTCCGGGTCAACACCCTCGTCCTCGGCATGGTGCGCACCGAACTCACCGCCCTGCACTACGGCGACGAGGCGGGCGTCGCGGCCGTCGGCGCCACCGTCCCGCTCGGCCGGCTCGCCGAACCCGCCGAGATCGGCGACGCCTGCGTCTTCCTCGCCTCCGACCGCGCCGCGTATCTGACCGGCGCGAGCCTGCTCGTCCACGGCGGCGGCGAGCGGCCCGCCTTCCTCGAGGCCGCCACCGTCAACCATCCCGCCCCGCCCGACGCGACGAAGGACACCTGACGTGACCGGAACAGGAGAACGGACATGACCGGCACCGGAATCTGCACGGGACGCGTGGCCGTGGTCACCGGAGCCGGCCGCGGCCTCGGCCGCGCCCATGCCCTGGCCCTCGCCGCCGAAGGCGCGCGGGTGGTGGTGAACGACCTCGGCGTGGCCGCCGACGGGGCCGGCGCCTCGCCCGGACCGGCCCAGCAGGTCGCCGACGAGATCCGCGCCCGCGGCGGCCGGGCCGTCGCGCACACCGGCGACATCACCACCACCGACGGCGCCGCCTCGCTCGTCGCCACCGCCCTCGACGCCTTCGGCCGCCTCGACGCCCTCGTCAACAACGCCGGATTCCTGCGCGACCGGATGCTCGTCAACCTCGGTGAGGACGACTGGGACGCCGTCATCCGCGTCCACCTCAAGGGCCACTTCCTGCCGCTGCGGCACGCCGCGGCCCACTGGCGGGCCGAGGCCAAGGCCGGCCGGACGCCCGATGCCCGGATCGTCAACACCAGTTCGGGCGCCGGACTGCTCGGCAGCGTCGGCCAGGGCAACTACGCCGCCGCCAAGGCCGGCATCCTCGGCCTCACCCTCGTCGCCGCCGCCGAACTGGCCCCCTACGGCGTGCAGATCAACGCCATCGCGCCGGCCGCTCGTACCCGGATGACCGAGCGGACCTTCGCCGGGACGATGGCGGCGCCCGCCGCGGGCGAGTTCGACGCGATGGCTCCCGAGAACGTCTCCCCGCTGGTGGTCTGGCTGTCCTCCGCCGACAGCGCCGGGGTCACCGGCCGGGTCTTCGAGGCCGAGGCGGGCCGGATCACCGTGATGGAGGGCTGGCGCCCCGGCCCCACCGCGGACAAGAAGAGCCGCTGGACACCGGCCGAGGCGGGGCGGACCGCCCGCGACCTGCTGGCCGCCGCCGGGACCCCACAGCCGGTGTACGGGGCGCGGTGACACGTTCCGTCATGGGCGCGGAGCGGGCGCCGGCGAGGGGCCTGCCATGTTCCGGGACGGGCGTCGCCGATGGCCCGCCATGGTCCCGGAGCGAGCGCCACCGAGGGGGCCCGGCCGCCGGCTCTGTGCGAGGGCCCTCAGCCGGGGACCGTGGCACGCTTTCGCGCACGCAGCCGTGGTGCGGAGACCGCGAACAGCCCGAGGGCACCGAGGAAGGCCAGCACCGAAGTGCCGCGCAGGACCGCCTCGATGGCGGGGCCGTCGGCGGCCGCGGTCGACGGCGAGCCGCTGACGACCTCCAGCACCGTCGCCGCGACCGCCACGCTCACCGCACCGAACAGCACCAGCGACGTCAGTACCAGCCCCGATGCCGCGCCCGCCCGCTCCGCGGGTACATGTGCCTGCGTGGCCACGTTCGTCAGCGCCCACCCCAGCCCGATGCCCACCCCGCAGACGGCGAAGACCACCGTGTACCAGCCCAGGGGCTTCACCCAGGTCAGCACCAGCAGTCCGGTACCGCTGGTGAGCATGCCGCAGGCCATCAACCGCTCGGCGCGCCAGCGCAGGGCCAGCCGCCCGGCCCAGTAACTGGCCGCGCCGACCCCGCAGGAGAGCGCCAGGAAGATGAACCCGGCGTGAGCGGGCGACAGCCCCCGCGCCTGCTGCAGATAGAGCGCCGAGAGCACCGCGACCAGGCAATACACCACATTCGAGAGGGAGCCCGCGAGGGTGATCACAACGAACTTCGCGTTGCGGAAGAGCGAAAGGTCGATCAACGGCTCCGGTCTCCGCCGCTCCACCGCCACGAACAGCACGAGGAGGGCGACACCGACGGCGGCGGTGGCCACGGTGGGTGCGGAGGCCCACCCCCAGCCCTGTCCCTGGTCCACGGCGAGCATCAGACACGTCAGGCCGAGGGCGACGGTCGCCGCCCCGGGCAGGTCGAGATGGCGGGTCGCCCGCTCGTCCCGGGTCTCGGGGACGAACCGCAGCACCAGCAGCGCGGCGGCCAGACACACCGGCACATTGATCAGGAACACCGCACGCCAGCTGACGTGTTCGGCGAACACGCCGCCCACGAACGGACCCAGCGCGGTGCCGAGGGAACCGAACGCCAGCACCGTGCTGACCGCCCGCCCCTGCCGGTCGTCCCGGAAGTAACTGGTCACCACCGCCACCGAAACGGGAAAGATCAAGGCCGCGCCGGTCCCTTGCACCACCCGCGCGGCAACGAGCCAGGGCGCGTTCTGCGCGGCACTGCACACCACGGACAGGGCGGCGAACACGCACAGGCCGATCACGATGACCCGTCGCCGCCCGTGCAGATCGGCGGCCCGGCCACCCACGATCATCAACGCGCCGACGGCCACCATGTATCCGCTGACCAGCCACTGGAGGTCGGTCGAGGAGGTATGGAAGTCCCTGGCGATGACCGGGAGCATCAGATCGAGCGCGAACCAGTCCATCTGCACGATGAGGATGGACAGTGCGGCAGCGACGATCACCGCCCGGTCCCGGTGCGAGAAGGAGCCGCCCGAAGCGGTCTTCCCGACCCGGTCCGCCACGCGATGGCGCACGAGCACTCCTCGGCCGTATGCGGTCACCAACCGGTCTGCGCAGCCGTCTCGTCCCAGGATAGAAGTCGGCGTGCGGGGCCGCATGGCGGCGTCCCGGCGGTCCCCGGGGGTGTGACGCGGGGCGTATCCGTGGTCCCCGGGCCTCTCCGCGGCTTCCGGTGCACCGGCCGGACGTCAGCCTTGTCCCGGACGCCCCAGCCCCGCGAGTCCGGCGGCGCGGGCGAGCAGTTCGACGAGCATGTCGAAGGTGAGCCGGCCGGTGAAGGTGTTGCGCTGGCTGGGGTGGTAGCTCCCGAGCACGTTCAGTTCCCGCAGCTGCCCGGCGGCGGGCAGGGTCAGCCGCACCCCGTGACCGAACGCGGGCCGGGGGCGGGGGAGCGGCCACCCGGTCTCGCCCAGGACGGGCAGCAGCGCCTGCCAGCCGAACGTGCCCAGCACCACGACCGTACGCAGGCCGGGGGCGAGGAGTGCGAGCTCCGCCGAGAGCCAGGGCCGGCAGGTGCGGCGCTCGGCGGGCGTGGGCTTGTTCTCCGGCGGGGCGCAGTGGACCGGTGCGGTGACCCGCACTCCGTACAGCTCCAGCCCGTCGCCCGGGTGGGTCGCCGTGGGCTGGGAGGCGAGACCGACCGCATGGAGGGCGGCGAACAGGAAGTCGCCGGAGGCGTCCCCGGTGAACATCCGGCCGGTGCGATTGCCGCCGTGCGCGGCAGGCGCCAGCCCGACGACGGCCAGCGCCGCATCAGCCGGCCCGAACCCCGGAACCGGCCGCGCCCAGTACTCCTGGTCCCGGAACGCCGCACGCGGATGCGCCGCGGTCTCCTCCCGCCACTCCACCAGCCGGGGACAGGCCCGGCAGCGGACCACCTGCGCATCGAGCTCCGCGAGCTCGCCGCACCGCCCCGCATGAAAGGCGGGAAAGGCACTGTCGCCCGGTTCCGGCCCCGCCGCCCCGCTCTCGTTCATCCCTCCAGGCTAGGCCGTCTCCGCGGCATCCCGGGGGATCGGTTCGCGCGGGGAGAGAGCCTGCCGGCCGCAGGAACCTGCCGGTGCCTTGCCGCGGAAGCACACCAAGTCCCCTTTTCGGAGCCTGTGTTGTGTGACATATTACTGACGTGCCCATGAGACACGGACAGCTCTCGGATGCTCCGGATGTGGTCGTCGTCGGGGCCGGAGTGGTCGGCGCCGCCTGCGCCTACTACGCCGGCCGGTCCGGCCTCTCCGTCGCCGTCGTCGACCGCGGGCCCGTCGCGGGCGGCACCACCGGCGCCGGGGAGGGGAATCTGCTCGTCTCCGACAAGGAACCGGGTCCCGAACTCGACCTCGCACTGCTCTCCACCCGGCTGTGGCGCGAACTCGCCGCCGAACTCCCGCCGGAGATCGAGTACGAGACGAAGGGCGGGCTGGTCGTCGCCTCCGACGAGCCCGGCATGACGGCGCTGCGCGCCTTTTGCGCGGCGCAAGAGAAGGCGGGCGTGCGGAGCGACTGCCTCCCCGCCGACCGGCTGCGGGACGCCGAACCGCATCTGGCGCCCGGTCTCGCCGGCGGCGTCCTCTACCCGCAGGACGCCCAGGTCCAACCCGCCCTGGCCGCCGCCCATCTGCTGCGCGCCTCCGGCGCCCGGCTGCACCTGGGGGCGGAGGTCACGGCCGTACTGCGGGGCCCCGGCGGCGCCGTACGGGGCGTGCGCACCCCGCAGGGCGATCTGCTCGCTCCCGCGGTGGTGAACGCCACCGGCACCTGGGCCGGCCGGCTGGCCGCGCTCGCGGGGGTGACCGTCCCCGTCCTGCCCCGTCGTGGCTGCGTCCTGGTCACCGAGCCGCTGCCGCGTGTCGTACGCCGCAAGGTCTACGCCGCGGACTATGTCGCCGATGTGGCCAGCGGATCGGCCGCGCTGCAGACCTCCGCCGTCGTCGAGGGCACCCCGGCGGGGCCGGTCCTGATCGGAGCCAGCCGTGAACGCATCGGCTTCGACCGCACGCTCTCGGTCGAGGTGCTGCGCCGGCTCGCCGCCCAGGCGGCGGCCCTGTTCCCCGTATTGGCGGGCGTCCGGGTGATGCGCACGTACCAGGGATTCCGCCCCTACCTCCCGGACCACCTCCCCGCGATCGGCCCCGACCCACGCCTCCCCGGCCTGCTGCACGCCTGCGGTCACGAGGGCGCGGGCATCGGCCTCGCCCCGGCCACCGGGCGGCTGATCGCGGCCGCGCTGACCGGTGCGCCGGGCCCGCTGGACGCACGGCCGTTCCGCCCGGAGCGGTTCGCCGACGGGGCGGGGGAGGGGTGAGCAGGGCCGGGCCGGCGGGGGCGGACGGCGCCGAGGCGGACGGGGACGAGCCGCCGGGAGCCGGACCGGCCGACGGTCCCAGGCGCCGCCCCCGGCTCCGGCAGCGTCGCCCGCTCCACCCACTCCACCCGCTCACCCACTCACCCGCACCGAGAGGAGCCCGCGGATGACCCCGCGCCGTACCCCCGCCGACCTCGTACGGGCCGTACCAGGACCGGCCTTCGAGATCAGCCTCGACGGGCGGCCGCTGACCGCGCTGCCCGGTCAGAGCGTCGCCGCCGCGCTCTGGGCGGCCGGTGTGCTCTCCTGGCGGACCACTCGGCGCGAGGGCCGGCCGCGCGGGGCCTTCTGCGGGATCGGCTCGTGCTTCGACTGTCTGGCGACCATCAACGGGCGGCCCAACCAGCGGGCCTGTCTGGTGCCCGCCCGGCCCGGGGACGCGATCACCACCCAGGAGGGACACGGGCGTGCCGAACTCGGTGTCTGACCTCCACGACCTCGTCGTCATCGGCGCGGGCCCGGCCGGGCTCGCCGCCACCGTCACGGCCGCCGCCTTCGGGCTGCGGGTGGCGCTCGTCGACGCGGCGGCCCGTCCCGGCGGACAGTTCTACCGGCAGCCGGCCCCCGGCCTGGGCGCCGCCCACCCCGAGGCGCTGCATCACTCCTGGCGCGCCTTCACCCGGCGCACCGCGCGGCTGGGCGAGCAGCTCGCCGCGGGCCGGGTGAGCCACTTCGCCGCCCACCATGTCTGGGCCGTCACCCGGGACCCGGACCACTGGACCGTGCACGCGGTCACCGGCCCCGACGGCGCGCAGGGCCGGTCCGAGGTGACCGCACGCAAGGTGCTCCTCGCCACCGGCGCACACGAACGCCAACTGCCCTTTCCCGGCTGGACATTGCCCGGCGTGGTGGGCGCGGGAGGTGCGCAGGCCATGCTGAAGGCGGGATTGGTGCTGCCGGGGCGGCGGATCGTGGTCGCCGGCAGCGGGCCGCTGCTGCTCGCCGTCGCCGGCTCGCTCGCCGCGGCCGGTGCCACGGTGCCGGTCGTCGCCGAGGCGGGCGGCTACGCCGGATACGCCCGCGCCCCGCGCACGCTGGCCGCCAACCCCG
This sequence comes from Streptomyces caniferus, assembly GCF_009811555.1. Lineage (GTDB taxonomy): Bacteria > Actinomycetota > Actinomycetes > Streptomycetales > Streptomycetaceae > Streptomyces > Streptomyces caniferus. The sequence continues at coordinate 860,290 of NZ_BLIN01000005.1, read as the reverse complement.
GCAAGCTCGCCGAAGCGGCCGGTCACGGGGCCGCCCTGCTCCGGTACGGCGTACGCATCCGTACCCGCAGTGCGGTCACCGCCGTGCACGGCACCGAGCGGGTGGAGGCCGTCACCCTGACCCGGCTCGACCGGGACTGGCGGCCGGTGTCCGGAACCGGCCGGCGCATCCCGTGCGAGGCGCTCGCCGTCGGGCACGGGCTCGTACCGCAACTGGAGTTGGCCACCGCACTGGGCTGCGGCACCCACCGGGGCCCGGACGGCGCCTGGGCGCTGACGCTCGACGGCCGGCAGCGGACCACGGTCGACGGGGTCTGGGCGGCCGGTGAGGCCGGAGGCGTGGGCGGGGCCGAACTCGCCTTCGCCGAAGGAGAGCTGGCGGCTCACGACATCGCGCATCGGGCCGCCCCCGGTGCGCTGCGGCGCCGCCGTGACCGGTTGCGCCGGTTCGCCCGGGTCATGGCCGTCGCCCACGCCCCGCGCCCCGGCTGGACCGGCTGGCTGGGCGAGGACACCGAGGTCTGCCGTTGCGAGGAGGTCACGGCCGGGCGGATCCGGGAAGCCGTCGCCGGGCTCGGCGCCCGCGACACCCGTACCGTCAAACTGCTCACCCGCGCCGGAATGGGCTGGTGCCAGGGGCGGATGTGCGGGTCCGCGGTGGCCCGCCTCGCGGGGGAGGCCGGGCCCGCGGCCGACCGCAGACCCCTTGCCTGTCCCGTCGTCCTCGGGGAACTCGCCTGCGAACACGACTAGTTCGCCTCCGGGCGACCTTGGCAAGCCCCTGGGACAGTCAGTAAAATGTCACACCTCATAGAAGGAGACTTCGTATGGTCACGCGCACCCGCCCCTGGCACGGCATCATGGTTGCCACCACCCTCCCCTTCCGTGACGACCTCTCCGTCGACTACGACGCCTACGCCGCCCAGGTCGCCCGGCTCCTCGCCGCGGGCTGCGACGGCGTCGTCCCCAACGGCTCCCTCGGCGAGTACCAGACGCTCACCGACGACGAACGCGCCCGTGTCGTCCGGACCGCCGTGGAGGCCGCCGGTGACGGCGACCGGGTGATGCCCGGTGTCGCCGCCTACGGCAGTGCCGCATCGCGCCGCTGGGCCGAGCAGGCCGCCGATGCGGGAGCCGGTTCCGTCCTGCTGCTGCCGCCCAACGCCTACCGTGCCGAACCGGCCTCGGTCCGCGCCCACTTCGCCGAGGTGGCCTCGGTCGGCCTGCCCGTCGTCGCCTACAACAACCCCTTCGACACCAAGGTCGACCTCACCCCGGCCCTCCTCGCCGAGCTGCACGCCGACGGCAGCATCGTCGCCGTCAAGGAGTTCAGCGGCGATGTCCGCAGGGCCTACGAGATCGCCGAAGTCGCCCCGGAACTGGACCTGTTGATCGGTGCCGACGACGTCCTGCTCGAACTCGCCCTCGCCGGGGCCGTCGGCTGGATCGCCGGCTTCCCGAACGCCCTGCCCACGGCGTGCGGCACCCTCTACCGGGCCGCCGTCGCCGGTGACCTCGACACCGCGCTGCCCCTCTACCGGGCACTGCACCCGCTGCTGCGCTGGGACTCCCGGCCCGAGTTCGTGCAGGCGATCAAGCTCGCCATGGACCTCGCCGGCCACCATGGCGGCCCGACCCGCCCGCCCCGCTCGCCGCTCGGCGACGAACACTCGGCCGTGGTCCGCGCCGCCACCGGGAAGCTCCTCGCCGACGGCCACCACTGAGAGGGAGCCCCCATGCGCACCCGCCATGTCTTTCACGCCGTCGACTCCCACACCGAGGGCATGCCCACCCGTGTCATCACCGGCGGCGTCGGCACTCTCCCCGGCGCCACCATGGCCGAGCGACGGATGTACTTCGCCGAGCACCGCGACGCCGTCCGTACCCTGCTGATGTACGAACCGCGCGGCCATGCCGCCATGAGCGGGGCGATCCTCCAGCCCCCGACGCGCCCCGACGCCGACTACGGTGTCCTGTTCATCGAGGTCTCCGGCTATCTGCCGATGTGCGGACACGGCACCATGGGCGTGGCCACCGTCCTCGTCGAAACCGGCATGGTGGAGGTCCGTGAACCGGTGACCACAGTGCGGCTCGACACTCCCGCCGGGCTGGTCACCGCAGAGGTGGTGGTGAAGGACGGGGCGGCCACGGCCGTCACCCTCACCAATGTGCCCGCCTTCTGCGCCGGACTCGACCGCAAGATCGCCGTCCCCGGTTACGGCACGCTCGGCTACGACCTGGCCTACGGCGGCAACTTCTACGCGATCCTGCCGCTGGAGAGCGTCGGCCTGCCCTTCGACCGGGCCCGCAAGAACGACATCCTCGCCGCCGGACTCGCCCTCATGGACGCGGTGAACGCCACCGACCGGCCCGTCCACCCCGAGGACGAGCGGATCGGCGGCCTCAAGCACGTCTACTTCGCCGCGCCGGGGTCGGACGCCACCCGCTCCCGGCATGCGATGGCCATCCACCCCGGATGGTTCGACCGTTCACCGTGCGGTACGGGCACCTCGGCGCGGATGGCACAACTGCACGCCCGCGGCGCACTGCCCCTCCACCAGGACTTCGTCAACGAGTCGTTCATCGGAACGGAGTTCACCGGCCGCCTCGTCGCCGACACCGAGGTCGGATCGCTCCCGGCCGTCGTCCCCACGGTCACCGGCCGGGCCTGGGTGACCGGCACCGCGCAGTACTTCCTCGACCCGTCCGATCCGTTCCCCGCGGGGTTCGTGCTGTGACCCGCGGCCGTGCGGCCGACTGCCGTCCGCCACCAGGGAGTTTGCGCAACGTGACATTGTACGCTGGCACTCCGCGTCAATTCGGAGGACCACGATGGGCGAACTCAAGCACCGCAGCCTGATCACCGCGCAGGAGCGGCTCCGCGATCAGGTGGCCCATCAACTGCGCGCGGCCCTGATCGCGGGCGAACTGCGCCCGGGGTCGGTCTACTCGGCCCCGGGCCTCGCCGCCGACTTCGGTGTCTCCGCCACCCCGGTGCGCGAGGCGATGCTCGACCTGGCCCGCGAGGGGCTGGTCGAGCCGGTCCGCAACAAGGGCTTCCGGATCACCGAGGTGAGCGAGCGCGACCTCGACCAGTACACCGAGATCCGCGCCCTGATCGAGGTCCCGGTCGTCGGCCAGGTCACCCGCACCGCCGACCGTGCCCAACTGGAGGCCCTCCGCCCGGCCGCCCTGGAGATCGTCGCCGCGGCCCGCGCGCACGACCTCATCGGCTACCTGGAGGCCGACCGCCGCTTCCATCTCGAACTGCTCGGCCTGAGCGGCAACGACCGCCTTGTCGAGACGGTCGGTGATCTGCGCAAGCGCTCCCGGCTGTATGGCCTCACCCGCCTCGACGAACGCAACCAACTGCTGCCCTCCGCCGAGGAGCACGGGGAGCTGCTCGACGTGATGCTGACGGGCGATGCCGAGGCGGCCGAGGCCTGTATGGCCCGCCACCTCGGCCATGTCCGCTCGCTGTGGGCCCAGGGCCGCGACGAACCGCTGGTACCGAGGCCGCAGCACGCGCCGGTCGCCCGCCGGGGCTGACCGGCCGGGCGGGTCAGGTCCGTCCGGCGAGCAGTGATTCCATCCACTCCTCCACCCCGTCGGCGGTGCGCGGCAGCGCCGACGACATCAGCCGGGCGCCGTCCGAGGTGATCACCAGATCGTCCTCGATCCGGACCCCCATACCGCGCAGTTCCGGTGGCAGGGTCTCGTCGTCGGGCTGGAGATAGAGCCCCGGTTCGACCGTCAGGACCTGCCCCTCCGTCAGGACACCGTCCAGATACTGGTCCGCGCGGGCCCGGCCGCAGTCATGCACGTCGAGGCCGAGCATGTGGCCCGAACTGCACAGCGTGTAGCGCCGGTACAGGCCGCTGTCGTCGGCGAGCGCCTCCTTCGCCGGGCGGGGCAGGACCCCCCAGTCGGCGAGTCCCTCGGCCAGGACGCCCGTACAGGCCCGGTGGAAGTCGCGGAAACTCGCCCCCGGTTCGAGGGCGGCGATGCCCGCGTCCTGTGCGGCGAGCACCAGCTCGTACACCCGGCGCTGGACGGGGGAGAAGCGCCCGGACAGCGGCAGGGTGCGGGTGACATCGGCGGTGTAGAGCGTGTCGGTCTCCACGCCCGCGTCCAGCAGCAGCAACCGGCCGGGTTCGAGCGGCCCGTCGTTGCGGGTCCAGTGGAGCACGCAGGCATGAGCGCCGGCGGCGGCGATGGTCTCGTACCCCGTGCCGTTGCCCTCGGCGCGGGCGCGCTGCTGGAAGGCCCCTTCGACCCAGCGTTCGCCGCGCGGGTGGCGCAGGGCGGCGGGCAGGGCGCGGACCACGTCCTCGAAGCCGGTGGTGGTGTGATCGACGGCCTGTTGGAGCTGGGCCACTTCCCAGTCGTCCTTCACCAAGCGCAACTCGCTCAGTGCGCAGGCGAGTTCGGCGTCCCGGGCGGCGTCCCGGCCGGGCCGGCGGTGGTGGTCGAGGTCGTCCAGGTGCGCGCAGCGCAGACCGGTGAGCCGCTCGGCCTCGGCCAGATCGGGGCGGCGGCCGACCCAGAACTCGCCGTAGCGGCGGTCCCGGTAGAACGCGCCGCCCTCGTCCCGTGGCGACCGCGGCCGCAGGTACAGCACCGCCTCGCCATCCGGTTCCAGCACCAGGACATGCCCCGGCTGGTCCTCGCCGGTGAGCCCGGTCAGCCAGGCGTAGGCGCTGTGCGGACGGAAGCGGTGATCGCAGTCATGGCTGCGGACCTTCAACTCGCCCGCGGGAACGAGCAGTCGTTCGCCGGGGAAGCGCGCGGCGAGCCGGGCGCGGCGGCCGGCGAACCGCGCGAAGCCCGGAACACGGGTGTCGTCGGGGAGCGGAGTGCCGGCCCACCCGCCGGTCATGAAGGAGGCGAGGGCGGCCGACACCGGCAAGTCGTGGCTACCGGTGTGGAGTTGGGGGGCACGCGAGGTCAAGGAATACCTCCGGTAAAGAAAGTTACCTGAAGCCTTGTCAGTGCAATTTCACATTACTATGTTACGGGTCACACCTCGTGGAGTGAAGGCCATTGCCTCGACCCCCACAACCCCCCACCCCCTCTCGGAGGTTCAGGTGTCCCATCCGCGTATCCCGCGCAGAATCCTGCTGGCCGCGATCCTCGCCACCACCCTCGCCCTGCCGGCCGTCCAGGCCGCGCAGGCGGCACCCCACACGTCGGCCACCTCGCAGCGGACCCGGGCAGCGCAGCCCGGACACCGGCCCGCCGCCCCCACCACCGCCAACCCCTTCGACCAGGCCCAACGCCTCGCCACGGCCCCGAAGTTCGTCGCCGCGCCGGCGCCGGCGCCACGCGCCCTCGTCGAGAGAGGCCACATACCCGGCCCGCAGACCAAGCCCGCCGACGCGCCGCACGGGCCGAGACCCGCCGTCGCCCCCTGCACCCTCGACGGCATCACCGGCCTGGGCCCCGAGCAGTTCGCGGACTTCCTCGCGGACCCCGCGGTCACGGCCGACGACTGTCTGCGCACCCTCGTCTGGACCTGGGACCCCCGGCTCGTCCCCGTCATGTCCGACGCGCACGTCCAGGCGGTGGCCCGTCGCATCACCGGCCTCGCCGCCGCCCATGACGGCAAGAACACCAGCCACCTGTACGAGATGTTCACGTATTTGCACGCGGTGGCCTACCAGGACTTCTCGCACGACGAGATCGACACCACCGACGCCCCCACCGTCGACGCCGTGCGCCGCGCCGTCGAGGCCTTCGGCACCGCGGCCCGCACCTTCGACGTCACCCGGACCAACGCCGACACCCTGCGCGAGGCCCTGTACGCCGCCAGCGCCCCGGGCCTGCGGCAGCACCAACTCGACCTGGTCCAGAAGGTTCTGGCCACCCTGGACCCGGCCCACCCCGCCACGTACCGGGACCCGGCATGGGGCAACGCCGCCCTCGCCGCGCTCTCCGTCAACTACCTGGGCGTCTACCCCGGCAACAAGGACACCGCCTTCCAGTACGCGGTCGCCGCCGACCCCGCCTACCGCGCCGCCTTCAAGGCGTTCGCCGGATACACCCACCTCAAGGCCACCCCCAACGCCTGGGCCGCCCGCGACGCGCTCGGGGAGTACGGGCGCTTCGGCCAGATCGCCTCCCTCAAGAAGGCCATCGTCACCGACCTCGGCACCGCCCTCCTCCCCACCACCGTGCGTAACTTCGGTGAGGGCAGCGCCCCCTGGGCCAAGGTCGCCGGCTGGCTCATCTTCTTCGACGCCTGCAAGCCGTACGCGGTGTGCAAGGAGGACATCGAGAAGCGGATCTTCCCGCGGACCTACTCCTACGACAACGGCGCCATCAAGGTCCGCACCGCCCTCGACCGCGCCGTCGTCGACCAGCTCTACTATGCGTCGAAGCAGGTCAGGGCCCAGTTCCACCGGGTGCTGGGGACCTGGGAACCCCTGGCCGGCGACCCCAACACCACCCTCACCATCGTCCTGTACGCCTCACGCGCCGACTACGAGGTCTACCACCCGCTGCTCACCGGCATGGACACCAACAACGGCGGCGTCTACATCGAGCAGGGCGCGACCTTCTACACCTACCAGCGGCGCGTCCCCCAGGACTCCAGCCTCACCCTCGAAGAGCTCTTCCGGCACGAGTACGTCCACTACCTCAACGGCCGCTTCGCCGTACCCGGCTTCTTCGGCGAGGGCCCCTGGTACGAGGGCGACCGCACCACCGCCATGGACGAGGGCAGCGCCGAGTTCTTCGACGGCTCGACCCGGGACAACGGCATCGCCGTCCGCCGGTCGCTCGTCCGCGACATCATCGCGGACACCTCGGGCGGCAAACCCCGCATGTCCGTCAACGAGTTCCTGCACGCGACGTACGACCACGACGGCTTCCGCTTCTACTCCTACGCCGGGACGTTCTTCGAGTTCCTGTGGCGCGACCACCCCGCGAAGCTCCAGGAGATGTACCGGTACCTGCGCGCGGACGACCCGGCCGCATTCGATTCCTGGCGCAACCGCATGGGCTCCGACACGGGGCTCCAGCAGCAGTACGACGCCTTCCTCGACGCACAGATCGCCCACGTCAATGACCTGTTCGTGCCGGACACGAAGTTCACGCCCAACGGTTCCCTGAAGCTCGCCACCCCCGCCGAGGTCCAGAGCGCGTTCGCCGCCGCCACCGCCAACACGCCCGTCTGCAAGGACGACGGCGATCCGGGCAACGGCCGGTTCACCTGCACCGGACGGATCACCGCCAATCTCGGCAACTCCGGCGACCCCGGCCAGGTCTTCAAGGACATGTCCGAAACCGTCGACTACTTCATCCTCGACCGCTCCGGCCCCGCCGCGAACAACTTCACCGATATGAACTGCTCCTTCGGCCCGACCGACATCTGGTCCTCGGGCCGCGCCGGCAGCGCGGACTTCCGCTGTGAGGGCCCGCTGCGGCGGTGAGCCGGCCGCCGTCCCCGGCAGTCGCACGGCCCGTCGTCCGGCGGACGGGCCGTGCGACTGCCGGGGCGTGTCCGGCAGGCCGCGGGGGGCGCCGCTCAGTCGCCGGGCAGATCGAGCCGGCGCGAGGTACCGGGCGCGAGGGAGAACGAGCGGTCGCGCAGCCTGACCCGCACCGCGGCGTTCTCCGAGGCGGGCACCGCGATCCGTACCTGCTCGGCGCGGATGCGCAGATCGATGTCCCAGTGGCGCCGGAAGCGGATGCGGACCCCGAACTTCGAGAGCTCGGGCAGCGGCGCCGGGTCGAGCCACAGCGCCTGGTCGCGGGTCTCCAGGCCGGTCATCCCGCGCTGGACGAAGTCCAGGGTGCCGGCCATCGCGCCCAGGTGGATGCCCTCCGCCGTGGTGCCGCCCTGGACATCCGCCACGTCCCCGACCAGCGCCTCCTCGCAGAACGTCCAGGCGTCGGGACGGTGGACACGGGCCAGCACCCAGGCATGGACCAGGGCGCTGAGGGTGGAGCCGTGGCTCGTGCGGTGCAGGTAGTAGTCGACGGTGGCGTGCCAGATGTCGTCGTCGAGGGGATGGCCGAGCCGGCGGAACACCGAGGCGAGCTCCGACGGCGAGAAGAGGTAGCCCAGCATCAGCACATCGGCCTGTTTGGAGGCCTGGTAGCGGTTGACCGTATCGCCCTCCGCCTCCAGGATCCGGTCCAGCCTGCGGATGTCGCCGTAGCGCTGCCGGTAGCCGTGCCAGTCGAGCTCGTCGAGGTCCCCGTATCCGGCGAACTGGCTGATCACTCCGCGGTGGTAGGGCACATGGAGCCGGTGCGCGATGTCCTCCCAGCGCTCGGGCTCCTCCGGATCGAGCTGGAGGCGTTCGCACAACTGCCGCTGATGGGGCTCGGGCAGCGTGCGACAGAGATCGAGGGCCCGCATCAGCACCCAGGCCGCCGTGACGTTGGTGTAGGTGTTGTCGTCCACTCCCGGTTCGGCGGCGTCCGGATAGCCGTCGTGGTACTCGTCGGGACCGACCACCCCACGGATGCGGTACCGGCCCAGCCCGGCGTCCCAGACCGCGGACGCGGCCCAGAAGCGGGCGATCTGCAACAGCATCTCCGCGCCCCTGGTCTGCACGAACTCCGTGTCGCCGCTGGCCTGTCCGTACTGCCACACGTTGTAGGCGATCGCCGATCCGACGTGGTGCTGGAGCCGGGAACGGTCGGGCAGCCAGTGCCCCGAGCGTGGGTTGAGGTGGAGCTGCTGGGTCTCCTCCCGGCCGTCGCCGGCGCTCTGCCACGGGTACATCGCACCGGTGCGGCCCGCCTCCCGCGCCGCATGGCAGGCGGCGGGCAGCCGCCGGTAGCGGTAGTCGAGCAGCGCCCGGGAGACCTGCGGCAGGTGCAGGTTCAAGAACGGCAGCACGAACAGCTCGTCCCAGAAGACGTGCCCGCGGTACGCCTCGCCGTGCAGACCCCGCGCCGGCACCCCGACATCCAGCTCGGCGGTGTGCGGCGAGAGGGTCTGCAGGACGTGGAAGAGGTGCAGCCGCAGGATGCCGCCCGCCTCTCCGGGGACCTCCAGCTTGGCCTGCCGCCACAGGTTCTCCCAGGCGCGGCGGTGCGACGCCCGCAACTGCCGGAAGTGCGGGGCGAGAGCCACACAGTCCACGGCCGCATGCCGCGGGCTCTCGATCGCCGGGTCGCGGGAGGTGAACAGCGCCACCGTCTTCTCGACGACCGCCGGGGAGTCGGGGACCACGGGCAGCACCAGGGAGTGGAACGCCCCCAGTGAGCCGAGCTGCGGCATGGGGGGCCCGCCCCGTCCGGAGGAGGCGCGGGTCCGCGAGGCCAGCGCGATCCGGATGTCCGAGTCGAGGGTGCGGCAGCTCAGCCACACCGTGTCCGTCCGCTCGGCCCCGGTCTCCCACCCCGTCAGATGCTGGTCCGCCAGCTCGCGGTAGCGCGCCACGCCGGCATTGCGCACCGCACCGTCGATCCCGGACTCCACCTCCACCGTGCCCGTCCACCCGTGGGACGCGAAGCAGGTGCGCAGCGCGGCCAGATGGGGCTCTCCCATGTGCACCAGACGGCACTGCTCCACGGTCAGCCGCCGGCCGGCCTCGTCCTCGTAGACCGACCAGCGGGTCAGTGTGCCGTGCCGCAGGTCCAGGGTCTGCCGGTGCTCCGCCAGTTGCGGATGGTCGGGGGAGAGCCAGGGGCCGGGGGCCGCGTCGGCCGGGCAGATCCGGTAGCGCAGCGGAAGCCAGTTGGGCAGGTTGACCATGTCCTCGTTCTCCACCGGGCGGCCGCCCACGGTGGAGGTGAGCCGGTTGTAGCAGCCGGCGGCGTAGGTGCCCGGGTAGTGGGTGGGCCCGGCCGGCAGCTCGGACGCCGCGCCGCGGGTGGCGAAGTAGCCGTTGCCGAGCGTGCAGAGGGTCTCCCGCAGCCGCTCCGTCTCCGGGTCGTACCCCTCGTACGACCAGGCCCAGGGGTGCGTCATCCGCCCGCCCCTGCCGTCGTACGACCAGGCCCAGGAGCCGGTCACCCCTCCTCCCCGGACGTCAGCAGCTCGCCGGGGTCGGCCACGACCACATCGGCGCCACGGCGGCGCAGGGCGGTGGCACTGTACGGACCTGCCGTCCGGTCCACGCCCACCACCAGGCCGAATCCGCCGCGGCGGCCGGCCTCGACACCGGCGAGCGCGTCCTCCACCACGGCCGTGTCCTGTGCCGGGAAACCGAGTCGCCGGGCCGCTTCCAGGAAGAGCGCCGGGTCCGGTTTGCCCGGCAGGTGCAGCCGGCCCGCCTCGTTGCCGTCCACCACCGCCCCGAGGAGTTCGAGGACCCCGGCCGCGGCCAGCAGCTCGCCGGCATGGCGGGACGCCGAGACGGCGGCGCACGGCACCCCCAGGTCCCGCAGCACCCGCAGCAGCCGCACGGTGCCCGGCCAGGTGGTGACGGCGGTGGTCCGCAGGCTCGCGGTGAACAGCTCGTCCTTACGGGCCGCGACGGCGCCGACGGTGTCCGTGCCCGGCGGATCGTCCGGCGTGCCGGGCGGCAGGTCGAGACCTCGTGCGCGCAGGAAAGCGGCGGCCCCGTCCTGCCGGGACCGGCCGTCGACATAGCGCAGATAGTCGTCCACCGGGTCGAAGGGGCGCCGGCCGCCCGCGGCCGCCAGACACGCGTCGAAGGCGCCCTTCCAGGCCGCGGCATGCGTCGGGGCGGAGTCGATGATGACCCCGTCGGTGTCGAGGACCACGGCCCGCAGCGAGTGCAGACAAGCGGCCAGGTACGGCGCGCCGCTCATGGTGACGGTTTCCGTTCGTCGGTGTGTCCCTTCCATGGCACCACGGCCGGGGGCCGGGGGCGCGCCGCACCCGGTCTCCCGCCCTGGTCCGCGGCCCGGCGCCCTCCGTCCCCTGCGCGCGCCGGGCCGCGGTGCGACGGTGGCAGTACGGCCTCTTCGCCGACGAGCGGAAGGAGATGGGGGCGATGGAGCATCCGCTGACCGTCGGAACCGATGGATCGGATGCCGCGTTCCGGTCGCTGGACTGGGCGGTGGACGAGGCGGCGCGCCACGGCCTCCCGCTGCGGATCGTCCATGCCTCCCGGTGGGAGCGCTACGAGGGCACGGCGCCGGGCCCGGAGCGCCCCGGCGAGCAGGTGCTCGCGGAGAACATCGTGGAGTCCGCCGCCGCACACGCCCGCCACCGGCAGGCGGACATCGAGGTCTCCGGCGAGGTACTGGCCGATGACGCGGTCACCGCCCTGCTGAACGAGGCCCTCCATGCATCGGTGCTGGTCCTGGGGGCGCGGGGACTCGGAGAGATCACCGGACTGCTGCTCGGGTCGGTCAGCCTGACCGTCGCCGCCCGCGCCCGGTGCCCGGTGATCGTGGTACGCGGCGACCCGGCCGGGCTCGCGGGCACGCATGAGCGCATCCTCCTGGGCGTCACCGACCCGGCCGGCGAGATGGCGGCCGTCCGCTTCGCCTTCCGCGAGGCCGAGGCCCGCCGCTGCACCCTGCAGGCGGTCTGTGCCTGGCGCCACGCGGCACACGGGACGGCGGACGATCCGCCGCTCCCCGAGGGCGCCGACGAGCAACGGGCCTCCGCGCTGCTCGATACCGCTCTGGCGGAGGCGGCCGCGGCGCATCCTGAGGTGCGGGTGCGCCGCGCCCTGGTCGAGGGCCCGGCGCACAAGGTGCTGGTGCACCGCGCCGCCGCCGCGGATCTGCTGGTGGTCGCGGCCCAGCGCCGCCGGGGGCACTTCGGCCTGCAGCCCGGCCGGGTGGCGCACACCGCGCTCTGCCACGCCGCCTGCCCCGTGGCCGTCGTCCCGCAGCCTGCCGAGCCGACGCCACGCCGCCGGGACTAGGGCCTGTCGTCAAAGTCCCGTCGTTCGCCCGCAAGGCAGGCGGGACTTTGAAGACAGGCCCTAGGTGTATTGACCCGCAGGGTTGTTCACGCGGCTGATGGGTGACTTGCCTCCGAGTGCGGTGTGGCACCTGTGATGGTTGTAGCTGTGCAGGAAGGTGTCCAGTGCGGCGGTTCGTTCGTCGTTGCTGGTGTAGGGCCGTAGGTAGGCCCATTCGTCGAGCAGGGTGCGGTTGAAGCGTTCGACCTTGCCATTGGTCTGCGGCCGGTAGATGCGCGTGAGCTTGCCGGCCGCGCCGAGATCTGCAAGCGCCTGACGCCAGGCGAAGCTCTTGCGGTAGGGCCAGGCGTTGTCCGTCAGGACACGTTCGATGCGCAGGATGCCGCAGGCGGCGAAGAAGGCTGCGGCCCGCTGCAGGAAGGCCGCGCAGGTGGCGGCTTTCTCGTCCCGGTGGACTTCGCTGTAGGCGAGGCGGCTGTGGTCGTCGACTGCGGAGTGGATGTAGTCGAAGCCTGTGGTGCGGCGGCGGTCGGGGCAGGCGGCACGGCCGTGGATGCGCCAGCCCCCGCCGTCGGGTATGCGGCCGAGTTTCTTCACGTCCACGTGGACGAGCTCGCCGGGCCTGCTGCGTTCGTAGCGGCGGATGACCTGGCCGGTGGGCCGGTCGAGGAAGGCGAGGCGGTTCAGGCCGTGCCGGGCCAGGACCCGGTGGACGGTCGAGGCCGGCAGGCCCAGGATCGGTGCGATGCGAGCCGGGCCCAGCTTCCGGTCTTGCCGCAACCGGCATACCTGGTCCTCTACCGCGAGAGGAGTCCGGTGCGGTGTCGTGTGCGGCCGGCTGGGACGATCGTGCAGCCCGGCCTCGCCCTGCGTTCTCCAGCGACGCAGCCACTTGTGGGCGGTGGGCCGCGAGATGCCCATCTCGGCGGCGACGTGCGCGATGGGGCGCCCGGAACGGACGCGCTCGACCAGCAGCCGCCTGCCGTGAACGGTCAGCCGGGCATTACGGTGGGACACGAAGACCTCCGTGCGGTGCAGTCCTAGACAGCTCCACCACACCGGAGGTCTTCGCCATGATCAAGCCCAGCCAGCGTTAACAACGCTCGTGATCAATACACCTAGGGGGTGTCCTGGTCCGCCAGACCGGCCGCATGATCGGGAACGTAGGTCTGCAGGTCCCGGGGCGGTCGCTGGTATCCGGTGGCCGGTGGCCGCGGCGGCAGGGTGAGCTCGGGCGGGGTGACGTCGCGGTACGGCACCGTCGACAGCAGATGGGCGATCATGTTCAGCCGGGCCCGGCGCTTGTCGTCGCTCTCGACGACGAACCACGGTGACTCCGCGATGTCGGTGTGGACGAACATCTCGTCCTTGGCCCGTGAGTACTCCTCCCAGCGGGTCAGCGACTCCAGGTCCATGGGCGAGAGCTTCCAGCGCCGGGTGGGGTCCTGCAGCCGCCGCCGGAACCGCTGCTCCTGCGTCTCGTCGCTCACCGAGAACCAGTACTTGCGCAGCAGGATGCCGTCCTCCACCAGCATCCGCTCGAACACCGGGCACTGCCGCAGGAACCGCTGGTGCTCGGCCGGTGTGCAGAAGCCCATGACCCGTTCCACCCCGGCCCGGTTGTACCAACTGCGGTCGAACAGCACCATCTCGCCCGCCGCGGGCAGGTGCTCCGTATAGCGCTGGAAGTACCACTGGGTGCGCTCCCGCTCGGTGGGCCGCGGCAGCGCCACGATCCGTGCCACCCGGGGGTTGAGGTACTGGGTGACCCGCTTGATCGTGCTGCCCTTGCCGGCCGCGTCCCGCCCCTCGAAGACCACAACGATGCGGGCGCCCTCGGTGCGCACCCACTCCTGGAGCTTCACCAGCTCCGTCTGCAGCCGGTACAGCTCCCGCTCGTAGCGCGGCCGCGCCAGCTTCCGGGGGCCGTTGCCGTCCTGCTTGTCCGCCATACGACGACGGTACGGAGAAAAGCCCCCGGGGGCTCAGGCGTGCGAGCCGAACGGGGCCAGCGCCTCGCGCTCGATCCGCCGCCGGACGTGCTCGGTCAGGACGGCCAGCCGCCTGGAGACCTTCGCCCGCACGGCCTGTGGCGACCGGATGCGCCGGGCGGACGCGGGCAGCTCCGCGAGATCCGCCACCACCCGCCGCCGGGCGTCCTCGGGGCGGCCGCGCGGTGCGCAGCGCTCGCCCCCGCGCATCAGCGTCTCCAGCAGCGGCGTGCTGCCCGGCGGGACCGGCTCGTCGGCCAGGCCGATCACATCGTGGCACCCGGGCCGGCGGAAGACCTGCTTGCGGCCCGGTGCGGTCGTCTTCGCCGGCGACAGCTTCATCAGGGGGCGGCCGTCGTAGGCGACGAGCTTGTACGCCGAATCCAGCGTGGGAGCGTCGGCGCTCACCCCGACGCTGGTGCCCACGGCGTAGACGTCGATCGGCGCGCCCGCCTGCGCCAGATCGTGCACGGCGAACTCGTCCAGCCCGCCGCTGGCGACGATGCGGACCTGCGGCAGCCCCGCGTTGTCCAGGATCGTACGGGCGCGGAAGGCCAGTTCTGCCAGGTCACCGCTGTCCAGCCGGATGGCCGCCCCGTCACCGCGCCCCAGCGCGTTCAGCACCCGGGCGGCCGCCGCGACGCCGGACTCGGTGGCATAGGTGTCGACCAGGAAGGTCACCGGCCCGGGATGGCAGAGCGCGAACGCGGTGAACGCCGCTTCCTCGTCCCCGAAAGCCTCGATGTACGAATGCGCCATCGTGCCGACCGCCGCCAGATCCTCGGCGTGGGCCGCCGCCACATTGCTGGTGCCCGCGAAGCCCGTCATGGCACCCAGCCGCGCCACTTGGCAGGCGGCCGCGGTGCCGTGTGTCCGCCGCAGCGAGAAATCCACGACGGAGCTCCCCCGTGCGGCGAGCACGCAGCGGACGCACTTGGACGCGAGGGTCGTCTGATGGGTGAGGTGATTGAGCACGTACGACTCCACGAACTGCGCCTGCGGCAGCGGAGCGGTGATCTCCAGCAGCGGTTCACCGGCCAGGACGACCCGGCCCTCCGGCACGGCCCGGACCTCCCCGGTGAAGCGCATCCCCAGCAGCGGGGCCAGCTCCCGGGCCGGCCGTTGCAGTGCCTGCGCGAACACCTCGACATCCTCGCGTCCGACGGCGAAGCCGGAGAGGAAGTCGAGTACCGTCTCGGCCCCGGCGGCGATCAGGAAGCCCCGGTCCGGCGGCAGGGTCCGTACGAAGCAGCTGAACGTGGCCGGCTCCGTCATGCCCTCATGGAGGTACGAGAGGGCCATGGTCACTTCGTACAGGTCGGTGAGCGTCGCATCCGACATGGCCGACTCCTTCCACGGAGCGCCGTACCACCGCTCGGCCGCGCGACGGCGCCCGCACCGGACTCACGCCATCGCGTCGGCCCAGCCGTAGGCGGCGCGATGCCCGTGCCGGGGCGGCGCGGCACCCACGCCTTCGAGATCGACGTCCGCCACCCGCTGCAACTGTCCGGCGAGGTCCCGCATCGCGCGCCCGGCCGCGATCTCGTCCCCGATCTCCGGTACGTCCCTGTCCTCGGGGCTGCACCGGGCCGTGCCGTGCCCGGTGAGGGTGGTGGTTCCGGTCCGGAGCACCACGCGTGCCTTGGTCGTTCCGTCCTCCTCGAAGAGGTACAGACGGACGGGCCACTCGACTGTCGTTGCCATGGCTCACCTCTGCCTTCTACCGGGAGCGGCCGCCTTCGGGCCGCGCGGGGAGCCGTCGTGCCCTCGGCAGCCGGCCCCCGCCGGTATGCGCTCTCACCGTCATCATCCGCCTTCTGGCGCGGGGCGTCATGGCGCCGGCCACCGGCCGTCTCAGAGCGTGGACTCCGCCGTCCGCGGTCACTCGTGCGGCACCACGGCCACCGGACACGGAGCGTGGTGCACGGCCGCCTGGACGACATGGCCGATACGGGGCCCCGGCAGCAGCCGGTGCCGGTGCCGCCGGCCGACGATGAGCAGCCCGGCGTCCGCGGCGCTGTGCAGCAGGGCGGGCGCCGGACTCTCCATCATCACCCGCGAGTCCACCTGCAGGTCCGGATACTTCTCCCGCCACGGCTGCAGGGCCGCGGTCAGCTCCTGCCGCGCCTCCTGCGCGGCCTCCTCGGCGGCGATCGGCTCCACGCCGCCGCCCCGGTTGTACGCGTACGAGGGCAGGTGCCTGCCGTGCACGGCGCGCAGCGGGGCACCACGGCGTGCGGCGCTGTCGAAGGCGAAGGCGAGCAGCGCCTCGCACGGCTCGTGCAGGCTCAGCCCCACCATCACCTCCCCGCCCTCCCCGCCCGCCTCGTCGGCCTTGGCGCCCCGTCGGGCGCGTACCAGAACGGTGGGGCAGTCGGTGTGCACCATCAGCTTCAGACCGAGCTCGCCGAGGGCGAACCGGGACACCGGGCCCAGGTCCCGTGAGCCGAGGACCAGCAGGTCCGACTGTTCCGCGGCTTCCTGCAGGGCCTGCTCGGGGTCCTTCGCGACCAGGACCGGATCCACCGGGAGGTCGGGGAAGCGGGCGCGCACGGCGGTCACGGCCTCGTCCATCATCCGATGGGGCCAGTAGTTCTGGTGCCCCTCCTCGACGGGGCCGGACACCGGCTCCGGCTCCGTCTCGAGCAGCACCCAGGCGTGCAGCAGCCGCAGGCGCGCACGCCGCAGCCGGGCTTCCTGCGCCGCCCACACGATCGCGGACAGGGACTCGGGCGTACCGTCGACACCGGCGGTGATGACGTCCTTCATGGCCTCGCTCCCTTCCGGGGCGCTCGGCGCCGTCGCGCCCCTACCTCCAGGGTGCTCGACCTCGCCCGCTCCGGCATCAGCCACTCGGCCCCTGTCCGCCCGCGGGTCGGCGCGGGCCGTGCCCGGTGCCGTCGCGCCCGGTGCCCTCGTGCCCGGCGTCGCCCCCGGCGGTGCCGTCCCCGGGGTGCGCGGGGTGCGTCCCCGCGCTGTCGTGCGGAGTGCCGCCCATCGTCCGGAGCATGTCCCGGCCGCCGGTGCGCAGGAAACGCTGGACCAGCGCGGCGGCGAGCAGGAGGAAGGCGATGTTGAGCCAGGTGGTGTAGTTCCAGGAGACCCCGGACATGGGGATCTCCGCGTCGGCCTGGCGGGGGATCAGCCCCAGTCCGCCGAAGACGAACTCCACCGCATAACCCGCGACGACGACGGACGCATAGAACGTGACCAGCAGGAACAGGGCCGTCCTGGCCCCGTAGTACTTCCGGTAGATGTTCAGGATCGGCAGGATCAGCAGGTCGGCGAAGATGAAGGCGACCACCCCGCCGAAGCTGATCCCGCCCTTCCACAGGACCACCGCCAGCGGCACATTGCCGATGGAGCAGACGAACGAGGCGATCGCCACCAGCGGTCCGATCAGCGGCCCCCACAGCTTCGCGGCCAGCGGGTGTCCGTCGAAGAAGAAGGCCCGCCAGAAGCTGTCGGGGACCCAGGCGGCAATGGCCCCGGCGATCAGCAGGCCGATCACCAGATCCTTGATGATCGCGGCCCATTCCATGACGAAGACGCGCGAGGTCGAGGTGTAGCCGTCGGCGGAGAACAGCCGCCGCGCGAAGGTCCCCTCGCGGCGTACGGACATGTCCATGGCGGCATGCCCCTCCATGGAGCCGGCCAGCCCCCGTTCGGCCTGCTCACGGGCCTGCCGCAGCAGCCGTTCCCGCAGGAAGAGGCGGAACAGCACGGCGAGCACGACGATCATGACCGGTCCGCCGACGAACTCGGCGAGCGTGAACTGCCACCCCATCAACAGGGCCAGGATGACGCCGAGTTCGACCACCAGGTTCGTGGAGGCGATCTCGAACGCCATGGCGGCCGTGAAGTGCGCGCCCTTGCGGAACAGCGACCGGGCCAGCGCGACCGCGGCGTACGAGCAGGACGAGGAGGCGGCGCCCAGCCCGGCGGCCAGCGCCAGGGTGCGGGGACGGTCGTCGCCGAGCAGACCGACCACCGTGGACTTACGGACCACGGCCTGGACGACCGCGGACAGCGCGAAGCCCAGGATCAGCGCCCAGGTGATCTCCCAGGTCATGGATCCGGCGATGGACAGTGCGTGCAGGACCGGGTGCATCGGCAGAGGTGTTCCGTGGCGTACCGCGGGTCAAACGCCCGCCCCGCCAGGCGGTGTGCCGGACGGGCCCCCGCCCGCGGGTGCGTCAGACCCGCCCGTGCGCCTTCTGTGCCCGCCTCGACAGCGAGTCGATGACGACGGCGATCAGCAGCACCCCGCCCGTGATCATGAACTGCACGGCTGTCCGGATGCCCATCAGGGCCACGCCGGAGGCGATCGACTGGATGACCAGGACGCCGAGCAGCGCCGACCAGGTCCGGCCCCGGCCGCCGAACAGGCTGGTGCCACCGATGACCGCGGCGGCGATGGCGTCCATCAGGAGCAGGCCCGCCCCCGACGTCTGACTGGCCGAGGTGACGCGCGAGGCCAGGAACAGCCCGCCGATCGCGGCCATCGTCCCGGACACCATGAAGACCGAGATGCGGACCAGGTCCACATTGAGGCCGGTGCGGCGGGCGGCCTCGACGCTGCCGCCGAGTGCGAAGATCATGCGCCCGTAGCGCGTGCGGCGCAGCACGCAGTCGAGGCCGACGAGCACCACGAGGAAGATCAAGAGGGCCAGCGGGAGCCCCAGGAACTGGTTGAGCACCAGGGCCGCGGCCAGGGCGATCACCGCCAGTACCCCGGTGCGCAGCAGGATCTCGCTCAGCGGACGGGCGGGCACGCCGGCGGCCCTGCGCCGCCGCACATCGCGGTACGACACGAGGAAATAGCCGACGGTGCCGAGCGCTGCCAGGCCGTACGCGGCGGCCACATTGGTGAAGTAGTAGCTGGTCAGCATCGCGAGCAGGCCCTTGTCGTCGATGTTGATCGTGCCGTTGACGCCCAGGATGTAGAGCATCAGGCCGTTCCAGCCCAGCAGGCCCGCAAGGGTGACCACGAACGCCGGTACCCCCACCTTGGCGAAGAAGAACCCCTGAACGGCTCCGATCGCCGTGCCGCCGAGCACCGCGACCAGCAGCGCGAGCCCCTCCGGAACGCCATGGTTCACGGTCAGCACCGCGAAGGCGGCTGCCGCGAGGCCGCTCACCGAGCCGACCGAGAGGTCGATCTCGCCGAGCAGCAGCACGAAGACGACACCGACCGCGATCATGCCGGTGCCGACGATGTCCACGGTCAGATTGGACAGGTTGCGCGGCGAGAGGAAGTTCTCGTTGAGGCTCTCGAAAATGATCCAGACCACGATCAGACCGAGGGCCACCGGGACCGAGCCGAGTTCGCCGCTGTGGAACCTCCGCCGGAGTATCTCCAGGGGGTTCTGCGTCCCGAGATCGGGCGCGAGACGGCGCCGGTCGGCAGCGGTCACCGCCCCGCCCTGCCCGCCGGACGACTTCTGCTTCCTGAGTGCCCAGGTCCGGCTCACGGCTGCACCTCCCACCCCGGCGTCTTGCGGCGTGTCACGGCGTTGTCCGTGGCCCCGGTGATCGAGGAGATGATCTGTTCGTGGGACGTGGTCGTCACATCGAAGAATCCGTTGTTCCGGCCGAGCCGCAGCACCGCGACCCAGTCCGCGACCGCCTTGATGTCCCCCATGTTGTGGCTGATGAGGAGCACCCCGAGGCCGCGTTCGCGGAGCTGGTCGACGAGGTCGAGGACCTGGGCGGTCTGTTCGATGCCGAGGGCCGCGGTGGGTTCGTCGAGGAGCACGAGCCGGGGCTCGCCGAGCAGCGAGCGGGAGATCGCGACGGTCTGGCGCTGCCCGCCGGAGAGCGAGGCGACCGGGAGCCGTACGTCCGGCATCCGGATGGCCAGCATGTCGAGCAGGTCCAGGGTGAGGCGTTCCATCTCCACCTCGTCCAGCACACCGGCCCGGTGGATCTCGCGGCCGAGGAAGAGATTGCCGACCACGTCGAGGTTGTCGCACAGCGCGAGATCCTGGTAGACGGTGGCGATGCCCAGATCCTGGGCCTCGTGCGGGCGGGTGATCTGGACGGGCCGGCCGTCCCACTCGATCACGCCCTGGTCGGCGGAGTCGACCCCGGCCACCACCTTGATCAGCGTGGACTTGCCGGCGCCGTTGTCGCCCACGAGCGCGACGACCTGACCGGCACGGACCTCCAGTTCGACATCCGCCAGTGCCTGGACGGCGCCGTACCGCTTGGAGATGCCGCGCAGCGCCAGCAGGGGCGGCGCCGGCGTCGGTCGGCGGGGAGCTGAGCCGGACTCCATGGATACCTGCCTTACCTGAGGAGACCCGCCCGCCGGCAGGCGGACTCGAACTTGGGGGTGCAGATCTGCTCAATCGTGTACATGCCGTCCTTGACCACGGTGTTCTTGATGCGGTCCACGGTCACGGAGATCGGGGTCAGCAGCACCGCCGGGATGCCATGGGTGGTGGGGCTGTTGACCGTGTGCGTCGTGATGTCGTCGAGTTTCTTGCCGCGTCCCAGTGCGACGGCCATGGCGGCGGCGGTGCCGGCCTCGGGCACGAAGGGTTTGTAGACGGTCATGTACTGATCGCCCGTGACGATGCGCTGAATGGCGGCGAGTTCGGCGTCCTGGCCGGTGACCGGGGGCAACGGCTTGATCTTCGAGGCCTGCAGGGCGGAGATGATGCCGGCCGCCAGCCCGTCATTGGCGGAGTAGACGCCGTCGATGTGTTCGGCGCCGAGGGCCGAGATGGCGGCGGACATATTGCTGTTGGCGTTCTCCGGCCGCCACCCGGCGGTCTCGTAGGCCTTCCCGATCTTCACCTTGCCCTGGAGCACCTCGAGCGCACCCTGCCGGAACCAGGCGGAGTTGGGGTCCGTCGAATCACCGTTCATCATGACGATCTGGGCGCCGCGCGCCTTGCCGCCGAGCGCCTTGAGCAGCGCCTCGCCCTGCAGTTCGCCGACCCGCTTGCCGTTGAAGGAGACGTACGCGGAGACCGGTCCCTCCACGAGGCGGTCGTAGGAGACGACCGGGATTCCGGCCGCCCGCGCGCTCTCGACCGGCGAGCGCAGCGACTTGGAGTCGACGGCGTCCAGGATCAGCACCCGGACCCGCTTGGTGATCATCGCGTCCATCTGCTGCTGCTGGGTGGCCACATCGTGCTCCGCGCTGACGACCTCCACCGTGCATTCGGGGCAGAGCTGATGGATCTTCTTCTCGATCAGCGGCTTGTCGAAGTGGTAGAGGCGCGAGGTGTTGTCCGGGAGCAGGACACCGATCTTCAGGGCGCCGCCGGAGGCGGTCCCGCCCGGCTCGTGCACCCCGCCCGCCTTCCCGCAGGCGGCCGGCCCGGCGACCAGGCACAGCCCGGCCAGGACGACGGCGGCTCCGCGCAGACGAGCACGCACCTCAGGGCACCTCCTCCCCCTCCCGCCGGCCGTCCGCGACGGCCGGTTCCCCCGTTGCGTCGAGCTGCTCGCCCGGCTGCAGGGTGATCTCGCTCCACACCTGCTTGCCGCCGCTCAGCGGCACCGAGCCCCAGGACGCCGACATCGCCTCGACCAGCAGCAGTCCGCGGCCGCCGGTCGACTCCCAGTCCACGCTGGTCGGCTTGACGGGGGCGCGGGGCGAAGCGTCGTTCACCCCGATCCGCAGCCGGTCGGCGGCCAGGGTCAGATCCAGCCGCACCTCTCCCTGCGTATGCGCGATGGCATTGGTGACCAGTTCGGACACCACCAGCAGGGCCACGTCCAGCTCCTCGGCCACTTTCCAGGAGCGCAGTTTGCGGGCGGTGAAGCGGCGGGCATGCATGACGGCGTCGGGGAGCCGCCACACGGCCCAGTGCGCCCGGGTCGGGCGGACGCGCATCCCGTCGTAGCGCAGTACCAGCACGGCCACATCGTCGTCGCGCCGCTTCGTCTCGCCGAGCAGTTGATCGGCGAGCTGCCCGGCATCGGCCGGATCGGCCCCGGCGAGCAGCTCGCGCACCCGGCGGATACCGTCGTCCAGGTGGAGCGTGGCCGATTCGGCCAGCCCGTCCGTGAGCAGGACGAGCACGGTGCCGGGGGCCAGGCCCACCTCGGTCAGCGGGAACTCGCCCTCCGCGGCCACCCCCAGCGGAGGACCGCCCTCGACGGACAGTTCCTCGGTGCTGCCGTCGGGGAACCGCAGCAGCGGCGGCAGGTGCCCGGCCCGGACGAACCAGGCGATGCCCTCCTCCATGTCGAGGTCCACGTAACAGCAGGTCGCGAACAGATCGGTCTCCATGCCGAGGAGCAGCCGGTTGGCGTGGGAGACCACCACATCGGGCGGGTGGCCCTCGACCGCATAGGCCCGGATGGCGGTGCGCATCTGGCCCATGATCGTGGCGGCGCCCGCGCTGTGGCCCTCCACGTCGCCGATGACGAGCGCGATATGGCCGTCGGACAGCGGGATGACGTCGTACCAGTCGCCGCCCACTTCGAGCCCCATCGTGGCGGGCAGATAGCGGGCGACGGCCACCCCGCCGGGCAGCGTCGGCAGCTTGCGGGGCAGCAGACTGCGCTGGAGCATCGTGGCGAGCTCGTGCCCGGCATCCAGCGCATGCGCGCGGACCAGGGCCTGGCCCACCAGCCCCGCGGTCGCGGTGAGCAGGGACCGCTCCTCCGGCCCGAACCGGTGCTCCTCGTCCCATCCGACCAGGCACACCCCGACGATCCGGCCCTCGCACGGCAGCGGCAGCACCGCGAGACCGCCGGGCCCGATGCCCACCAGATCGGGTTCGAGCGCGGCCCCCGGGGGCCACAGGGCCACATGACCGGCCCGCAGCACGCTCTCCAGGGTGGGCATCGAATGGCACGCCGCATCGGGCCACTCGGAACGCCACTCGGACCGCCACGCCGCGGGCCAGGCCTCGGGCTCCGGCGGGTCGAGGACGGACACCACGAACCGGTCGGCCTCCAGCTCCGCCACCGCCACCCGGTCGGCCCCCAGCGGCATCCGCAGGGTGGAGACCACCACCTGGCCGACGTCGCGGATGGTCGTGGCGCCGGCCAGCGCGGCGGACAGCTGCTGCACGAGGGAGACCTCGTCCGCGCTGGGGCGCAGATAGGAGGCATCGGCGACCACGCCCAGCATGCGTTCCGGGGTCCCGGCGGCGTCGACCAGCACCCGGCAGCGCAGGCTCAGCCAGCGCAGCTCGCCGTTGGGCCGGCGGATACGGATCGACACCTGCTGGCCGGGGGCGGGCAGCCGGCCCGGCTCGACGATCGACATCAGCGCGGGAACGTCGTCCGGCGCGGTGCACTCCAGCAGCGTCTCCACCCGCCGGTCGAAGTGCTCCGGAGCGATCCCGAACAGCTCCAGCACCTGGGCGTCCGCGTCGATCCGTCCGGTGCTCAGCATCAGCGTGAACGCACCGCCCCTGAGGGTGTCCAGCCCCGGGCCCAGCAGCGACCGCCGCTCGGTCCGTGCCATGACCCGGGCGGCGACCGCCTCCAGCCCCGCGGACACCTGGTCGGCGTGCAGTTCCAGCAGGTGGCGGCGGTCGGCGTCGAAGGCGTCCGGGGCCTTGTCCATCACCACCAGGCACCCCAGCCGCTTGGCGTCCCCGCCGAGCGGCAGCACGCCCAGCGAGACATCGGACGGCAGCGTCCCGGCGCCGTCCCAGGGCTCGGCCCCGGGGCTGCCCGGGGGAGCGGTGACGCCGTACTGCGCGAGCTCGGCCGGGCTCAGCCAGAGGGGAAGACCGGTGCGGAAGGACGCGGCGACCGGGGAGTTGCCGGACAGCGGGAAGCTCGTCGGCAGTCCGTAGAGGCCGCCGGAGCCGCCGACCATCTCGGCGAGCTGAAGATCGCCGCCCCCCTCGGCGGGCACATAGACGGCGGTCAGCTCAGCCCCGGTGGACCCAAGGACCCGTGCGGTCACTGCCTGCACCGCCTCCGTATGCCGGAAGCCGTCGTCGTAAGCCACGGTCGCCGTATCCGCTCTCCGGGGCCGGAGCGTCCACCCCGCCACCGCCTTACCGGATATGTCGTCATTCACGGCCTCCTCTCCATGGTGCGGCACGCAGGGAAGGACCAGCTAGTCGGAGCAGGGGTCACGGTGGGTGAACGGCGCGCCCCCGGACGGTGTCAGCCCGGCGTCAGCACCGCGGCCCCTTGGACCCGGTCGGCGGCCAGGTCCGCGAGCGCCTGCGGGGCACGGCTGAGCGGGTAGGGGCTGACGGTGACCCGTATGCCGATCCTGGCCGCGGTCGCCAGGAACGCGCGGCCGTCCTCCCGGGTGTTGGCGGTCACGCTGCGCAGATTCCGCTCGTAGAAGAGATGGCGCTGATAGTGGAGCGCGGGGATGTCGCTGAGGTGGATACCGGCCACGGCGAGCGTGCCCGAACGGTCGAGTGCCTCCAGCGCCACCGGCACCAGATCGCCCACCGGCGCGAAGAGAATCGCCGAGTCCAGCGGTTCGGGAGGGCGGTCGTAGGCATCGCCGGCCGAGGACGCGCCCAGCGCGAGGGCGAGTTCACGGGCCCGCGCCGACCGGGTCAGCACATGGACGGTCGCGCCCTGGGCCAGGGCGACCTGCGCGGCCAGATGTGCCGAGGCGCCGAATCCGTAGATCCCGAGCCTGCCGCCGGCGGGCAGTGCGCTGCGGCGCAGCGCGCGGTACCCGATGATCCCGGCGCACAGCAGCGGCGCCAGCAGCGTGGCGTCCCCGCCGTCAGGGAGCGGATAGGCGTAGTCCGCGGGCACGAGTGCGGTCTCGGCGAAGCCGCCGTCGGCGTCCCAGCCCGTGTACCGGGACTCCGGACAGAGGTTCTCGTGGCCCGCCCGGCAGTACCGGCAGACCCCGCAGGTACCGCGCAGCCAGGCACCGCCGGCCCGGTCACCGGTGCGGAACGCCGTCACGGCCTCGCCGACGGCGGCCACCCGGCCGACGATCTCATGGCCCGGCACGGTCGACGGCCGGTGCGGGGGCAGGTCGCCCTCCGCCAGATGCAGATCCGTACGGCACACACCGCAGGCCTCGACGCTGAGCAACAGGTCTCCGGGGCCCGGCTCGGGAGCCGGACGGCGGATGCCGGTCAGCGGCCCGGAAGCGATCGGGCCGGGGCGCCGTACGACCCAGCCGGACACCGTGTCCGAGCCCGCAACGGGGGCCATGTCCCCAGGATGGCGCCCACCGGAGGGACGGACAAACGGTGCGCCGCCGGGGCCCGTCGGCGCACCGGGGCCCTCGCGGCGCGCCGGGGCGGGAGCGGGCCGCCGGTGCGCGGGCCGTACGAGGACGTCCGCCCCGGGCTGTCTTCCATGTCCCGCCTGCCGTGCGGGCGAACGACGGGACGTCGTTCGCCCGGCCCTAGCCGAAGAGCGTCGTCAGCTTCTGCACCAACCTGGCGAGCAGGCCCCTCCGGGCGGGTCGCGGGACGGCGGTGACGGCCTGGGGCGGCTCGGCGGCGACGGCCTCGGGCGGCTCGGCCGGCGGGGGCGCCGGGCTGTCCGGCTGGGGTGTCGCGGGCTCTTCGGCGGGGGTGGGCGCGGGCACCTTCTTCGTGCGGACGGCCTCGGCGCGGACGAGCGCGCCCAGAGCGGCAAAGACATCGAGGGGCATGCCAGATCTCCTGCGGTGGAAGTCCCGTGAGCTGATGACGGCAGACCGCGATCGCCCCATGGCCCGGTTGCCGGGTGGGGTGGCGGATGCGGCCGGATCGGCTCAGCAGCGCAGGACGGCCACGCGGGGTGGCGAGGCGGGGGCGGCGGCCGTGACGGCGGCCCCGGCAGAGGCGACCCGGGACGCGGTGGGGGCCTGGGCGACGGGGGAGTCGCCGAGCGCCTTGCCGCCGGACCCGGTGGGGACCTGAGGGCGCAGATGACAGGCCGACGCGTCGCAGAGGCGACGGACGCCGCTGCCCGGATGCTTCCCGCCGCCGGTGGACGCCGGCACCGGGCCCGCCGTGACGCAGGGCCGGACGGCCGGGCCCGACACGACGGGGGCGCCGGTGTGGGGAGGGCAGCCGTGGCTGTCGGGGGCCGGTCCATGGGAGCAGCCGGTGGTGAGTGCGGCATGCAGCAGCGCCAGCAGCACGACGAACATCAGCACGCGCCGGCGGCTCCTGGCCGCGGGGCCGCCGGTGCCGACGGTGTCGCGCATGCGCATCTCCCACCCTTCGTCGAGGAGGGACTCCCCGAGAAGCGGGCGGGACACTCGCGATACGCCGCAAGAGGCTACAAAACCACTCGTTCCGGCTATGTCATCGCACTCTCGGACTTCGCACACGCGCTCTTCGCCGGACCGGGTTCAGCCCCCGGTCGGTGCGGCCCCGGGCGTCAACGCCGCCAGGACGGGCCACGCCCCGCGGAACCGCCGTCGGCGTCACCGCTCGCGTAGCGGCCGTGGAAGTGGGAGAACCGCTCCAGCGGGTCGCCGTCCATGTTCCACGGCCAGACCGTCGCCACCCCTCCGGTGGCGCGCAGGACGGTCCCGGCCTCGGTCGTCCGGCCGGCTTTGATCAGTGCGTAGGCCAGCAGGTTGAGATCGGCCAGGGCCGCGGCGTGCCGGAGGAACCCCGGGCCCGGCCAGTAGTGCGCGGCCTGGTCGAGGGTCCGGGCCGCATCGGGGCGCCGCCAGATCTCTCCGGCGCCCAGCGCGGTCATCCCGCCCCCGGCGACCGCGCGCTGGTGGCCGCGGACCAGCGCGGTGAGTTCCAGGCCGACGGCGGGGGCGTCGGGCGGCATCAGCGAACGGACACCGTCGAGCAGGTCCAGCACCAGGGCGCTGGAGCCGCACTCGTCCGGCGAGAGGTAGCCCAGGGCCTGCAGATGCGCCTCGCGGTTCCAGGGGTCGCGGGCCTTGATCTCGCGCCAGATCGCCGCCAGTTCCGTGGAGGGGCGCTGCTCCACACGGAGCGTGGCGAGGTGCAGGGCCCACGGGGTGGGGTCGGCGGGGAGCAGCTCGGAGGCGAGCCGGCAGGTCTCGCGGGTGGCGTTCAGGTCGATGGAGGAGTCCTGCTGCCGGGCCTGGATCAGGTCGGACCAGGCGTGGAGCAGCAGTGCGCCGTGGTCCTTCGGGCTGTGCTGCCGCCAGATGCCGGGCAGTGAACGCCCGGCGGACGCGGCGAGCACCCCCAGGCGGTGGGCCTTGCGGTCCCAGTCCTCGCCGGCCTCGTTGATCGTGTCGGCCATCAGGGCCATGACAGCGGTGTCCAGGGAACCGCGCGACCAGCAGGTCTCGACGCGCCGTCGCACCCGCCCCAGGGTGACGTCGTCGAGCTCGGGGACGAGGCGGGGAAGGCTGCCTTTGCGGCGTCTGAACGCGGGCATGTCTTTCGGCGGCCTTCCGGTGGTGGGCTCGTGAGCGGAGAACAGGAGTGCGGCACTGGCAGGCTAGTGCCGCCGCCGTGCCGTACGGACGGCGGGTGCGGGGCACACCGCCGACCGTACGGCACGGCGTTCGTGACCGGTCGGCCACCCTGTGACATGGGGCCTCCTCGCGCTCCGGGTGGGCCGCGGCGCCGGGCACCGCGGCCCACCCGGACCGGTCGGAAGGACCCGCTAGGGGGCGGTGACGGCCGTCTTCTCGGCGCTGTTGCGGCCGAGGCGGTCGCGGACCAGGGACACCGCGACCACCAGCGCGGCGAGGAGCACCGACAGCAGCACCTGGATGCGGCCGCCGCCCTCGCTGTCGTCGGTGAGCATGTAGACCAGCACGAACGAGATCATCGCGATCGTCGCCCAGGTCAGGTACGGGAACAGCCACATCCGCACGACCAGCTTGTCGGGGTTCTCGCGCAGGATGATCCCGCGCATCCGCAGCTGCGAGAAGCAGATGACCAGCCAGACGAACAGCGCGACCGCGCCGGACGAGTTCAGCAGGAACTGGAAGACCGTGGTCGGCCACAGGTAGTTGAAGCCGACCGCGATGAAGCCGAAGAGCACGGAGGCGAGGATCGCGGCCTGCGGGACGCCCCGCGAGTTCGTCCGGGCGAAGGCCTTCGGGGCGTCGCCGCGCTGGCCGAGCGAGAAGGCCATCCGGGAGGCGGTGTAGAGACCCGAGTTGAGGCAGGAGAGCACGGCGGTCAGCACGATGACGTTCATGATCTGGCCGGCGTGCGGGATGCCGATCGAGTCGAGGGCCGCGACGTAGGAGCCCTTCTTGGCGATCGACGGGTCGTTCCACGGCAGCAGGGAGACGACCACGAGGATCGAGCCGAGGTAGAAGATGCCGACTCGCCAGATGACGCTCTTGGTGGCCTTGGTGACCGCACGCTCGGGGTCCTCGGACTCACCGGCGGCGAGGGTGACGATCTCGCTGCCCATGAAGGAGAAGACGACCATCAGCACGCCGGTGAGGATCGCGCTGGGCCCGTGTGGCAGGAAGCCGCCGTGCGAGGTGAGGTTGGCGAAGCCCGTGGCCGCGTTCTGCGAGCCGGGCAGCACGCCGAAGATCGCCAGTCCGCCGAGGACTATGAAGGCCCCGATGGCGACGACCTTGATGCCGGCGAACCAGAACTCGAACTCACCGAACGAGGAGACCGAGGCGAGGTTGGTGGCGGTGAGGACGACCATCACGATCAGCGCCCAGGCCCACTGCGGGACGGCCGGGACCCAGCTGGTGAGGATCGCCGCACCGGCGGTCGCCTCCACGGCGAGCACCACGACCCAGAAGAACCAGTACAGCCAGCCGATGGAGAAGCCGGCCCAGCGGCCGAGCGCCCGGTCCGCGTAGGCGGAGAAGGAGCCGGAGGTCGGGTTGGCGGCGGCCATCTCGCCGAGCATCCGCATCACGAAGACGACCAGCGCGCCCACCAGGGCGTACGACAGCAGGATGCCGGGGCCGGCCGCGGCGATGCCGGAGGCGGAGCCCACGAAGAGGCCGGCACCGATGACCCCACCCACGGCGATCATGGACAGATGGCGGTTCTTGAGGCCCGACTTCAGCCCTGACTGCCCTGGATCCTGTCCGTTGCCGGGCGGTGCGGGCGGTGCGGCCACGGAGCTGGGGGGAGGTGTAGTCATCTCGACATCCATTGAGGGTTGGAGGGGTCATGCATGTGGTGACTGCTTCGTTCGCCTCGGCGGCTGGACGCACGGAAGGGCCGGGTGCCGGTATGCGGCGGTCATGGCCCTGACGAAGTGCGAAGGCGCGACGAGCGGGTCGCGGCCTCCGGATGCCCTGCGCGGGTGGGGGAGCGCTGATCGCACCTCCGCGCCGTGGCCCGCCTTCCTTGTGGGAGGTGAGCCGCATCACGTCCGGATTGGGATTTGCGTAAGCGTATGTGGCGGTGCGCGGTGGCGTATTTGTGAGACAGGACAAAGTCCCCCTCGAGAGCTGTACGTCAGGCCAATGAAGATTGGCGGAAAAGGGGCTCGCGCTCTGGGGATGCATGGTGAACGGCCTTCGCCGCCCCCTGTCCCTGCACGTGTCCGGCGGGCGTCCGGACGGCCGCTGGTGCGGGCGGACAACGCCGTCGGCGAACCCTTGGTCCGCGGGACAGATGCCTCGGACCGCGGGCGCCCTAGCGTGAGTTCGGCCCTTCACCGGCCGACGAGCAAGGGGACTCCATGGCCACCCTTCCCTCCGCCCGACAGACCCGAACCGCCCCGCCGCACGCTGCGCCCGCCACCCCATCAGTGGTGGGCGACGGCAGCGGGTCGGGGGACGTAACGCCGGGTGAACCACGCGGTGACGCTCCGGCAGGAGAGCCGCCGGAGCGGCCGACGGGCCCCGAGCGTCCGGTGGCCGAGGCGGAGGAACCCGGGGCAGATCCGGCCACCGGCCCGGTCGGCCAGGAAGGCGGGGTCGTGGTGATCGGGGCGACGACGCTGGCGCGTCGGGTCTGCGCCTCCCTCGGGGAGAGCGGGCACCCGGTCGACCATCTCGCCGCACCGGACGACCAGGACCTCCGCCGGGCGCTCGCCGCACGGCCGGCCGGAGTGGCCGTACTCGTGGGCGACGATCTGTCCGCGCTGCGCTATGCGCTCGCGGTACGCCACGTCTGCGACACCGTCCGGATCGTCGTCACCGTCTTCGACCGCACCGTCGCGGAGCAGCTCCGGCTGCTGCTGCGCCACTGCGTGCCGGTCTCGCCCGCCGACCTCCTGGCGCCGACGCTGGCCGGCCTGTGCGTGGACCCCGACGCCCTCGCCGTATGGGACGACGGGCGCGGCGCGGTGGCGGTCCGGCGGCACGGCGAACGCCTGGTGGAGACGGCGTGGCGGGCAAGCACGGGCGCCCGGCGGCGCGCCCTGCTCGGGCGGCTGCGCGGGCAGTTGCAGCCGCATGACACGGACGCCCGCCTGCTGCTCATCGGGCTGCTGGGGATCGTCGCCGTACTGGCCCTGGACTGGATGTGGCTGGTCGCCGTGTTCCACGAGCCGGCCAGTACCGCCTTCCTGGAAGCCGCCCGGGTCGTCGCCGGGGTGGGACCCGCCGCACCGCACCCCGGCCATCCCGTCTACGAGGTGGTGTCCGCGGTGGCGATGCTGGTCACGGTGGGGTTCACCGCGCTGCTGACCGCGGGCATCGTCGACCGGCTGATCGGCCCCCGGCTGGTCGGCGTCCTGGGGCCGCGGGTGCTGCCGCGTTCCGGTCACGTCATCGTGGTGGGGCTGGGGCAGGTGGGGCTGCGGCTCTGCCAGACCCTGCGCCGGCTGGGGGTGCCGGTCGTCGGCGTCGAACGCGAGCCCACCGCCCCGAATCTGCGCCTCGCCCGGTCGATGGGGATACCCGTGGTGCTGGCGCACGGCGAGGACCGTGCGGTGCTCGCGCGGCTCGGCCTGGGACGGGCACGGGCGCTCGCCGCCGTCGGCTCCCACGAACTGGACAACATCGCCGTCGCGGTCGCCGCCCATGGCGTGGCACCGGACGTCCGGGTGGTGCTGCGGGCCGGCGAGGACGAGGCCATCGCGGAGACCCGCTCGCTGCTGCCCCTCGGGCTGACCCGCGACATCACCAGGACCAGCGCGGCCTATGTGACCGCCCACCTCACGGCCTGCCCCGCCGGCCCTCCGCCGCGACGGGTCGTGGCCGACACCGACCGCGACCATGTCGACCTGCCCGGACGCGGCCTCGTCGGCCGGCCCGTCGCGGCGGGGGACGACTGCGACCACGTGACCGGCGGGAGCGAACCGGACCCCGCCCGGAGTGCGCGGCGGGTGGGGTGAGGACCGGCGTGCGTCGGGGGCCGGGGGAGGACCGGGTGAGGACCGGCGTGCCGGAGGCGCCGCGCCCGGCCCTCCGACGCGCCGGGTCAGTCCGTCCTGACGGGGCCGGCCGTTCCACCGGGTCCGGCCGTCCCGCCGGGTCAGTCCGTCCCGGCGGGCGCCCCGGCCTCGGACGGCGTGCTCTGCTCGGTCCAGATGACCTTGCCGGTCGGTGTGTAGCGGGTGCCCCATCGACGGGTGAGCTGCGCGACGATGAACAGCCCGCGCCCGCTCTCGTCGGTGGTCCGGGCATGGCGCAGCCGCGGTGAGGTGCTGCTGGCGTCGGAGACCTCGCAGATCAGGGCGTCCTGCCGGATCAGGCGCAGCGTGATCGGGCCGGCGGCGTGGCGGATGGCGTTGGTGACCAGTTCGCTGACGATCAGCTCGGTGGTGAACAGCAGATCGTCCATGCCCCACGCGGACAGCTGCCGGCCGGCGAGGGCACGGGCGTTCCCCACCACGGCCGGGTCGCTGGGCAGGTCCCAGGAGGCGACCTGGTGCGCGTCCAGGGCGTGGGTCCGGGCCAGCAGCAGTGCGGCGTCGTCGGACGGCGGCCCGGTCAGCAGGGCCTTGACCACGTTCCCGCCGATCTCCTTCAGGGTCTGCCCGGACACCGCGAGGGTGTCGCTCAGCCGGGACAGGCCCACGCCGATGTCCCGGTCGCGGGCCTCGATCAGGCCGTTGGTGTAGAGCGCGATCAGACTGCCCTCGGCCAGTTCCCGTTCGACGGCCTCGAAGGGCAGCGTCCCGAGGCCGAGCGGCGGCCCGGCGGGCAGGTCGGGACAGTCCACGGCGCCGTCCGGGCCGACGATCAGCGGCGGCAGATGACCGGCGCGCGCCATGCTGCACCGTCTGCCGACCGGGTCGTACACGGCGTACAGACAGGTGGCCCCCATGAACGTCGAGGCCACGCCCGGGTCCCCGGCGTCCGCCGCCGGGTCGGCGCCATGCGTCTTCACCAGGCCGATGACCAGGTCGTCCAGCCGGGCCAGCAGCTCATCGGGCGGCAGATCCAGGTTGGCCAGGGTGCGTACGGCGGTCCGCAGCCGGCCCATCGTGGCCGCGGCGTTGATGCCGTGCCCGACCACGTCCCCCACGACCAGGGCGACCCGCGCCCCGGACAGCGGAATCACATCGAACCAGTCGCCGCCCACCCCGCTCGGGGCGTCCGCGGGGAAGTACCACGACGCCACCTCCAGGGCGGAGCCGCCGGTCAGCTCGTGCGGCAGCAGGTTCTGCTGCATCACCCGGGCCGCGGCGCGCTCACGGGTGAAGCGGCGCGCGTTGTCGACACACACCGCGGCCCGGGCCACCAGCTCCTCGGCGAGCCGCACATCGTCCGCCACGAAGGGCCCCAGACGGCGGGAGCGGAAGAACGTCGCCGCGCCCAGGGTGATGCCCCGGGCCTGAACCGGCGCCACCATCACCGAGCGGAACCCGAATTCACGGATCACGGCGGCCCGGACCGGGTCCTCGGTGACCCAGGAGCTGGTGGCGAAGTCGAGGACCGGCTCGACGAGGGACTCGCCCTTGAGCAGACAGCGGGCGATGGGCGACGACGGGGACCGCTGGACGGCTTCCCCCACGGCCAGACCGGCTTCCGGGCAGCCCTCGTGGACCGACTGCTGGCCGCTGCGGCGCATGGTGGGGGTGCTGTCGACCGGTCCGGGAACCGGCTCGGCGCCCTGCAGGACCGAATCCAGCAGGTCGACGGCGACGAAGTCGGCGAGCGCCGGCACGGCGACATCGGCCAGCTCCTGTGCGGTCCGGGTGACGTCCAGCGTGCTGCCGATCCGCACGCTGGCGTCGTTCAGCAGGGCGAGGCGTTCCTGGGCCCGCCAGCGTTCGGTGACGTCGATGACCATGTACCAGAGGCCGATGCGCCGGCCGCGGGGGTCCTCCAGCCCGAAGAAGGACGCCGAGTAGGCGCGCTCCTGGTGGGGGTCGGCGTAGGTGGGGCTGCGGAATTCGTAGTCCATCACCGGCGCCCCGGTCCGCAGGACCCGCCGCATCCGTTCCTCGAACGCCTCGGCCTCCAGCCTCGGCAACACCTCCGCCACGGCTTTGCCCAGCCGCTGGTCAAGGGGGATCAGGTGCTCCAGCACCTCGTTCACCCAGACGTACCGCAGACCGGTGTCGAGGACCGCCATGCCGACCGGGGCCTGCGCCAGGAACGGTTCGAGCATCAGCTGGTTCACGCCGCCGCCCGGCATCCGCCACTCCTCCAGCGCGAGGACGGACCACCGTTCGTGGCCGGTGCTGTCGAGCAGGGGTGTGACCT
This sequence comes from Streptomyces caniferus, assembly GCF_009811555.1. Lineage (GTDB taxonomy): Bacteria > Actinomycetota > Actinomycetes > Streptomycetales > Streptomycetaceae > Streptomyces > Streptomyces caniferus. Next base: position 827,049 of record NZ_BLIN01000005.1, on the reverse strand, counting down.
GCACCGCCAGCTGAAGATCCCGGCCGTCGCGGTGGCGCGCCGCCACCGATCCGCCCCAGCCGTCTCCCGAGCGGCACCACTGGGCGACGGCGGCCACCCGCGCCTCGTCGCCGGGGAGTGCCAGCAGCTCCGCCGCGGGACGGTGCAGCACCTCCTCGGCCGGATACCCGAGCAGCCGCTCCGCCGCCCGGGTCCAGGCGACGACCAGCCCCTGCGCGTCCAGTTCGGCCGTGGCCGCTTTCGCCATGTCCCATGCGCGGCCCGACCCGCCCGGCAGAGCATTCTCCGAGGTCATCATCGCCAGCCCGTCAGCTCAATGGAGCAATATCGCCCAGTTTAGGAGAATCTTGGACCAACGGCCGTGTGTGGGATCCGGCCAATGTGCACCGGGCGAACGGGCGGCCGGCTGCGGAGCTCTCGGGTGACGCGGACGGACGGGCCCGCGGCGCCGGGCGGCGCGCCGGCTCAGGGAGCGGACGGCAGCCGCAGCTGGAGCATCGCCAGCAGCCGCTGATCCGGACGGGCGAGGTCGAGACCGGTCAACTCCTCGGCCCGGCGGATCCGGTAGCGCAGCGTGTTGGGGTGCACATGCAGCTCGGCGGCGGCGGCCCGTACGTCGCCGAAGGCGTTCAGATAGACGAGGACCGACTCGGCCAACTGACCCTGGCTCCGGCTGTCGTGGGCGACCAGGGCGGTCAGCCGGGGGTCGCGCATCTCCGGATGCACGGAGAGCAGTCGCAGCACCTCGCTGACCAGCACCTCCGCCTGAATGTCCGGCAGCGCGGCGACCGTGGTGGTGACACCGGCACTCACCATCGCGTCGAGGATCCGGTCCGCCTCCCGCCGTGATTCGGGAACCTCCCCGAGCCCCGGCACGATGCAGCCGATCGAACCGCGCAGCGACATGCCCAGATGCCGGCGGGCCGCCTCGGTGATCGCCTGCCCCCAGCCGCGCAGCGTGCCGAGGTCGATGCTGCGCGGCAGCTGCGGCAGCAGCACGTAGATCCGCGCATCGACCTGGGTGACCAGGGCGCTGCGGTGCCGGGCGGCGGTGTGCACCGAGATCAGGTTGCTGACCTCGGAGCGGGTCAGCTCCGACGGGGTGGCCTCGGCGGTCCCGTACGAGAAGCCCAGGACGGCGGCCGGGCGGGCCGCGTCCAACGCCAGGTGGCTGGCCAGCGGCTGGGGGCCGGTGCTGCCCTCCAGCAGCCCGGCCGCGAGGGTACGGGTCAGCGTCAGGTCCGCGGAGAGCTCCCGGCGACGGCGCACCAGGTGGAGCGCCGCGACCCGGGCCGCGCCCAGCAGCGCCTGGTCCGAGTGCTCGGTCAGCGGCGCCGAGCCCTCCTGCACCCAGATGGTGCCCAGCTGGCGTTCCCCGGACCGGATGGCCACCGCCAGCCGCCGGCGGATCCCCAGCTCGGGGTGGCTGTCGATACAGATCACCTCGTCGGAGGCGCGCAGCCGCTGGAACACACCCCACTTCCGCAGCCGCGCCAGATACGCCTCCGGGCCCTGCCAGCCCAGGATGGACAGCCGCCGCAGATCGTCGACCTCGTCGGAGTCGGTGGAGCGCGAGTAGGCCAGCACGCGGTTGGCGGTGTCCTCGATGCTGACGATGCCGCCGGTCAGGACGGCGGTGGTCTGGGCGAGCGAGAAGAGGTCGCCCTCCTCGGGCCCCTCGCCGGGACGCCCGTCCGGCACGCTCTCCAGCGCCGCGCGGGCCAGCGCGTCCACCTGCTCCCAGCGCGCCTCGGTCCGTACGGACAGCAGGGCGATGCCCGCCTCGACGGCGGTCGCGCTGAGCGCCGCGGCCTGTCCGGGAGTGTCCAGCTTGACCGCGACGGCGGCGGCGCCGTCGCGCCCGCCGGCCCGCAGCGCGGGGAATGCGGCCCGGCCGCGGGCACCTATGGCGAGCACCAGCTCGCCGGGCTGGGTGATCGGCGGGTCCTCGGGGTCCAGCAGCGCGACGCTGCGGATCTCGACGTCCAGCCCGGCGGGCGCGGCCTGCAGCTCCACCAGGGGCTCGCCCAGCGACATCAGCAGCTGGCGCAGGCTGATGCCGGCCGGGGGTGGCGATGCCGCCGCAGCTGGTTCCATGATCGGCGCCTCTGCTGGATCAGGGTGGCCGGGGCTCATAGGGCTGCTGGCCATCGCGCAGGCACTTCCGATCACGTCACGGCAAGCATTCGGTCGGCCCAGAGGTGAGCCACCACCGCACGTATGAGCCACGCCAACAGTACTGATGCTATCCGCCGGGGCCGTCGGAGCCGGGGTGGAGGCGAGGCCCCCGCGCACCGTCCACGTGACGTGGACGGTCCCGTCCCGGCTCCGGCGGGGCGCCGTCACCGCAGCGTCATCCGGCTCCCGGTCCGTGCCGACCCGCTATGCCGTACGGCGCTGCGGCGTACCGGGCGGGGGCTCCTTCCTGAAGGCCCACCGCATCTTCGGCTCCATGGCGAAGCGCAGGGCGCGTTGGACCGGCGGGGTGCACAGCAGTGTCACGACCGCCGCGGCCAGCAGCGTGACGACGACGGAGCCCCACGGGCTGTGGACCCAGGCGGCGTCGTACCAGTCGAACCAGCGGGAGGCCTTGGCCAGGAAACCGTGCAGCAGGTAGCCGTAGAGCGTGCCGGCGCCCAGTACGGTGCACCACGTCCGGCGGCCGGGCACCCAGGCCAGGAAGCAGGCCGTGAGGACCAACGAGCAGCCGAACATGGCCAGTTGCATCAGGATGCCGCACCACCACGGCACGCCCAGCTTCTGCGCGCTGTCGGTGTGGTAGAACCACGCGTCGTTCATGCGCGGCACGGCCCAGTACGCGAAGCCCAGCGCGGCCACGAGGACGGGCACCGCGGCAATGCGCGCCGCCCAGCAGCGCACCAGGCTGAAGTGCTCCGCTTTCAGGCACATGCCGAGGACGAAGAACGGCAGGAACTGCAGGACCCGCTGGAGGTCCAGGTCGGTGCCGAGGTCCGGAGAGACGGAGGCCGACAGGGCGATCGCCAGGGCCAGCGGCACCGGCCACCGGACGATCCGCCACAGCGGGGCGGTGAGCCGCCACAGGAACAGGGCGGCCAGGAACCAGGTGAGGAACCACGGGTCCATCAGGTCGGCCGAGAAGCTGGGCAGGTCACCGGCCCAGTACCGGAACAGCGCATAGGCCGTCTGGAAGAGGATGTACGGGACGACGACGCCAGTGACCAGCCGCTGCAGCCGGTCGCGGCGCATATCGAAACTGCGCGAGAAGTACCCGGATATGACGGTGAAAGCGGGCATGTGGAACGCGTAGACGAAGATGTACAGCGCGGCCGCGCTCCGGCTGCCCGCGTACAGCGGCTCCCAGGCGTGACCCAGCGCCACCAGGACGATCGCCAGGTATTTGGCGTTGTCGAAGAACGCGTCGCGATGTTTCTTCGGGGGCGGTGACGCCCGCTCGGCCGCGGCTCCGGCGGGGGAGCGGGCGGCGTCCGCGGGCCGCTCGGCGGGCGTCGGCGGAGCGGTGTCCTGCAGGGTCGAGGAGTGGGGGAGAGGGCTCACGACACGGCCTCCCAGGGGTCCGTCGGCCGCCGGGTCCTTCTTGCCGTGGTGGTGAGGGTGATCACTGTGACGATCGTGGCAAGCGACATCCTGGCTCCTCGTGTAACTGGTGCGGGACGGTCAAGGACCCTACCGGCGCCGGGTGGTGCTCCTGGTGCGAGCCTGCGCGAGCAGGTGCATCACAATGCTGCGTGGACCTGTCGCCTCCGGTGCGCCGGCGGTCCGGAGGCGCACCGGGGCACCGGCCGTGCGACGGCTCCCCCGCTGGTCGTCTACAGTGCTGTAGACCATCTGGGGCACTGTAGACGCCGGGACGCGCGGGACGCATCCCGGCCCATCGCGGGAGGGGCTGACGACATGGCTCGGTGCCCAGGCACCCGCCCTCCTGTACGTCGCCGGTCATGGCCACCGTTCAACCGCCGCGCATCCCGGTGGCCGTCCGCCGCCCCCGCCCGCCGCCGCACCCCTCCTCTCTCCGGCCCCCGCCGGGCGACGCCCCCGCCGCCCGCCGGGCCGGTCCCGCGGGGGCCTACCGCGCCCTTCGCTTCGGCCCGACGGCGTGACCACCAGTACAGTCGCCTCACCGACCTGTGTGCCGAGGCATACGCGGGTGCAGGTGACGCCGGAGTCACCCCCGGGACCCGTCCCGGCCGGGCCGCGAGCATCGCCGCGGGCGCCGATGCCCCCGCGTCCGTGCCGCATGCCCGGCCGCAGGACCCAACGCCCACCGCACCACGGCGCACCCGCGCCGCACGTCCACACCGTCCCCAGAAATGGATCCCATGAGCGCGATCAGCATCGGCCAAGCCGTCGTCCTCGGAGCCGTCGAGGGGGTGACGGAATTTCTTCCGGTCTCCTCCACCGGCCACCTCAAGATCGCCGAGGGGCTGATGGGGATCCCCGTCGACGACAAGACCGTTGTCGGCTTCTCGGCCGTCATCCAGGTCGGCGCGATCGCCGCGGCGCTCGTCTACTTCGGCAAGGACATCGTGCGCATCGTGGGGGCGTGGTTCCGCGGGCTGCGCAACCGCGAGGAGCGCTACCACCACGACTACAAGTTCGCCTGGTGGGTGATCTACGCCACCATCCCGATCGTCGTCGTCGGACTGGCCGCCAAGCCCCTGATCGAAGGCCCCCTCGCCTCCCTGTGGGTGGTGGCCGGGTCGCTGATCATCGGCAGCGGTGTGATGTGGGCGGCGGACCAGATGGGCCGCCACAAGCGCGGTGAGGACGACACCTCCCTCAAGGACGCCATGTGGGTCGGCTGCTCGCAGATCCTCGCCCTCCTCTTCCCCGGCTTCTCCCGCTCCGGCGCGACGATGTCCACCGCCCTCATCCTCGACCTGGAGCGCGTCGCGGCCACCCGCCTCTCCTTCTTCCTCGGCATCCCGGCCCTCACCGGAGCCGGTGTCTACGAGCTGAAGGACGCCGTCGGCAGCGGCGCCGCCGTCGCCCCCCTGGCCATCGGCACCGTGGTCTCCTTCGCCGTCGCCTACGCCTCGATCTCCTGGCTGCTGAAGTTCGTGGCCAAGCACTCCTTCAACTCGTTCGTGATCTACCGGATCCTCGTCGGCGCCCTCCTCTTCGGTCTGCTGGGCATGGGCGTCCTGTCCTGACGACCGCCGCGGGTCCCGACGGGGCGACGGCCGCCCGCCCGCGCGGGGGGACACCCGCACGGGACCCGCACCGCTGACCGAGGCCCGGCGGACCCGGCCTCCGCCGCACGGAGGACCGGCGCCACGGCCGCGGCGGGCCGAGCGGCCCCCGGGGCCGGTCCGGCGGATCATGGCCGGGGCGCGCAGGAGGCGGGCCGCAGCGCCCTGGAGGTGGCCGTGTCGCACGAGGAGGGCCCGAAGGCGGACCCGGACGCCGGTTCCGCGGGCCTGCCGGCCCGGCTGCGGCTGGTGGAAGAAGCCGCCGAACGCATCGGCACCACCCTGGACGAGCAGACCACCTGCGCCGAACTGTCCCGCTTCCTGTGCCGGCACCTGTGCGACGCCGCCGCGGTGGACCTGCTCGACGAGGAGGGCACCGGGGCGCGGTCCCGCTCCCCGGCAGCGCTGCGGCGCGTGGCGACCGCAGGCCTGGTGAGGGTCCTGGAGGCGCGGTTCCCCGACGAAGGCCCGGAGGGGCCCGACGGCGGGTCGCTGTCGCTGCGGGTCCTGGCCGAGGGGCAGCCCGCCACCGCTACGGCCACCCTGTCGGGCGGCCGCTCCGCCGGGGCGCTGTCGGTGCCGCTCCTCGCGCACGGCCGCCGCTACGGCGTCCTGCTGGCCCTGCGCGCGGGCGGCAGCTTCAGCGCGGACGAGATCGCCACGGTGCACTTCCTGGCCCGCCTCACCGCCGTCCAGCTCGCCCACGCCCGCCGGTACGCCGCGGTGCAGCGCACGGCGATGGACCTGCAGCGGGCGCTCCTCGCCGAGCCGGGCAAGCCGCACCCCAATCTGGAACTCGCCACCCGCTACCTGCCCTCCGGCACCAGCGCCCTGGTCGGCGGCGACTGGTTCGAGACGGTGCGCCTCCACTACGGGCGCACCCTGCTCGTCATGGGCGACGTCATGGGACACGGGCTCGATGCGGCGGTCGACATGAACGCCTACCGCTCCCATCTGCGCTATGTCGCCTCCACCGATCTGCCGCCGCATCGCGTGCTGCGTCAGCTCGACGCCGCCGTGGCCGGGGACGAGTCCCGCCGTCCGGCGACCTGCCTGCTCGCCCGGGTCGATCCGGCGCGCGGTATCGCCGCCTTCGCCAGCGCCGGTCACCTCCCTCCGGTGGTCTTCGGCAGCGAGGGCGCGGCCGACCTCCTCCACGTCCCCGTCGGTCCGCCCCTGGGCACCGGGGCCGGGGGCTACGAACTCGTCACCCGCACCCTCACGTCCGCGGACACCCTGCTGATGTTCACCGATGGCCTCGTCGAGCGGCGCGGCGAGGACATCGACGTCTCGCTCTCCCGGCTGGCCCGGATCCGGCTGCCCGCCGGGGCCGGTGTGGCGGAGGTGCTCGACGAGGTCGTGCTCCGCCTCGACGGCCTGCATGCCGAGGACGATGTCGCCGTCCTCGCCGCGCGCCTGCGCCACCACCCGGGGGAGGGGCCCGCCGCGCCCGTGCCGCTCTGAGGCCCGGGCACGCGTCCCGACGAATCCGGAAAGCCGGCTGAACGGTCCCGGGGTGCGGTCCGTACATAGGGGTGTGCCGCGGGATTTTCCCCGATTCCCGGCAAGCCCGGCCCGGCCTTCCTGTGGACCTGGGCCGCGCGGCCGCTCCGCCGGTGCTTCCCCTGGCACCGGCGGAGCGGCCGCCTTCACCACCGCGCGGGACCGGACCGGCCCGACCGCCCGTCACCACCGTCACCGTGACGGCACATCAGGTGCGGTACGGCCCGCACCTGGGGCGTGTGTCCAGGTCAACGGCGTACTCGGTACGATTCCTGCCGCTGCCGGACCATGCCGCCGAGGCCGGTCCACGCCGACGTCACACGGGGGTTGCCACATGTTCGGAATCGTCAGGCCCTGCACCCATCGCCTGTCACAAGGGCTCAAGGCGGAGTGGATGGCCCATCTGTGCGGCCTCTGTCTCGCGCTGCGCGGCGACCACGGGCAGTTCGCCCGGGTCGTCACGAACTACGACGGGCTGATCATCTCCGTGCTGACGGACGCCCAGTCCGGCCTCGCGCAGGCCGGCCGCCGTACCGCGGGGCCCTGCCCGCTGCGGGGTATGCGTACCGCCTCGGTGGCGAAGGGGGAGGGCGCGCGCCTCGCGGCATCGGTCTCCCTCGTGCTGGCCTCGGCGAAGATACGCGACCATGTCGCCGACGGGAACGGAGCGTTGCGCCGCCGGCCGGTGGCCGCCGCCGCGCGCAAGGTCGCCGCGGGCTGGGACCGGGCCGGCGCGCGCACCGGCGCCACCCTCGGCTTCGACACCGCCGTACTCGTCGACGCGGTCGACCGGCAGCTCGGCATCGAGGAACTGGCCGGACCCGGCACACCGCTGACGGTGATCACCGAACCGACCGAGACGGCGACCGCCGCGGCCTTCGCCCACACCGCGGTGCTGGCGGGCCGGCCGGGCAACGCCGCGCCGCTCGCCGAGGCCGGCCGGCTCTTCGGACGGCTGGCCCATCTGCTCGACGCCGTGGAGGACCGTACGGCGGACGCCGCCGAGGGCGCCTGGAACCCGCTGGCCGCCACGGGCGCCACCCTGGCCCAGGCCCGCCGGCTGTGCGACGACGCGCTGCACGGCATCCGCCTCGCGCTGCGCGACGTGGAGTTCGCCGACTCCGCCCTCGTGCATGTGCTGCTGGTGCACGAACTGCGCCGCTCGGTGGACCGCGCCTTCGGCACCGCCGCCTGCTCCCACCAGGGGCACGGCGCGCCGGGGCCGTACGACGGCCGGGGCGGCAACCCGTACCAGGACGGTCAGCCCTCCCCGTACGGCCGGCCCCCGCAGTACGGTCAGCCGCCCCAGTACGGCCAGGCGCCGGCCGGTGGCCCCTACGCCCAGGGACAGCAGCATCTGAACGGGCCGCAGAACCCGTACGGCGGCGGTGGTCCGGTGGGGCCCGGCGGCCACGGGGGCGGATACGGCGGCGGCTCCGGCGGGGGCGAGGGCGGGATGCCGCAGTTCCCGCAGCAGCCGAAGAAGCCCCGTGGCTTCCTCGCCGGCTGTGCGGTCGCCATCGGACTGTGCTGCACCTGCAAGCTCTGCTGTGCCGAGGAGTACGAGGGGGCCTGGTCGCGCAAGAAGCGCGAGGGGTGCTGCCAGAAGTGCGATTGCGGCGACGGTTGTGATTGCTGCGACTGCTGCAACTGCTGCGACTGCTGAGAGGAACACCGGCGCTCCCCGGCTCACGCGCCCTGGCTCACCGGCCGGGCCGTCCTGGCCGCGACCGGTGAACGCGGGCCGCCGGGGCGGGAGGGCGGCCGGGCCCGTGCCACGGCCGCCCCCTGGAGGTCAGGCGCCCGGTGGCACCCGTGACGGGCGGCCTGAGCCACCCGTCATGCGGTAGCCCGCGATGCCGGCCAGGGCCGCGAGCAGTCCGCCCGCCGCGGTCCAGAGCCAGCGGTCCGACCACCCGCCGGAGGACCAGCCGCCGTCCGGTTCGCCCAGCGCCGCGGGCTTCCCGGGTGCGGTGCTCTCCTCGGCCTCCGGCGAGGCGGTGGAGGCGCCGGGCACCAGGGGCGCGGCGAGCGTGCCGTCCACGGCGTGCGCGCCGCCCATGTCGGCGACGGTGGCGCCGACCTCGGCGTGCACCGGCAGACCGAGGTCGTCCTTGGGCAGGTCGGTGACCGTCAGGCGCAGGTAATAGCTGCCGGGCAGCGGATCGTTCGCCCACGGCTCCGCCCAGGCGCGGACCGTGCGCAGCGTGCACGACAGCTCGACGGATTCCGCCTCCCGGGCCGCCGTCCTCGTACTGGCGCCGTACTGGCACGACTGACGGCGGCGCAGCCCGTCATAGACATCGAGCTGCCAGGTGGCCGCGCCGTGCCGGGTGCTCTTGGGAAGGGCCACCTTGGCCTTGACGGTGGCGCGCTGTCCCGCGTCCACGGGCAGTACCCAGTAGAGGTAGTCGCCGGTGGAAGCGTCGGCCGTGCCCCGCTGGTCCGGCCTGAGGGCGGTCGCCGTACGGAAGGAGGTACCGGCCTCGGTCGGGGCGGGCGCCTCCCCGTCGGAGCCGGTGCTCGGGCTGGGGGACGGGCTGTCGGCGAGGGCCCCTGGGGCCGAGCCGAACAGGGCGGCGCCCACCAGAAGAGCGGTTGCCAGGGTGCGTAGGGTGCGCATCAGTTGGTCCTCCACACGGTCACGCGCCAACGGGAGAGCCAGCCCCACAGCAGGCCCACGACCAGCCCGGTGAGAGCCAGCGAGGCCAGCAGCCACCAGCCGTGTCCCAGGCCGAAGAAGGCCGCGTCGGAGGCGTCGTCGGGCCCGTCCACCAGGTCGACGGTCAGCTCGACGGGCAGGCCCGGATCGGTCTTGACCGAGGCAGGCGCCGAGAAGGAGTTGCTGACCTGCAGACAGACGGTCTCCGCCGTGGGTTCGCCGTCGTCGTCCGCGGCGGAGGTCTGCGCCTTCGGGTAGCGCAGCCCGGAGGAGATCACATCCGTACGGCCGTCGCCGGCCTCCGCACCACGGACGATCTCCCGGCCGTGCACGGTCGAGGCCCGCAGCAGGACCCCGTAGTCGTTGTTGACCGCGCGGTCCGCGGCGACGCTCACCGAGGCACGCAGTTCCTGGCCGGGCCGGACGTCCACCCGGTACCAGCGGTGCTCGGCGAACTTCTCGCGGTCGCTGTAGAGACCGGGCTTGAGCTTCGGGGCGCCGGCGCACTGCTGTGACCCCTCGGTCGCCACCGGAGTGACCACCGGATGCGCGGCGCGGTCCACCAACTGGTGCACACGGTCGCGCAGTTCCTTGGTGTGCTGCACCGAGGTGTAGGTGCCGCCGGTCGCCTCGGCGATACAGCTCAGCTGGTTGCGGGTCTTGGCGTCCGGCAGCAGCCCGAGGGTGTCGACGGTGAGGTGGATGCCCTTGGCGGCGATGTCCCGTGCCACCTGGCAGGGGTCGAGCGGGGCGCAGGTGTCCTCGCCGTCCGTGATGAGGACGATCCTGCGGGACGCGTCGCCGCCCTTGAGGTCGTCGGCCGCGCCCAGCAGCGCCGGGCCGATGGGCGTCCAGCCGGTGGGGCTGAGCGTGGCCACCGCGGTCTTCGCCTCGGTCCGGTTCAGCGGGCCGACCGGGTAGAGCTGCCGGGTGTCCTTGCAGCCGACTTTCCGGTCCTCGCCGCGGTAGTTGGCGCCGAGGGTGCGTATGCCGAGCTGGACCTCGTCCGGCACGGCGTCCAGCACCTCGTTGAACGCCTGCTTCGCGGCGGCCATCCGGCTCTGACCGTCGATGTCACGCGCCCGCATCGAGCCACTGACATCGAGCGTCAACTCGACTTTGGGGGAGGACTTCGCGTCGGGTTCACCGGCGCTGGCGGGTGTGGGGGCGAGCGCGAGGGTCATCGCGGCCAGCAGGCCGCACACCCCGGCCGCCAGCCGTTTTCTTGTGATCATCGCCGGATCGTATGGAGAAACTCCCCGCAATCCAAAACGGCCCCCAAGTGCGGTGCGGGGGACGGCCGGTGGCGGCCCGGCCGTCCCCGCGGGGCGGCGTTCCGTTTCCGGTACGGAAGGGGACGGGGCGTGTGGAGCGGCGTCCGCCGCAGTGGTCAGGTCAGCGCGGCGGCCATCCGCCGTACGGCCTCCGTCAGCAGCTCGGGCGAGGTCGCGAGGTTGAGCCGGACGTGACCGGCGCCGCCGGTGCCGAAGTTGGTACCGGGGCTGAGCGCGACCCTGCCGCGGGCGAGGAAGACCGCGGCGGGGTCGTCACCGAGACCGAGCGCACGGCAGTCGAGCCAGGCGAGGTAGGTGCCGGCGGCGGGGCGGTAGCGGACCGCGGGGAGGTGCTCGGCCAGCAGGGCGGCGAGCAGCCGGCGGTTGTCGTCGAGGCCGGCGCGCACCGCGTCGAGCCAGTCGCCGCCGTCCCGCAGGGCGGCGGTGTGGGCGATGATCCCCAGGTGGCTGGGGCCGTGGCTGACCTCCTCCGGGAGGCGGGCCAGATCGTCGGCCGCGGCCGGTCCGGCGAGGGCGAGCGCCGCCTTGAGACCGGCCAGGTTCCACGCCTTGGACGCCGACATCAGCGACAGCCCGCTCTCCGCGCCGGGCACGCTCAGATACGGCACGAAGCCGGTGTCGAGGGCCACCACGGGCGCGTGGATCTCGTCGGCGACGACCCGGACGCCGTACCGGTCGGCCAGTGCCGCGACGGCGGCCAGTTCCTCGGCGCCGTGCACGGTGCCCGTGGGATTGTGCGGGCTGCACAGCAGATACGCGGCCCGGCCCCCGTCCGCGACGGCGTGCCGGAACGCCCCCTCCAGCGCGGCGAAATCGATCCGCAGATCCTCTCCCAGCGGCGCTTCCACCACCCGCCGGTCCATATGCGTCACGAACTGGTAGAACGGCGGGTAGACGGGGCAGTTGACGACCACCGGGTCCCCCGGGCCGGTGACCAGTTTGAGAACCTCGACGATCCCCAGCATCACATCGGGCACGATCGCCGTGCGCGCGAGGGCGATCCCGTCCCAGCCCCACCGCGCCCGCGCGAAGTCGGCCAGCGCCCGGGCGTACGCCGTTCCCGCCGGGTAGCCGGTGTCGCCGAGCGCGACCGCCTCCGTGATCGCCGAGGCGACCGGTGCGGGGAGCGGCACATCCATCTCCGCCACCCACAGCGGCAGCACATCGTCCGGGTAGGTGCGCCACTTCATGCTCGTACGACGCCGCAGGTCGTCGAGGGAGAGCCGGCGCAGCGGGTTGGTGTCGTCGGGGGTGGCACGCGGCACGGGGTCCATGGAGCCAAAATAGGCATGTCGCCCGGCGAACGGCAGGGGGCCGACGGTCGTCGTCGCCGACGGGACGGTGGGTGCCGGGCCCGGACCCGCGCCGACAGACCGGCGCCGGGCTCGGTATCAGGTGGCGGTGACCACCAGAGTGGCCTGGTCATCGGGGGTGGAACGGCCCGCGAAGGCGGTCACGGCGGCATGGACGGCGTCGATCAGACCGGTGGCGTCGCATGCCGTGGTGGGAAGGGCGAGGAGGGCATCGGCCAGCCGGTGGTCGTCGAAGAACTCGCCCTCGGCGGAGCGGGCCTCGGTGATGCCGTCGGTGACCAGCACCAGGCTGTCGCCCGGCGTGAGGTCGAGCCGGCACACCGTGCCGTCGAATTCCGGACCGATCCCCAGGAGCAGGCCCGACTGGACGAGTTGTTCGACCGTGCCGTCGGTGCGGCGCACGAACGGCGGCACATGACCGGCCCGTATCAGCTCCAGTGCGAGGTGCGATCCGGTGTGCCGCAGCTCGCCGTAGACGAGCGAGACGAAGTAGTCCTCGTCGAGCGCGCTCCCGGCCACCGCGTCGTTGATGGCGGCGACCACGGCCGCCGGGTCGTGCAGCAGGCGTGCGGCGGCGCGGGCGGTGTGGCGGACCATGCCGGTCGTGGTGGCAGCCGCCGCGCCGCGCCCGCACACATCGCCGATCATGAACGCCCAGCGGTCGTCGGGGAGCGGGAAGACGTCGTAGAAGTCGCCGCCGACCTCGAGCCCTTCCCCGGCGGGGTGGTAGGACGCCGCCAGATCGGCGCCGGGAATGGCGGGCAGCTCCGGAGGCAACAGCCCGGCCTGCAGCTCGCGGGCCAGCTGGACACGGTCGCTGAACTGGCGGGCGTTGTCGGCACTGGAGGCGGCCCGGCGGGCCAGCTCCTCGGCGAGCGCGATGCCGTGGCCGTCCAGGGGCCGGTCGGTGGCCAGCAGGGTCAGGACGCCGAAGGTGCGGCCGCGGGCATCCAGCGGGACGCAGACGTAACCGGTGACACCGGGCAGTACGGGGCGCCCGCCGGGCGGGACATCGGCGCGGTCCGTCTCCGTGGTGCCGGAGGCCAGGACTCGGGCGACCGCGCTCTCGACCCGGTCGCGCAGGGCGGGGGAGTCGAAGAGTTCTTCCGCGGCGGGGGTGGCGGCGGCCTCGGCGATCCGCCGGGTCCGGCCGTCCTCCCGCACATGGACGCTGCACAGCGGCGCCAGGGTCGGCACGGTCAGCCGGGCCAGACGCTGCAGGCAGTCGGAGAAGTGCGGCTCGCGGGTGATGGCCGTGCTGGCCTCCAGGATGAAGGCCAGGTCCTCGCGGGCCTCCCGCTCCCGTTCCTGGGCCGCGCGGCCCGCCTCCATGGCCTGGTGGCGTTCGATGGCCAGCGCCGCGATACGGGCGAACGCGGTGCTGAGGGCCAGGTCCTTCGCCTCGGGGGCCTTGGGCGCCCGGTGGTACATGGCGAAGGTGCCCAGCAGCCGGTCGTCCGTCCCGATGATCGGGGTGGACCAGCACGCCGCCATCCCGGCCCGTGCCGCCAACTCCCGGTAGCCCTCCCACCGGTGATCGGTGGCGATATCGGTGACGATCACCGGCACCCGCAGATGCGCGGCCGTGCCGCACGAGCCCACGTCCGCGCCGATGGCGATCCCGTCGATCGCCTCGTTGTAGAAGTCCGGCAGGCCCGGACCGGTGCCGTGCCGCAGATGCCGGCCGTCGGAATCGGCCAGCAGCACCGAGACGATCAGTTCCGGCGACAGCTCCTCGATCGCCCGTGCCATGCCGGTCAGGATGTCGCCGAGCGGAGCGTCGCGCGCGATCCGCTCCAGCAGGATGCGCTGCTCGGCCGCGAGGAGCTGGGCGTGGTGGTACACGGTGGTCTCCACCGCGATCACGATCACCCCGTCGACCTCGCCCACCGCGTCCCGGCGCGGCTCGTAGGTGAAGTCGAAGAACCCCTCCCGCTCCTTCCCCGGCACGCCGAGCACCAGCCGCGCGCCACGGGCGCGGAACGCGGTGCCGGTGCGGTAGACCGCGTCGAGCCGGTCGAGGACGCCCTGCGGCGCCAGCTCCGGAACCAGCTCGCCGATCGGCACCCCGGTGTCCGTACGGCTGCCCCCGAACGCCTCGAAGAACGCCGGATTCGCCGCCTCCAGCAGATGAGAGGGGCCGCCCAGCGCAACGAAGATCACCGGAGCCTGATCGAACAGGTCCTGGTACTCCCGCAGGGACGTGGACCTGGGATGAGTGGTGACCGCGCCGAGGCGATCCGGCTGTAGGGACATGACAGGCCGCCCTCTCTCGCACGCACCGACCGCGGCGCCCGTCCACCTCCACTCTGGCACACCGCTCCAAGGATTCCAGGCCACGGCGGGAGCGGTCACCGAGCGGATCCGCCCGGCGACACGCCGGACTCCTCGGTCGTTCCTCCGCTGCCGTGCGCCCGGGGGCCCGGAGGGGGCCGTTCGGCGTACCCGTCCCCTCTCCGGGGCGGGACCGCACCCGACATGCCCCTTTTCTCCCCTAGGGTCCTGGTGGCCGGTGCCGCCTCCGCCGACGGCCACCGCACCGCCCGGTGGCTCGCCGGGCGCGGCACCACCGTTCGGCGCACGGCCGCACCGGCGCAGGCCGCGACCACCCGAGGAACCTCGTGATCGAACTCGCCCCCGACCGACTTCCCCCGCTCACCGGCTGGTTCACCGCCGGATCCCCCGGAGCGGCCGCGCTGCCCGAACACGTACGGGCAGCGGGAACCGGCCGCTGGTGGGCCGACCGGGCCACCGCTCCACGCGCCCTGGCCGTCGCCTGCGCGGACCACGTCCTGCTCCGCGGCGATCCGAGCGCCCTGGCCCCGGATGCCCTCGCCGCCTTCGGCGCGCACTATGTGCAGGCCCCGGCCTGCTTCCTGCCGGCTCTGCACGGCGCCTTCGACCGGGTCGTGCCGTGGGAGCGGATGCTGTATCTGCACCGCGTGCCCGTGCCGGTGCCGCGCCTTCCGGACGAGGTGACGGTGCGTCGGCTGGTCCCGGCGGACGCCTCGGCGCTGGCCGTCCTCACCCGGGACGCGGCCTGGTTCCACGCCAGCTGGGGCGGCCCGGCCGGTCTCGCCGCCTCCGGATCCGGCTGGGCCGCGTTCCGGAAGGACGACCCCCTCGCCGTCGCCTGTACGTACTTCCACGGCACCCGGTACGAGGACCTCGCCTGCTTCACCCTCCCCGGACACCGACGCCGTCGCCTGGCCCTGGCCTGTGTGACCGCCCTGTGCCGGGACGTCGCCACCCGCGGCCACACCCCGAGCTGGACCTGCTCCCGCGACCACCGCCCCAGCCGGCTCCTCGCCTGGACCGCGGGCTTCCGCCTGGAGCGCGAGTACGTGCATCACCTCACCGGGCAACCGGCCCGCCGGGGAGCCGGGCTCCCCGCCTGAACGCCCCCGCCGCACACGCCGGGGACACGAACGCGCCACACCGCCGAACACCACGGCGACGGCGTCCGCACTCCGTACGCTGACGTGCGTCTCGTCGCCGGCCGGACGCTTTCGCGGTACGACAGGAGCACACGATGGCCGCTTCCGCCGGACCTCCTCCCGGGGCCGCAGCACGGCATCGCCTGCGCGCGTGGATGCTGGAGGGCCTGGCCGACATGGCCAAGCACCAGCCGGGGTCGCACGTCGCGCCCGAGGCCCACCGCGGACAGCGGTGGTGGCGGGTGATGTGCCTGACGGGAGTGGACTACTTCTCGACACTCGGCTACCAGCCGGGCATCGCGGCCCTGGCCGCGGGCGTGCTGTCGCCGATCGCCACCCTCGTCCTCGTCCTGGTGACGCTGGCCGGCGCGCTGCCCGTGTACCGGCGGGTGGCCAGGGAGAGCCCGCACGGCCAGGGCTCGATCGCGATGCTGGAGCGGCTCCTGTCCTTCTGGCAGGGCAAGCTGTTCGTGCTGACGCTGCTGGGGTTCGCCGCCACCGACTTCCTCATCACCATCACCCTCTCGGCCGCCGACGCCGCCACCCACCTGGTGGAGAACCCGCACCTCACCAGCGCCCTCCAGGACAGCCGGCTGGTCATCACGCTGATCCTGGTCGCGCTCCTGGGCGCGGTGTTCCTCAAGGGCTTCCTGGAGGCGATCGGGGTGGCCGTCGTCCTCGTCGCCCTCTATCTCGGCCTGAATGTGGCCGTGGTCGTCGCCGGACTGTGGCATCTGGTCACCGCTCCGCATGTCGTCACCGACTGGTCCCGGGCACTGACCGCCGAACACGGCAGCCCGCTGGCGATGGTCGGCGTGGCCCTGCTGGTCTTCCCGAAGCTGGCGCTGGGCCTGTCCGGCTTCGAAACCGGCGTGGCGGTGATGCCGCATATCGAAGGCGACCCCGGTGACACCGAGGAGCGCCCCACCGGACGTATCCGCGGCGCGAAGAAACTGCTGACGACCTCTGCCGTGATCATGAGCGTCTTCCTCATCATCACCAGCTTCATCACCACCGTGCTCATCCCGGAACCGGCGTTCCAGCCCGGCGGCTCGGCCAACGGCCGCGCCCTCGCCTATCTGGCCCACGAGTACCTGGGCTCCGCCTTCGGCACGGTCTACGACGTCTCCACCATCGCCATCCTCTGGTTCGCCGGCGCCTCGGCCATGGCCGGCCTGCTGAACCTGATGCCGCAGTACCTGCCGCGCTACGGGATGGCGCCCCACTGGGCGCGGGCGGTCCGCCCGATGGTGCTGGTCTTCACCCTGGTCGCCTTCCTGGTCACCTGGATCTTCAACGCCGACGTGGACGCCCAGGGCGGCGCCTACGCCACCGGTGTGCTGGTCCTGATCAGCTCCGCCGCGATCGCGGTGACCATCACCGCACGGCGCGCCCGCGAGCACGGCTGGACGATCGGCTTCGCCGTGATCTCCGTGGTCTTCCTCTACACGACCGTGGCGAATGTCGTCGAGCGCCCCGACGGGGTGAAGATCGGTGCCTGCTTCATCGCCGGCATCATTCTGCTGTCGTTCCTCTCCCGCCTCGCCCGTGCCTTCGAGCTGCGGGTGACCAGTGTCGTGCTCGACGAGAAGGCCGAGCGGTTCATCCGCGACGCCGCCCACCGCAAGATCCGCTTCATCGCCAACGAGCCCGACCAGCGCGATCTGTCGGAGTACCGCGACAAGCTGCAGCAGATCCGCACCGACAACGATCTCCCCGTCGACGACGACTTCATCTTCGTCGAGGTCACCGTCGGCGACCCGTCCGAGTTCGAGAGCGAACTGCGGGTGCGCGGCGAGGTACTGCACGGCCGCTTCCGCGTCCTCGCCCTCGACAGCTCCACCATCTCCAACGCGCTGGCCGCGCTGCTGCTGCACGTACGGGACGCCACCGGAGAACGGCCGCACATCTACTTCGAGTGGACCGAGGGCAACCCCTTCGCCCAGTTCCTCCGCTTCTTCCTCTTCGGCCAGGGCGAAGTCGCCCCCGTCACCCGGGAGGTCCTGCGCGAGGCCGAACCCGACCGCGACCGCCGCCCCCGTGTCCACGTCGGCTGAGGCGGACGGCCCGTGGCCCGGGTCGGAGTCCCGGGCGGCTCTCGGCAGCCGTCCGGCCTGCGCGACGGCTGCCGGTCCGGCAGAAGACGTCCGACTCGGCCCACGGGGGCGTGTGTTGCGGAGGATCACCGTGCAGCCCGGTTGCGGAACGGCTGCCCGAACACCGCTGCCGTCTCGGGGCGCGGCCCCGACGACTCACACGCGGTCGGCGGCGATCAGCAGGTACTGGAAGCTGCCGTTGCGGTAGGCGTTCAGGAAGGTCTCCTCGATGCCCGTGACCAGGTGGTCGGCCTGCCGGCGCAGCTCCCAGTACGGAATCGCGGCCTCCGTCAGGTCCTGGACGTGCACGGGCACGAGCCGGTTGCGGGCCATGGCGCGGAAGTACTCCGAACGAGGGTGGATATCGCAGATGTAATGCGCGTTGATCAGGGACACCTCGCGGGAGGCGCGCCCGTAGGCGTCGTTGTAGCAGCCGGTGATGGTGACATAGCGTCCACCGCGCCGCAGCAGCCGCGCGTGCTCCGCGAACAGCAGGTCCAGTTCGACGTACATGGTCGACTCGTTGTTCCAGGACGCCGCGTAGGCCCCGGACGTGAAGCCGGTGTCGAGCATGTTGCGGTGGTGGTAGCGCACCTTGTCGTCGATGCCGCGCTTGCGGGCCTGTTCGTTGGCGAAGTCGGCCTGCTTGGCGGAGATGGTGGCCCCGTCGGTATGGCAGCCGTAGCGCAGATGCGCGACCACGCTGCCGCCGCCGCGTCCACAGCCGGCGTCGAAGACCCGGTCGGTGGGCGCGACGTCGCCGAGGCGGGAGGCGAGGAGTTCGGCCTGGGCGTGCTCCAGCCGGTGCAGTTCGCCGGTGACCCGCTCGCGGCGGCGGTCGGGGTCCTGCTCGTCCAGCACCGACCAGTCGGCGTCCCCGATGCCGTAATGGTGGTGATAGAGGTCGTCGATCTTGCCGAGTTCGAGGTTGACCGGGTTTTCCTCGGCGTTCCAGTAGTCCGCGACGCGGGACTGGTACGTGGACTGGGTCGGCACCTGCGTGCGGGCGGTGTCGGCGTGAGCGATGGTCAACGGTGACTCCTTGCGTGGTGCGCGGATCGGTCTACCAGTAGTCGGGCAGCTGGTAGCGGTCGGTGTTGGTGGCGTGCCACTCGTGGTTGCCGGAGACCCAGTCGGCCAGGCCCCGGACGTACTTTTCGAGGAGGGGCGAGAGGACGGCCAGCGGGACCGACTCCGTCTCGAACGCCTCCATGACCTCGTTGTGGATCTCGACGCTCTTGAGGTACGCGGCCTTCAGACCGCGCTTGTCGTTGGCGGCCACGACTTGCGGCAGGTTCAGATGGGTCGGGTCGCTCGCCAGCTCCTTGGTGAAGGAGTACAGGTCGTTGACGATGGTCGTGGCGTTGCAGGCCAACGCCGTGACCCGCTGGACCTCGGGCCGGGCGTAGAGCGCCTCGGGCAGTTCGTAGCCGTCCACGGCGTCGACGATGGACAGGCAGGGGCGGAAGTTGTTGAACTGCCGCATCACCAGGTACTCCCAGACGTGCGGCACGTGCCGCGTCTCCGCCCAGGAGGCCTCGGCGAGATAGCCGAGGTGCAGCCGGGCGATGTCATGGACGAACCGGTCCGTCTGACTGGGGGTGGCGAGGGCCGCGTAGTCCTTCAGGGCCCAGTGGTACGAGCGCAGGGGCCCGTCGGCCTGCACGCCGAGACGCCACTCCTCCTCCAGCCCGGGAGTGGCGTGGAACGGGTCGAGGGCGGACTGGGCGATGATCAGCCGGCCGCCCAGGCCGCGCCGCGCGGCGCCGCGTCCTTCGTCCTCCTCGCAGTAGCAGCTGTCGACGATGTTCTCGGCCAGCAGGAGCTTGCCCGCAGCGGTGAGACGCTCGAGATCGGCCGCGCCGGGATGCTGCAGGACGACGGCCCGGCCGACCTGGAACTGCGCGAAGTCCCCGGTCCACTGCGCGGGGAAGAGATCCAGCCCGCGGGCCCAGGCCTCCAGCCTGCGGTCGATCTCCTGGGCCTTCTCCGGGTCGGCGGGGGCGGCGGGGCGGTACCTCAGCCCCGGGACGGCACCGCCGCGTCGGGCCCGCAGCGTGCGGGCGAGGTTGGGCGGGCCGGGCAACGTGAACCCGGCGTCGGATGTGGGAGGCGTGCTCATGGTGCGTACTCCACCTGGTCAGTCGGCGTTCCGGCCGATCTGGACGTTCTCCAGGATTCCGGCTGCGTCGGGCACGAGGATGGCCATCGAGTAGTAGGCGGTGACCAGGTATTTGATGATGGCGGCCGGGTCGACGCCCATGAAGCGGACGTTCAGGCCGGGCTGGAACTCCTCGGGGATGCCGGTCTGGTAGAGGCCGACGACTCCCTGGTCCGCCTCGCCGGTGCGCAGCGCGATGATGCTGCTGGTGTGCGTGTCGCTGATCGGGATCTTGCCGCACGGGAAGATCGGGACGCCGCGCCAGGCGGGGACCTCGTGCCCGTCGACGTTCGCCGTACCGGGCACCAGACCACGCTTGTTGCACTGCCGGAAGAAGGCGGCGATCGCCTTCGGATGGGCCAGGAACAGCCGCGTCTTGCGGCGCATGGACAACAGCTCGTCCATGTCGTCGGGGGTGGGCGGGCCGGTGTAGGTGCTGATGCGCTGGCCGTAGTCGGCGTTGTGCAGCAGGCCGAACTCCCGGTTGTTGACCAGCTCCCACTCCTGGCGTTCGCGGATCTCCTCGACGGTCAGCCGGAGTTGCTGCTGCGTCTGGTCCATGGGCTCGTTGTAGAGATCGGCGACCCGGCTGTGCACCCGCAGCACGGTCTGGGTCAGGGAGAGTTCGTACTCGCGCGGGGCGAGGTCGTAGTCGACGAAGCCGCCGGACAGCGTCGGCTCGCCGACGTGCCCCGCCTGCACCGGCACCTCCGCCTCTCCCTTGCGGTTCATCGGGCGCTGCTGCTGCTCCGCATACGCCGCCAGATGTGCTGCCAGGGACGGCACGCGGTCGGTCAGCTCCTGGACGACGCCCCAGGGCAGCACCATCAGCACACCGGCCGTTTCGGCCCGGACCGAGCTCTGCCACAGCGGATCGGGCCGGCCGACCGCCTCGTCCCCCATCTGGTCGCCGTCCGTGACGACGCCGATGACCTCCTCCTCGCCGTACTTGCCGACCGTGTAGCGGGCGAACCGGCCGTGGACGACGAGGTACGCCTCGGTGGCGGGCTGCCCGGCCTCGAAGAGGATCTGGCCGGCCCGGACCTCGCGGACGCGGAAGCGGCCGGCGAGCTCCTTGAGGACCTCGATGTCGTCGTAACCGCGCAGGACCGGCAGCTCGGTGAGCGTCTGCGGGATCACCTTGATGTCGTCCGCGCCGTTCTGCTCGAACTGGACCCGGCCCCGGCCCACCCGGAGCTGCAGACGCCGGTTGACCCGGTACGTACCGCCCTTGACGTCCACCCACGGCAGCATCTTCAGCAGCCATCGCGAGGTGATGGCCTGCATCTGGGGCTCGGACTTGGTGGTGGTCGCCAGTTGGCGCGCGGCCCGGGTGCTGAGGCTGGTGAGCGCACTGTCTGCGGGTGGTTCGAGTGCGGGCTCTGTGGCAGCGGAACCGGTGACGCTGTCCGGTACGGACACATTCCCTCCCGGGACGTGAACAGAAGTGAGCAAAGCGGCCGGTGGTGAACAAAGTGGCCGTGCGGCACCAAGCCAAACAGAGTGGAGATCACGTTGGTACAGCGTGAAAGGGGGCGGCCTCGCATTCAGAAGGCACAAACCCCGGAAGGAAGCGCGGGACGCGCGGTTGTGCAACCGCGCGCCCTCCGGCCCCTGCATGATCCAGGAATACCGGAGCAGGGAGCGGTGAGCCGCACCCCTCATCCACCGGCAGCGGTTTGCCGGATGAGCCGGACTACGCGGCCGGGCCCCTGGGGCTACGGGCGTACGAGGACGCAGTCACCGCAGGTGGCTCCGGCGGCATTCGGGGCGGCCCGGTAGATCAGGCAGCAACTCCGGCGTCGGAAGCGCGCGTTGGGGGCGGCCGGGGAGTCGTCCGGGGGACCGTCCAGGGGGGCGCCCAGGGTGTGGGTGTCCCGGAGCCGCGGACGGTGCAGGAGCAGCAGGGCCGCGGTGCGCGCGGGCCGCGCCAGGGCCGGTGCCGCGGCCGCGATGCCGGTGGCAGCGCCGTTCACGGCCGAGGCCACATTGCCCCACAGGACGCGCGGGGATACCGAGAAGGCCGCGACGGCGTCGTTCAGTTCGCGGACCGGGCCGTCCAGCATGGCGTCCATGGCGGCGGCACCGGCACGGGCATCAGCACCGGCATCGGGATCGGTACCGTGATTGACGACGGAGCCGGAGCCGGAGCCGCTCATGGCGACTGCGGCCACCGTCTCCCGTGGCAGTGACAGCGCGAAGGCGCCGCCGAGGCCGGAGTGCCACCTCAGCTCGTCCAGGCCGGGCGGCCGCGCCGGCAGGGCGTGCAGAGCGGCCAGGCCGAGCATCGGCGAGAGGACCCGTGCCACCAGGCCCAGATGCGCCACCGACGCGGCCACGCGCTCTTCGACGGCCTCGGCCGGTCTGCCGCCGCGGGCGGCAAGAGCGCCGCGCACCGCGGTGATGCGCTCCCGCAGGACGCCGTTCCCTTCCCGCGTCACCTCGCTCAACGCGCGCCAGGGCAGGACGAGTTCCGAGTCCGCGGGGTGCGTCTCGAAGGCGGCGAAAGGGCCGAGAGCCGCTGCCTTTTCCCGCCACGCGGCAGTGGGATCCGTCATGGCCTACCTGTCTGCTCGCGGTGCCCGGGGAGGCGGGGAAGCGGGGCGGCGGGGAGACCTCCGCTGTTGGTAGAGGTCGGTCAGCAGCGCGACGGCGGCGTGGGTCGCCGGATGCGGGTCATGGTGGCGCCAGATGAGGTGGACCGCTATGGGAGTGGCGTCGCGCAGGCGCCGGAAGACGATGCCGTCGCGCCGGTACTGGTTGACGGTGCTCTCGGGAGTGATGCCCACGCTGCGTCCGGTGGCGATCAGGCTGAGCCAGTCGTCGATGTCCTGGGTGTAGGCGACGTCGGGACGGGCCGATTCGGGCCACAGGTCGGCCGTGGTGGTGCCCGTCCGCCGGTCGATGAGGAGGGTGCGGGTGCGGATGTCGGCCAGGGCGATGGAGCGGCGGGTGGCCCAGGGGTCGTCGGCGGCCATGGCGCAGTAGCGGCGTTCCTGGCCGACGACCGCGCTGGCGAAGCGTGCGTCGTCGAAGGCCGTACGGACCACGGCGAGGTCGCACAGGCCCTCCGCCAGGCCGCCGGTCGCGGAGTTGGTGCGGATCAGATGGAGTTCGACGTCGGGGTACCGGGCGGCCCAACGGCGCTGGTACTCGGCGGTGTGCCGGCCCATGGCCGACCAGGCATGGCCGATCCGCAGCCGGGTGTGTCCGGTGGTGGCTTCGCGGACGAGGTTGTCGGCCTCGGCGAGCACCTTCCGGGCGCGCGCCAGCACTTGGACACCGGCGGTGGTGGGGATGACGCTCCTGCTCGTGCGGTGCAACAGCCGTACGCCCAGGCTGTCTTCGAGCGAACCGAGGGTCCGGGACACTGCCGCCTGGGAGATACCGAGTTCGATGGCGGCGTCGGTGAAGCCACCGGCGTCGACGATCGCCACCAGGCAGCGCAGATGTCGTAGTTCCATGTCCCGATCCATAACCACAGCGCATCGATGAGTACGTGCATGCATTTTACGTATGGATCTGTCCGGGCGGATGCTGCGGTGCATGAGAAGGAGCACTCAAGGCATGGCGCACCCCGGGGCCGCACGCGGGGGACCGGCGGCGCGTCCGGGGCGCGCGGCGGGTGTGGCGATGATGTTCGGCAGCGGGCTCTCCAACCAGGTCGGCGCCGCCACCGGAGCACTGGCGTTTCCGGTGATCGGGCCGGCGGGTGTGGTGGCCGTGCGGCAGTGGGTGGCCGGGCTCGTCCTGCTGGCGGTGGGGCGGCCGCGGCTGCGCGCGTTCACCTGGCGGCAGTGGTGGCCGGTGCTGTGCCTGGCGGCGGTGTTCGCCACGATGAACCTGTCCCTCTACACCGCGATCGACCGCATCGGCCTGGGTCTGGCGGTGACCCTGGAGTTCCTCGGGCCGCTGGCCGTGGCGCTGGCCGCCTCCCGCCGCCTGGCGGATCTGCTGTGCGCCCTCGTCGCCGGGGCGGCGGTGGTCCTGCTGACCCGCCCGCAGCCGAGCACCGACTACGCGGGCGTCGCGCTGGGCCTGCTCGCCGCCGCCTGCTGGGCGTCCTACATCCTGCTCAACCGCCTCGTCGGCGCCCGCCTGCCGGGCGCCGAGGGGTCGGCCGCGGCTGCCGGGGTCTCCGCCCTGCTCTACCTCCCCGTCGGGATCGCGGTGCTCGCCCACCGGCCGCCGAGCGCGAGCGCCGTGGGATACGCGGCGGCCGCGGGCATCCTCTCCTCGGCCGTCCCGTTCCTCGCCGACCTGCTCGCCCTGCGCCGGGTCCCCGCCCGCTTCTTCGGGATCTTCATGAGCGTCAACCCGGTCCTCGCGGCACTGGTCGGCCTCGTCGTCCTGGACCAGACCCTGCAGCCGATCGACTGGCTGGCCATCACGACCATCGTGGCGGCCAACACCGTCAGCATCCTGGCCGCCGGGCCCCGGCCCGCCGCCCCGCCCGTCGCCCGCGGCGGCCCGGCGCTCCCCGGCGCGGTGGCAGCCCCTGCCGCGGCGGCGGGCCCCACTACGGCGTCCGCGCCCACCACGGCGTACGCCTCCCCGGTGACGGCCGACGCCACCGGGGAGCACGGCCGGCGGACCGGACCGAGGCCGCCGGGCGAGGCCTGCTGACCGGCGGGCCCGCGCACCACCCGGCCCGCCCACGTCCCGGCGTCTCCCATCAGCCACGTATCCGTACCCGCGGGTATCCGCATCCACAGGTATCCGCAGGACCGCAACCCTCCGCGGATCCGTCGGCACCCGCACGCGTCCGTACGCGTCCGCGCGCATCAGCGCAGCTCAGAGGCGCGGGGGCCGGCTCGTCGGCCGGGAGGAACGGGGGCTTCGCCCGGCTCGGGGGCGCGGGGGAGCGGAGCGCGGGGCCGGCGCGCCGCGAAACCTTCGCCCGTCGGCTCTAACCTGGGGGAATGGGCGGTGACTTGCTCACCCTGTTCCTCTGCGGCGATGTCATGCTCGGCCGGGGGATCGACCAGATCCTTCCGTTTCCCGGGGACCCGGCGTTGCGGGAGGGCTACGCCCGGGACGCCCGGGTCTATGTCGATCTGGCGGAGGTGGCGAACGGCCCCGTTCCCCGTCCGGTCGACTTCTCCTGGCCATGGGGGGAGGCCCTGCGGGTGCTCGACGCCGCCGCGCCCGCCGCCCGGGTGCTCAATCTGGAAACCAGCATCACGGCGGACGGCACCTTCTCCGACGCCAAGGAAATCCACTACCGGATGAACCCGGCGAACCTTCCGTGCCTGGCCGCCGCCCGCCCCGACGTGTGCGTACTGGCCAACAACCACGTCCTGGACTTCGGCCGCCAGGGGCTGACGGACACCCTCGACGCGCTGGCGGGGGCGGGGCTGCGGACGGCGGGGGCGGGCCCGGACGCCGACGCGGCCGGCCGCCCCGCGATCGTCCCCGTGACAGGCGGTCGCCGGCTCCTGGTCTTCTCCTGCGGGATGCCCTCCAGCGGCATCCCGCAGGCCTGGGCCGCGACCCCGGACCGCTCCGGGGTCGACTTCGTGCCCGGACCCTCGCCCGCCGCCGCGACCGCGCTCGTCGACCGGGTACGGGAGAGGAAGCGGCCGGGCGATATCGCGGTGGTCTCCGTCCACTGGGGTGCCAACTGGGGCTATGACGTGTCCCGTGCCGAGGCCGCCTTCGCGCACGCCCTTCTCGACGGCGGCGTGGACGTCGTCCACGGGCATTCCTCGCACCACCCCCGCGCCCTGGAGGCGTACCGGGGAAAGCTCGTGATCCACGGGTGTGGCGATTTCATCGACGACTACGAGGGCATCACCGGCTACGAGCAGTACCGGGACGACCTGCGGCTGCTCTACCTCGTCTCGCTCGACCCGGACACCGGAGGTCTCCACGAGGTCCGGATCGTCCCGCTGCAGGCCCGGCAGATGCGGCTGTGGCACGCCTCGCAGCAGGACTCCCGGTGGTTGCGCACGCTCCTCGACAAGATCGGTTCCGGCTTCCGCCCCTGCGCCGTCTCCGCCCCGGAGGGCATGCTCACCCTGCGTCCCTCCCAGGCTGCTCAGGGCCGGCGCCATACCAGCGTGTAGCGCCAGAACAGCCGTCGTCGCAGCCGCGCACCGGGGAGGATTTCCTCGGTTTCACGGACGATCTCGGCAAAGGTCATATCCGCCGAGCGGGTGGGGGCCGTCATGGAGACGGGCCGGGGCGAGGGGCGGCCCTTGTTCTTCAGCCAGCCCGTCGCGGCGTTGGCCGGTATGGCGACGAGGCCGAGCAGGTGGTCCACAGGGGTGTCCGCGCGGGCCAGTCCGACGATCACCAGGGTCCCTCCCGGCGCCAGCCGACCGCGGAGACGGGTGAGTGCCTGCGCGAAGGGCAGATGGTGGAGCGTGGCGACGCAGGTGATGACGTCGTAGGAGCCGTCGGGGACGTCGGCTGCCGCATCCGCGACGGTGAAGGTCACGGGAAGCGTGGCAGGAGTCAGCTGCCGGGCCCGGGCGGTGATCACGGGATCGGCGTCGATTCCGCTCACGTCGGCGGCACGTCCGGCCAGGAGCCGTGCGAGGTCACCGCTGCCGGAGCCGATGTCCAGGGCGCGGGGGAAGCGTCTCGGCAATTGCCGCAGGATCCAGCGGTGGTAGTGGGCGTTGTGATCCCAGGGATAGGTGGCATTGAACCGTTCGAGAGCCCGCAGGACACGGGGCGAAAGAATCTTCATCCGCCCAGTCCATCAAGTCCCGGCGGCGTGCACAGCTCCTTCAGCGCCAAAGACCGACCGCCTCTCGGACCGCCGGAAGCGGTCCGAGGAGGCGAGGGGACGGCACCTGCTCAGGGCAGCAGCGTGTCGAGGAACGCGTTGGAGAACACCCGTGCCGGGTCGTAGGAGTTCAGCGTGTCCCGGGCAGTGCGCCAGTCCTCGAACGCGGCCGGGACGGTGCCGCCCACCGTGGCGGGGTCCGTCCAGGGCCCGCCGTCCGTATAGGCCCAGCCCTTGGACCACTCGGGACGTACGGAGGCATACGAACCGGTGTAGTGCTGCCAGATCCACTGCTCCAGCTCGCGGAAGAACGGCCCCGCCCCGGGCGTGCCGGGGTAGGTGGCGAAATCGAGCCACACCACGGTGTCCCACTCGGGATGGTCCGCACGGGCCCGCGCCGGGGACAGCAGCGGACCGTCCAGGGGGTCCGTACCGGTGATGCGCAGCTCGATCGGGCCGTTGACCGGATAGGAGCCCCGATTCTGATGGGCCGTCAATACGCTCTGGTAGCGGGCGTAGAAGTCCCCCACCACGCGCTGCACGTTCGCCCGGGAGGTCAGTACCGCCCACCCCGCCTCGACGATCCGCAGCGTCGTCGGCTCGACGTACAGCAGGCTGTTCTTCGACCAGCCCCAGACGTCCCACGTCCCGGTGACGATCAGCCCGGATCCGACGATGGACATGGCGAGCTTGGCGAAGGCGGGCGTCTTGTCGCCGCCGCCCGAGGCGATCTCCCCGAGCAGCCCCGACATCTCCTCGGTGACTCGGTTGGCGAAGCTGTAGGCGTACGGGGTGTCGAGCTGCTTGGCCAGCAGCGGCCTGGTGGGTGCGAGGCTCCACACCTTCAGCCACGGCACATCGGTGAACGGGAACCAGATCGCCTCGATGCGTCCGGTGCGGTCCAGGTAGGAGCTGATCGTGCGGCCGCCCGTGCCAGGAGGACCGAAGACGGTGCCGACGTTCACATCGAACCAGTTCTGGCAGCGCAGCCGGGTGTTGGCCGCCGCCGTCATCGTCACCTCGGTGAGGAACGCGCGGCCCAGATGGACGAGGAAGGCGCGGATGTCGGGGTCGGAGCGGGTGAAGGTCTTGAGCACATAGCGGCCGTCTGCCGCGCTCCACACGACGGCGGTGAGGGAGGTGACCTGGGAGCTCAGGGTGCCGAAACCGGACCCCGCGGGCGGGTGTTCGCCGGCGGTGGGCAGACCCGTGCCGTGGCCGCCGATGGCGAGCACCCCGCCGATGGTGAGGTCGCCGGGCGCGGTGGTGGTGGCGAGGCCGAGTCCCGCCTCCTCCAGGCGGGCGAGGATGGTGTCGAGCGTCGCGCCCGTCTGGGCGGTGACGCTCCCCGGCCCGCCACCGTGCACGCTGACCGCGGTGAGGTGGGAGGTGGTGTCGACGATGACCGTGCGGTTGGTGTCGGCCCCGGCGGGCAGCACCAGCGGCGACCAGGTGTGGCCCTTGCCCCGGGCCCGCAGCCGGTAGCCGTGTTCGTGGGCCCAGTTGGCGAGGGCGACCACATCGTCGGGGGTGCGGGCCGAGGCGGTCCATACGCCCTCGACGACGATCTCCAACGACCAGTTGCGGAAGGCCTGTTGGGCGAGCGGGATGCCTGCGGGAAACTCGGGCGGCGGAGTGAGGGTGGCCGCGGCGCTGCCCGCGGGGATGCGATGAGCGGGCTGCAGTCCGGCTGCCGCGGCGAGCCCCGCGACGGCCCCGGTCAGCAGCGTGCGGCGGGTGAAGGATCCTCTTCGAGCGCTGTCGTCGGACATGGCTGTCCCTCCGGCACGCGGCGCGCCGGCCCCGTTGCACCGCGCACGGATCGTAGGGGTGAGACCGTACGAGCGCCCCGGTGCGGTGGGGGTGTGCCGGAAGGGTAGGGTGACGTGCCGTCAGTTGCAATGCCCGTCGGGAAATACGGTTCCCCGGCGGGCCGCAGGGGTCGGCCCGCCGGGGACATTCGAGGGGATCTTGGCCGGATCTACCAGCGGTACCAGCGGCCGCGCCGGCCGCCGGCGCCGGTCGACCGCATCAGGAAGCCGAGCAGCCAGAACGCCAGCACGACCACGGCGACGATCCACAGTGCCTTCAGCGCGAATCCTGCGCCGAAGAGAAGCAGTGCGAGCAGCAGGACCAGAAGCAGCGGAACCATGTCCCTGCACCTCCGAATCGGTAGGACGGGAGAGCGCGCACGGAAGAAACCATGGCGCCGATGACGAAAGCGGGACCGACGACCCCGATCCGCCCGGTGCGGGCCGGGCGTGGATCGCGCAAGTGATTCTCGGCGGCGGTCCGGACGGTGACCGGCTTTCCACAGCGGCCTGGGCTCGCGCGCTACGGATCACCGCGGGGGAGCGGCAGAAGACCGGGGGTGCTCTGCGGCTCTGTTAAGCCGTGTTGCCGCTCAACCGGCGCGCAAACATGGGCGCGAGACGTGACCACGGGCGTGCGGTCCGGGGGGCTCGGGCCGGTGGAGGCGACCGGTTCCGGAGCCCTCAGGCGGTGCCGTCCGGCGGCAGCAGGGAGCCCAGGGGGCCCAGATCGAGATTCAGGTCGGCCATGGTGAGCCCGTACCGGTCGCAGAGTTCCGCCATCCGGTCCTGCAGGATCATGAGCGTCATTCCGACCCGCTCCTCCTGCTCCTCGCTCAGGTCGCCCTGGTCGACACGGTGCAACGCGGTGCGCTCCATGAGCTGCCGCAGGAGCTCCACGATCGTCAGCACCAATTTGATGAGATCGCGTTCGACCGTCTCCGGGTCGGTTTTCAGCCGCTGGGCAATACCGCTGTCCTGCCCCCGGCGGTGTTCGTCGGCCCCGGCCGGCAGCAGGTCGAACGCGCGGGCCGCCGCCTGCGCCACCTCGGAGAAGGCGGGGTTCGCGGGGGCGGCCGGACCGGCTTCCTCAGCCGTCATGGCGTATCCCTCGTTCATATGGAATATCTCCTCGGGGGAGGGCGGGAGGGGAAAGGGCATGGCGGGGGCGGTGTTTCGGCGTCCGTACCGGGGCTTTCACCACGGCGCCGGGCCGTCGGGTGCGATCGAGCGAATCACCGCACGCAGATTGATATGGACCAGGTCCACATCGGCAATGGACAGCACGATGTCTCCGGTGAGGACCGCACCACCGTTCAGCAGCCGGTCCAAGAGATCGATCAGCGCTACCTGCCGCCCGGCAAGGGACTCCTCCTCGGAGAGGTCCGCCGGGGACGAGGCGTCCGCGAAAGCGGCCCGATAGGCGTCACCACCGCTCACGACGTCACCCCCGTTCACGAACACCCCCTCCCGCACGGCCTCTTCCTCGCTCACGACCTCGCCACCGCTCACGCACTCCTGCTTTCCACGGGGGGCGGTGTCGCGAAGGAGTACGGGGCCCACGGGCCGGTGGTCTCGACACGTACGCCGGGGACGTCGTCGGCCGGAGCGGACACCGCCCGGTGGAATTCCGGGAGGCGGTCCGTGGGGACCAGATAGGCCTCGTTGGCGATGTTCTCGCCCGTACCGGAGGCGAGTTCCCCCTGCTGCGGCCGGTGCACGACCCGGTCCCGCGCCAGTGCGGACGCCCGGACCCGCACCTCCTCGGCGACCGCCCCGGCCGCGCGGTAGGCATCGCGATGCGTACGTTGCCGGGCGCGGCGCTGCTGCAAATACGCGCGGCCGGGGCTGACCGGGGAGGCGGCGGGGTCCGGACTGTCGGGCGGGGAGGCCTTGGCCGCCGCCCGCGCGTCCGCGTACACCTTCACCCCCACTTCGGCATGGCCTTCGAGCAGGGAGAGCAGCTCGTCGAACTCGGCGCCGCGCTCGTCCAGCATGGACCGCACCCGGGCATCGTCCAGGTACACCGTGGCCAGGCGCATGGGCAGCACCGTGGCGTGGGTACCGGCGGCCTCCACGACCGCGTGGTGCCTGCGCGCGATCTCCTCCAGCTCCGTGAGGTTCTCCAGTTGCGCCTTCATCCCCTCCTCGCTGAAGGCGTCGGCGGGGACGGAGGAGACGAGCGCGGCCAGGCGGCCGGCGGTGACCGCCCGCAGGGAGCCGTCCCGCACTCCGGTGAGCTGCGCGGCTGCCGTTTCGAGGGCGGTGCCGGCGCGGCCGAGGACGTACACGTACGAGTGGGCGGGACCGCTGGAGGGATCCTGCTGTGCCGCGGGGCCGTGGACGGGGTTCCGCGGCGATCCGGCCCTCTCCTCGGCGCCTGGCGTGGGGCGGTTCACTGCTCCTCCTCGCGGTCTGCCCGATGTCCTGCGGAGTGCTGGGAGGAGCCGATGGCCGCACGCAACTCGGCGAGTTCGGCGCGCAGTTGCTGATTCTCCTCGGCCAGCTGGTCATTGCCGACGGCCGCCTGATGCCCGGCGGGGACCTGCTGCGGCGTGCGGGCGCGGGAGGACAACGAGGGGTCGTGTTCCCACCAGTCGATGCCCATCTCCTTGGCCTTGTCGACGGAGGCGACGAGCAGCCGCAGCTTGATGGTCAGCAGCTCGATGTCGAGCAGATTGATCTGGATGTCGCCCGCGATGACCACGCCCTTGTCGAGGACGCGTTCCAGGATGTCGGCCAGGTTGGCGGAGGACCCCTGCCGGCCGTACGGGGACGGCCCTGAGGAAGGCCCCATACGGCCGGCCAGTGAATCGGACATGATCAGCCTCGTCTGTGCGGTGGGGACGGGTCAGCGGGCAGCGGCGGTACGGCGGCTCCGGCGGGGTGCCGCCGGCTCGTCCTCGTCGTCGTACGGCTCCCGCTCGTCCGGCAGGTCGTCGTCCTCGTCGACGGGCTCCAGGTGGTCGTCGTCCTCGTCGGCAGGCGCCGCGAGGTCGTCGTCCTCACCTTCCTCCTCCGCCGCGAGGTCGTCCGCGTCGTCGTCCTCGAGGTCCTCGTCCTCGGCATCCGGAGCCCCGTCGGTCTCGTCCTCGGCATCCGCGCCCTCGTAGGACTCGTCCTCCTCCGGGTGCCCGGCGTCGTCGAGGCCGGGCTCGACGTCCTCGCCGTCGCCCTCCTCGTCCCGCTCGCTCTCCTCCTCGGCGACGGCGTCGGCATGCTCGACGACGACCTCGCCGTTCTGGATCTCACCCCGCCAGCCATCGGTGGCCTCACCGCGGAGCATGATGAATTTGCGGTAGAGCTTGAGGTCCAGCCGGGCCCGGCGACCCTGGGCGCGCCAGATGTTGCCGGTCTTCTCGAACAGCCCCTTGGGGAAGTACTCCAGAACCAGCAGGACCCGCGTCAGGTCCTCGGTGAGGCGATGGAAGGTCACCACACCCTTGACCGTGCCCTTGGCGCCCTCGGTGGTCCAGCTGATGCGCTCGTCGGGCACCTGCTCGGTGACATGGGCCCGCCAACTCCGCGTGGACTTGGCGACCTTGACCTTCCAGTTGCTGCTGGTGTCATCGGAGGTCTCGACGCTGACGACGCCCTTGGCGAACGTGCTGAACTCCTGGAACTGCGTCCACTGGTCGTACGCCTCGCGTACGGGAACACCCACGTCGATGTCCTCGACGATCGTCACGCTCTTGGACTTGCCGCCGCCGCCCTTGCGGCTCCCGCCGAACAGGCCCTTCACCTTCTCCTTGACGGTGTCCTTGAGGTGGGAGGCGCCCGCGGTCAGTGCCGCCTTCTGGGGCGACTTGCCCTCACCGAGGGCCTTGCCGCCCTTCGCCAGGCTGCCCACCAGCCCACCGGGGCCCTGACCGGGTTCGGCGAGCTTGCCGACGCTCTCGCCCAGCTTGTGGCCGAGGCTGGTGACCGCGTGTTCCGCGCGGGCCTGGAGGTAGTGCTGCAGCTCTTCCTTGAGCTGGTCGGCCGCCGGGCTCTTGGTCACCTCGTCCTTGATCTTGCTGAAGGTGGACTCAGGCATTGCGGCCCCCACGGTCGGCCGCCGCGCGCGCCGCGCCGGAAGCCTTGTGACGGGCCCCGGAGGCGGCCTTCCGGCCCGGGGCGGTGGACGTGCGCCCGCGGGACGTCGTGGCCGCGGCCTTTCCCGAGGTGCCGGAGGCGCTCGACGCCGGGCGCCGCGCCTTGGCGGACCGGTCCGCACCGGCCGACTTCTTGGCCGGTGCCGACTTCTTGCCCGACTTCGCGGACGAGTCGGAGGAGGATTCCGAGGACGACTTGGCGGCCGTCCTGCGGCGCGGCGCCGGCTTCTCGCTCCCGGCGTCGTCGGCGCCCTTCGGGTCCGCGGCGTCGTCGTCCGGCTCCTTCGCGTCGCCTCGCGGCTCGTCCTCGGACTCCGCGTCCCGGTCGTCCTGCCCGCGGTCGGCGCCGTCCGTCGTCCCGCCCTCGTCGAGCGCCAGGGTCCGCTCGTGCAGGGAGTCGGCGAGGCCGGTCATCCGCTGGGTGAGCGCGGCACCGGCCGCCGACTTCGTCGCCTCGACGAGTTCCTTGCGCACCTGGTCGTTGAGGGGGCCGAGGACCGGCGAGTTGGCCACCATGCTGCCCAGTTGCCTCGGGTCGAGATTCAGCTTCCGGCCGGCCAGGAACATGCCCAGGCCGATGGCCATCTTGGCTTTCTTCGTGCGCCCCAGGAGATAGCCCCCTACGAGGGCCACCCCTATCTTGGCGTTGTTCATCATCTCTCGTACACCTCGTTCTCCCCGTGATCAGGAGTCGGTATGTAGTCGTTGCTGCTGGGCCTCGAGCCACTCCAGGCGGTCCAGGAGTTCGTCCTCGCGGGCATCGAACTCGTCCTCCTCGATGCTTCCGTCCAGCAACTGCTGTTCCAGTGCGGCCAGTTCCTCGCGGACCGGCGCCGGGTCGTAGTACTCGCGCTCCGCGGTGAGCAGCACTTGGTCGAGGACCCAGACGGTGCCCCGCACCGGGGCGGCCGGCAGTGTCAGGATCTGTGTGATGAGGCCCATGACGGATCTCCGCTCGCCGTGTCAGACGAAGCTGTACGGCGGCAACGGGCCGTGCAGACTGAAGGTGTAGGTGTCACCGCGCTGTCCGGCCTCCGCGTGGACCGCCTCGGAGAACGCCGCGGCCTTGTCCCGCTCGACGAGGAACGACACGCTGAGGAAGTGGCTCTTCGTCGGTTCGACGTCCGCGGTGCGCACCGCGGACGGAGCGAGCCGGGCCACGATGTCGCTGCCGACGCGGTCCTGGCGGGCCTGGACCTCCTGCGAGATCAGCTCGCCCAGGGCCACCTTGTCGTCGTAGGCCTCCGGGTTCTGCCGGGTCCGCTCGTTGAGCCGCCGCACCTCGGCGGACTCCTGCACGATCTCCCGCAGCAGATCGTCCTCGTCGCGTGCGACCTTGAGGTGGTACTCGCGGCAGCCGTCGATCTCTTCGAGGCGCCGGGTGTACGTCTCGCGGTGTTCCTCCAGGGCGGAGACCACCTGGGCGTCGTCGGGGCCGATCAGCCCGAAGCGCATCGGCAGGGCGGCACCGTCGGCGAGCAGACGTTCCTGCACGCTCTGGTGGGCCGCCACATCGCGGCGCTTGGCCCGCAGCCCGTCCGGCGCGTCGCTGACCACGGCGCACAGCGCCTTCGTCTTCACGGTGCGCAGTCGCGCCGCGGGGTCCCCGACACCGGTGACGCCGGACAGCTGCAGGGGGTGGTCGGCGCCGGTGATGGCGTAGAGGTAGGTCGCCATGGTTCAGTCCTCCCGACGGCGGGCCGTGCGACGGCTGCTGGAGCTGGTGGATTTACGTGCCGGACGCTCTTCCGCCGCCTCTTCCTCGGAACCCTCCTGACCCTTGTGCAGGGATTCGGTGAATGCCTCGACGGCGCCTGTCAGCGCGCCCTTCGACTTTCCTTTGGCGCCGCTCTCGGTTGCCTCCCCGACCAGGTCGGTGAGCTGGCTCGGCGCCTTGCGACCCGATTCCAGGTCCAGACGGTTGCACGCCTCGGCGAAGCGCAGATAGGTGTCCACGCTCGCGACGACGACGCGTACGTCAATCTTGAGAATTTCGATGCCGACCAGGGAGACGCGCACAAAGGCGTCAATGACGAGTCCTCGGTCGAGAATCAGTTCCAGGACATCGTAGAGATTTCCTGAACCACTACCGCTGGTCGATGCGTTGGATTGCTGAATGGCCGTCACGGTCGATCGTCCCTTCCATGTGACTGGAGCGGGTCATGGGGCCGTGTCATCTCATGGCCGGTCCGGACGGAGGCCCGGTCATCTGTCGATCTGGCCGCGTCCATAGCGGCGAGTCCGCTCGTAGCCCATGAGTTGGCCCTTTTCGTCGAGGTGGACGCGGTAGGAAGCCATGACGCTCGCGGTGTCCGGGACCCTTTCGATCTCCACCACTTCCACATCCGCCAGCCAACCTTCATCGGTGGCCTTGAGTGCCGAAACCGATCCGGGCTCGCATTGGAGCATCTGGGCAAGTTGCCCCGAGGCCTGGCGCATTGCGAGGAGAGCGGAGACCCGCTCCGATTCGCCGTTGCGTGCTTCCTTGTGATCCGCGTTTTCCTCGGTCGCCATGATCCCGCCTGTCGCGCGTCGTAGGATTTTTATCGAAGTACGGTGGATTTCCGTTGGCGATAGAGGAGCGGGTGCCCCCGGCACTCGAACGTATGCGTAGTCGCCCACATGGGGCCTAATTCCGCCCTACGGAAGGCGCTCTCCGTCGATCAACTCGGTGCGTGGGCAGGGGATCCCGACCGCGAACGGTGCGGAAATCCAGGGTGCCTGTGCCCAGCAAGCGTCGGGCGGCGGGCCGAGAGATCCGGCCCGCCGCCTCGAGGAGGAAAGAGGGAGGCTAGGGACGCTTCGAGGGAAGAACCGTGGGCCGCTTCGCGGGGGTTTCCACGCCCGCGGCGGGCGGTTTGCCTGCGACGCTCACCTGCGCGGGACGCAAGAGGCGGTCGCCCACCCGGTAGCCCTGGCGGAGAACCGCGGTGCAGACGCTGTCCTCCAGCCGGTCGTCGGGGGTGTAGGTGACGGCCTCATGGATCAGCGGGTCGAAGGGAGCACCCGCCGTACCGACGGGCTGGAGGCCCAGCGCCCCCAGTTCGGCGTGCAGGGCCTGGGCGACCCGCTGGAATCCCCCGGTCACCTCGCCCTGTTCCCCGGCCTCGGCCAGGGAGTCGAGCACGGGCAGCAGCCCGTTCAGCACATTGGCCACGGCGATCTCGCCGACCGCCAGCCGGTCGCGGTGGACCCGCTTGCGGTAGTTGTCGTACTCGGCCTTCAGCCGCTGCAGATCGGCCGTACGCTCCCGGAGCTCGGCGCGCAGCGCCGCGTCCGGTGCTACCGGCGGGTCGGTGGCCCGGTCGTGGCGGGACGGCGGATCGGCGGCCCTGTCGTGGCCGGACGGCGCGACAGTGTCCCGGCCGTGGTCGGCGGGCTTGCCGGGACCGGGGCGGGTGCCGGGGCTGGAGCTGGAGTCGGCGTGAGCGCCGGGGCCGGGGCCGGGCCCGGGGTCTTCCTCCCGCCCGTGCCCGACGAGGGCCGGCGGCGGCTGAGGAAGGCCACGGACGTGGGTCGGCCGGTTCATCGTGCGCCTCCCTCCTGCTTGTCGTCGTCGACGATCTCCGCATCGACGACATCGTCCTGGTCGCCGGAGGCGTCGCCCGAGCCGCCCTCGCCGGAGCCGCCGGCCGCATCGGACCCCTGGGCCTGGCCCTGCGACTGCGCCTCGGCGTACATGGCCTGGCCCAGCTTCTGGGAGACGGTTGCGAGCTTCTCGGTGGCGGTACGCAGCTCCGCGGTGTCGCCGCCGTCGGCCGACTCGGCCTTCAGCTTCTCCTTGACCTCGCCGATCGCGGTCTCGACCTCGTTCTTGACCTCACCGGGGACCTTGGCCTCGTTGTCCTTGAGGAACTTCTCGGTCTGGTAGACGAGCTGCTCGGCCTGGTTGCGGGTCTCCGCGGTTTCCCGCTTGCGGCGGTCCTCCTCGGCGTGGTGCTCGGCGTCGCGGACCATCCGGTCGATGTCGTCCTTCGGCAGCGAGGAGCCGCCGGTGACGGTCATCTTCTGCTCCTTGCCGGTGCCCAGGTCCTTGGCCGTGACGTGCATGATGCCGTTGGCGTCGATGTCGAAGGAGACCTCGATCTGCGGGACCCCGCGGGGGGCCGGCGGCAGACCGGTCAGCTGGAACATCCCGAGCTTCTTGTTGTACGCCGCGATCTCGCGCTCGCCCTGGTAGACCTGGATCTGCACGGACGGCTGGTTGTCCTCGGCCGTCGTGAAGATCTCGGAGCGCTTGGTCGGGATCGTGGTGTTGCGTTCCAGGAGCTTGGTCATGATGCCGCCCTTGGTCTCGATACCGAGGGACAGCGGGGTGACGTCCAGCAGGAGGACGTCCTTGACCTCGCCCTTGAGGACACCGGCCTGGAGCGCTGCGCCGATGGCGACGACCTCGTCCGGGTTGACGCCCTTGTGCGGATCCTTGCCGGTCAGCTCCTTGACCAGCTCGGTCACCGCGGGCATGCGGGTCGAGCCGCCGACCAGGATCACATGATTGATGTCGGAGACCTTGATCCCGGCGTCCTTCACCGCGTTGTGGAACGGGGTCTTGCACCGCTCCAGAAGATCGGCGGTGAGCTGCTCGAACTGCGAGCGGGTGAGCTTCTCGTCCAGGTGCAGGGGCCCGTCGGCCGAGGCGCTCAGATACGGCAGATTGATCGTGGTCTCGGTCGCCGCGGACAGTTCGATCTTGGCTTTCTCGGCGGCCTCCCGCAGCCGCTGGGTGGCCATCTTGTCCTTGGACAGGTCGATGCCGTACGCGTTCTTGAACTGCTTGGTGAGGTGATCGACGATCCGCTGGTCCCAGTCGTCGCCGCCCAGGTGGGTGTCGCCGTTGGTGGCCTTCACCTCGACGACGCCGTCGCCGATGTCCAGCAGCGAGACGTCGAAGGTGCCGCCGCCGAGGTCGAAGACCAGGATGGTCTGGTCGTTCTCCTTGTCGAGGCCGTAGGCCAGTGCGGCGGCGGTCGGCTCGTTGACGATCCGCAGCACCTTCAGGCCCGCGATCTCGCCGGCCTCCTTGGTGGCGGTGCGCTGGGCGTCATTGAAGTACGCCGGAACGGTGACGACCGCATCCGTCACGTCCTCGCCCAGGTACTCCTCGGCGTCCCGCTTGAGCTTCTGCAGCACCCGCGCGGAGATCTCCTGCGCGGTGTACCGCTTGCCGTCGATGTCGCCGCTGTCCGGGAAGCGCCACTCCGACTCGCCCATGTGGCGCTTGACCGAGCGTGCGGTGCGGTCGACGTTGGTGACGGCCTGCCGCTTGGCGACCTCGCCCACCAGCACGTCGCCGCCCTTGGAGAACCCGACCACCGACGGGGTGGTCCGGGCCCCCTCGGCATTGGTGATGACCGTGGGCTCCCCGCCCTCCAGCACACTGACCACCGAGTTCGTCGTACCAAGGTCAATACCCACTGCACGTGCCATGGTCTCTTCTCCTCGTCTTGCGGCCGACTCGGCGAGCGGCATCGCCCGGTTCCGGGACCCGGGGTCCGGGACCGGGTGCCCGCCGGTTCCGGGCGGAACCCCGGACCGGAACGCCCGGGTCGGCCCCGAGGCTCGCCGGGCAGTCCTCTCACCTGCTGCTATGGAGGGCCGGCCGGCTGCCCCGTCCGTATAGAACGTGCATAAAACGCGCCGATGTATCTGTCAAGATATTCCCATTCAAGGCATATACACCGTATGTGCCAACCGCTGTCGGGATCCCGCCGGCCGCCGCAGTCGGGTGGCCCCGGTGGCCCCGGTGGCCCCGGTGGCGGCGGTGGGGCACGGCGGGGGCATGCCGGCTGTCGGCGCCACCGCCGGCGTCGGCCGGTGGAACATGTGCGCACTCCGCTCGATGCGCCCGGCGGCTCTCCGCCGGGCGCATCGAGCGGGTGCTCAAGCCGCTGTCACGGGAGCGGACGTCCAGGTGCCCAGCGCCATCTCGGCGGTGATACCGGGACCGAAGCCGGCCAGCAGACCGCGGTGGCCGTCGAGGGCCGATGCCTCGTCGAACATGCGGGCCAGGGCGTCGAGCACCACTCCGCTGGCGATGTTGCCGTACTCGGTCAGCGTCGCGCGGCTGAAGCGGAACGCCTCGGGCGGCACCTCGAGGAAGCGGCACAGGTCGTCCAGGATGCGCGGACCGCCTGCGTGGACGATGTAGAAGTCCAGTTCGCCCGCGTCCCATTGGTGCTGCTCCGCGACGGCGCGCAGGGCCGGGGCGAGCGGTTCCATGGTGCCGGGTACGCGCTTGTCCAGCTGGAAGTGGAATCCAGTGGCCCGTATCGCGTAGGAGATCCAGTCCTCGGTGTTCGGGATGAGGTACGAGCTGTTGCGCTCCAGCCGGACCCCGGTGCCACCGCTGCCGCGGACGACGGCGGCGGCGACCGCGTCGCCGAAGAGGCCGTTCGACAGCAGCGACCCCACGCCCAGGTCCGTCGGCTGGTAGCACAGCGAGCAGAACTCACACGCGACGATGAGCACGTTGGCGTCGGGGTACGCCGTGCAGAAGTCATGGGCCCGGTTGATTGCGGCGCCCCCCGCGGCGCAGCCGAGTTGGGCTATGGGCATCTGCCGTGTCTCCGACCGGAAGCCCAGGGTGTTGATGAGCCAGGCGGTCAGGGCCGGCATCATGAAGCCGGTGCAGGAGACGTAGACGATGAGGTCGATCTCCTGAGGCTCCACCTCGGCCTGTTCGAGTGCCGTGCGGACCACGGCGGGGACGCGGGCCTTGGACTCCTCTTCGTAGACCGCGCTACGGGCGTCGAGTCCCGGATGCTTGAGCACCTTGTCGATCGGCTGGATCAGATGCCGCTTGGCCACACCAGTGTTCTCGATCAGCCGCAGAATCAGCCTCAGCTGCGAATGATCCTTGTGCAGCCGTTCCGCGAGTTCGAGGGTGTCTTCTCGGGTGATGATGTACTCAGGGACCGCAATTGCTGGTTTGCACAGAACCGCCATGGGATGCACTCCTTGCAGACTGTGGCCCCCCTCAGGGAATTCCCTGCGCTGAATTCGAGTCGATTTCCGGCCGAGGGTATCCACCGTGGTAACTCGCCCGTTCTTCACGGACAAGGAATCCAAGAGCGGAACCGGCGGTCCAGAATTGAGGACCCTGGTAGGGAAACGAGCGGGCCAGCCGTCGAAGAATGAACTCTCCCCGTGCTGGTGATTGATCTTTCCGAGTAGTAACCGTACGCCAGGCGGGTGGGATCTGCATTTCGCTGAGATGGCCCACCGTCACCAAGTGACCGGCAACTCCAGCGGATAGCGCCAGATCGAGGTCTTGTTCCAGCGGACCTCCTCGGCCGGCTGCGCCAGCCGCAGCTCGGGGAAGCGGTCCAGGAGGGTCCGCAGGGCGACTTCCAGCTCCACGGAGGCGAGCGGGGCGCCGAGGCAGTGATGGCCGCCCCAGCCGAACGTCATGTGCGAGGTCCGGTCCTCGCGTTCCAGGTCCAGTTCGTCGGGCCGGTCGAACTTCTCGCTGTCGCGGTTGGCCGTCAGATAGGAGACGTGCACGATGTCGCCGGCCCGGATCGTCACCCCGCTCAGCTCCACGTCCTCGGTGGCGACGCGGGGGATGCCGACGCCCTTGCGGAAGGGGATGAACCGCAGCATCTCCTCGATCGCCTGCGGGAGCAGCTCGGGCCGGGAGCGCAGCATGTCGAGCTCCCTGGGCCGGGTCAGGAGCGTGTAGGCGAGGTTGCCGATCTCGTAGGTGGTGGTGTCCTGCCCGGTGATGAGCAGGACCATGGCCATCACGGTGAGTTCCTGGTCGCCCAGGATCTCGTCCCCGTCGCGTGCGGTGGCCAGGGCGCTGATCAGGTCGTCTCCCGGATGCTGGCGCCGCTTCGCCGTCAGCGTCTCGAAGTAGGCCCGCATATCCGCCTTGGACCGGACCGCGCTCTCCCGGTTCTCCACGGTGACGTTCATCATCGTCCGGGCGTGGGCGCGCAGTTGTGCCTGGTCGCGCTCGGGGATGTCGAGGACCTCGCAGATGGTCGTCAGCGGCAGGGGGGACGCCAGGCTCTCCATCAGGTCGGCGGGAGAGCCCTGCGCGGCCATCCGGTCCAGCAGTTCGTCCACGACGTACTGGGTGCGGATCCGCATGCGTTCCACATGACGCGGAGCGAACGCCTTGGAGACCAGGCTCCGCAAGCGGCTGCTGGCGGGCGGGTCCATCACATTGATCGCCTCGTCCTGGACGATCGGCTCGGGTGTCATACGGGGGAAGTCCCGGCCGATGACGGCACTGCGGCTGAAGCGCCGGTCGGTCGTCACCGTGCGGACGTCGTCGTACCGGGTGACGAGCCATGCCTCGCCCTCCCCGTGGGGCAGCCGGATGCGGGCGACCGGTTCTTCGGTCAGCAGGCGCTTGAGCGTCGGATCGAATTCCAGGCCCTCCGCATAGTCGAAGGGACAGTTCCAGACGTGAGATCCGGGTTCCATGGTGAGCTCCCGACGTGAGAAGTGACGAGCGAATTCACCGCCTGCGAAGAAAGAACGGGGCGCACGCATGCGGTCGTACCGGGCCGTCGGCCAGAAAGGCGCCCATGCATCCCGGCCGACATGGGGCGGAGATATCCGGCGGCGACTTATTACTGCCGGTTCAGGCGGCGAGCTGGCGGAGGGCTGTGCCCTGCCGTTCCACAGTGACTTACGGAGAGTGCGGGTGGTCGGTATGGTGCGCCAATCGGGTGACCTCCGCGCCCGTTTCCCGATGTGGTCCGGGGTGCACCGGCACGGAGAACCGGCGGCGTCACGGCGCATCCGGCGCGCCCCTGACCCGCCCGCATCCACTTGACAAAAGTTGTTGCCGGGACAGCAAATGGTGTCATGGCGGACGATGACATTCCCAGCGTGCTGAACGCGGTCGGCCCGCGGCTACGGGCCCTGCGGCGGGAGCGCGGCGCCACCCTGGCGCAGCTGAGCGAGGTCACCGGCATCTCGCTCAGCACCCTGTCGCGCCTGGAGTCCGGGCAGCGCAAACCGACCCTCGAACTCCTGCTTCCGCTGGCCAAGGCCCATGGAGTCCAGCTGGACGAGCTGGTCGGGGCCCCGGCCACCGGCGACCCCCGAATCCATCCGCGCCCCTTCACCCGCCACGGGCAGACCTTTGTGCCGTTGACCCGTCATCTCGGCGGCCTGCACGCCTACAAACTGATCCTGCCCGCCAAGAAAGCCACCGGTACACGGCCCGAGCTGCGCACACACGAGGGCTATGAGTGGCTCTATGTCCTCTCCGGCCGGCTGTGGCTGGCTCTCGGGGAGCACGACCTCGTCCTCACCTCCGGGGAAGCCGCCGAATTCGACACCCACATCCCGCACGGCTTCGCCAACGCCGGGCCGCATCCCGTCGAGTTCCTCAGCCTCTTCGGGGCGCAGGGGGAGCGGATGCACGTCCGCGCCGGCCCGCCGGCCGCGGTCCCCGGCCAGGCCTGACGCGCGGCAACTCCCTTGTGGGGAAAGGCCGTCGGGCAGGCGTCCGCCCGGGCGGCGGGCGCGCCGCGGGACGCGTTCCGGCCTACCCGGGTGACCAGGGCCGCCCGGCTGCGGCCGCTCCCGCCGGGCCGCCCCGCGTGCCTGGGTGTGCGACACCCGGGCACGAGTCTGCCTGGTTGCCGCTTTCCGCGCCGTCCAGGCTTGCCGGAGACCGAACAACCGGCAAGAGGAGCAGTCATGAAGGAGCACGGCAAGGTTGTGCTGATCACCGGTGCGAGCAGCGGCATCGGTGCGGCAACCGCCCGCCGTCTGGCCGCCGACGGACACCGCGTCTTCCTCGGCGCGCGTCGCACCGAGCGCCTGGAAGAGCTGTGCGCCGAGATCGGAAAGGGGGGCGGCACCGCGGCGTTCGGGCGGCTCGATGTCACCTCCGCCGCGGACATGGAGACCTTCGTCCAGGCAGCGCGCACCGCATTCGGGCAGGTGGACGTCGTCGTCAACAACGCGGGGGTGATGCCCCTGTCGCCGTTGGAGGCGCTGAAGGTCGATGAATGGGACCGCATGATCGATGTGAATGTGCGCGGAGTGCTCCACGGGATCGCCGCCGCGCTGCCGGTGATGCGGGGCCAGGGCGGCGGGCACTTCATCACCCTCGCGTCGATCGGGGCGTACGAGGTGTCGCCCACCGCCGCCGTCTACTGCGCCACCAAGTTCGCGGTGCGCGCGATCTCCGAGGGTCTGCGCCAGGAGTCCACCGGTGACATCCGGGTCAGCGTCGTCTCGCCCGGCGTCACCGAATCCGAACTCGCCGACAGCATCACCGACCCGGTGGCCCGGGAAGCCATGGTCCACTACCGGTCCGTCGCCCTGCCGGCCTCCGCGATCGCGGACGCCATCGCCTTCGCCGTCGCCCAGCCGCCGGAGGTCGATGTGAACGAGATCGTCGTACGCCCCGCCCGCACGCGGTAGCGGCGGCGCGAAGGGACGCGCCGAACACGGGTGAGGGACCGATGAACCACGAGGAAACTCTTGGTATCTCTTCCGGGGAAA
Source organism: Streptomyces caniferus (assembly GCF_009811555.1). Classification (GTDB taxonomy): domain Bacteria; phylum Actinomycetota; class Actinomycetes; order Streptomycetales; family Streptomycetaceae; genus Streptomyces; species Streptomyces caniferus. The sequence goes on along the minus strand of NZ_BLIN01000005.1, from coordinate 784,273 downwards.
GCCTGTTCGGGGGCGGCGCGCTGTCTAGCATGTGCAGCGTGCCGCCGGTCCCGGCGGGACGCACCGGGCCCAGGCCCTTTCCTGATCCGGCGCCCCGCACCCGACCGCGTGGCGTGAACGACCTCCGGGAGGCTCGGAGTGCCGCCATCCGGCCTCGACACACTGCGTTCCCCTCGTGTGTGGACCGTCGCCTGCGTCCTCCTCGGTGGCGGCCTGCTGACGGCGCTGGCACTGGCCTGCGCCCCGGAGGACGGCGCGCGACAGGGGACCACCGCGGCGGACGGGCTGCGGCGCACCACCGTCGAGGTGTCGCCGGGCCACTGCGGCCGCGGGTGGGCGAAGGGCCGGCCCGGCACCCAGGTCTTCGATCTGCACAACACCTCCGACGCCGCGGCCGAGGTGTACCTCGAGTCCCCGCGCAGCGGCGCGGTGTACGGCGAGGTGGAGGGCCTCGGCCCCGGAACCACGCGGCACCTGCGGGTCCGGCTGGGCCGGGGCTCGTACGCCTTCATGTGCCTGCCGGACGACGCCGACGCGGTCACCGGCCCCACCGTCCGCATCGACGGCGACGGTCGCTCCGGGCCGGCGGCGGCCCCGGTCACCGAGCACGATCTGATCCCCCCGGCGCTGGACTATCAACAGTGGGTCGCGGGCGGCCTGGACGAGCTCGTCGGCCGGACCGGGACGCTGCGGGCCGCCGTGGCGCGGGGGGATCTGGCGGGGGCCCGGGAGACCTGGCTGCCCGCGCACCTCGCCTATGAACGGCTGGGCGCGGCCTACGGCGCGTTCGGCGACGCGGACCAGCAGATCAACGGCACGAGCGCGGGGCTGCGGGGCGGCGACCGGGACCCGGCGTTCAGCGGATTCCACCGCATCGAGTACGGGCTCTGGCACGGGCAGTCCGCCGCCGGCTTGCGCGCACCGGCCGCCGCACTCGACGGCGCCGTGCGCAAGCTGCGGGACGACTGGGCGCAGACCCGGATGGAACCGGCGGACCTCGGCCTGCGGGCCCACGAGATCCTGGAGGACACGCTGCAGTTCGAGCTGACCGGGCGGACCGACTACGGCAGCGGCACCAACCTCGCCACCGCCCGCGCCCACCTCGACGCCACCCGGGCCGTCCTCACCCGGCTGCGCCCCCTGCTGGTCACCCGGTACCCCGGTCTGCCGCACGTGGAAAGCGAGTTGAGCCGGGCACAGCGGCTGCTCGACGGCTTCCGGAAGGACGGACGGTGGACGGCGCTGCGCCATCTGGACCGCACCGAGCGGGAACGGATCGACGCGGTGCTCGGAGACCTGGTGGAACGGCTGGCGTCGGTGGCGACGCTGTGCGATGCGCGGAGAACGGTATGAGGGACATGAGCGGTGTCGGCAGGCGGGGGTTCCTCCGGGGAGCGGCGCTCGCGGGGGCCGGACTCGCGGCCGGCGGGGCCGCGCCCGCCGACGGCCCGCCCCGGGCCGGCGAACCGACCCTGATGACCGGTCCGGGGCCGATTGCCGGTGCCTCCCCCCGCATGGCCTTCCACGGTCCGCACCAGGCATCGGTGCTCGCGCCGCCCCGCCGGGTCACGGCATTCACCGCGTTCGACGTGACCGCGGAGAACCGCCGGGACCTGGCCGAGCTGCTGCGTACCGTCACCGCCCGAGCCCGGTTCCTGACCGGCGGCGGCGTACCGGCGTCGGTCGGCGTCACCGGCCCGCCCACCGACTCGGGCCTCCTGGGACCGCAGGTCCCCGCGGGCGGGCTGTCGGTGACGCTCGCCGTGGGAGCGGCGCTGTTCGACGACCGCTTCGGGCTGCACGGACGCGCGCCCCGCCGGCTGACCCCCATGCCCTCCTTCCCCGACGACGACCTGCGGCCCGACTGGTGCCACGGCGACCTCAGCCTCCAGCTGTGCGCGGACGACATGGACACCGTGCTGCACGCCTTGCGCGATATCGCCCGCCACACCAGGGGCGGTATGCAGGTGCGCTGGCGCCTCGACGGCTTCACCAGCCCGCCCCGGCCGTCCGGTACGCCGCGCAACCTCATGGGCTTCAAGGACGGGACGGCCAACCCCGACGCCCGGGCCGCCCGGGAGATGGACCGGCTGGTGTGGGTCGGACCGCGGGCCGGTGAACCGGAGTGGGCGGTCGGCGGCAGCTACCAAGTGGTGCGGCTGATCCGCATGCTGGTGGAGTTCTGGGACCGGGTGTCGCTGACCGAACAGGAGCGCATGTTCGGCCGCGCCCGGGAGACCGGCGCACCGCTGGACGGCAACCGCGAACAGGACACCCCCGATTACCCCGCCGACCCCAAGGGCGAGGTGATCCCCCTGGACAGCCACATCCGGCTGGCCAACCCCCGCACCCCGTCCACCGCCGGCCAGCGGCTCCTGCGCCGGGCGTACAACTACGACAGGGGCGTGGACAGCAACGGCAATCTCGACATGGGCCTGCTGTTCTGCTGCTACCAGCAGGACCTTGCCCGCCAGTTCGAGACGGTACAACGCAGGCTGGCCGGCGAGCCGTTGACCGACTACATCACGCCCTTCGGCGGCGGCTACTTCTACGCGCTGCCGGGCGTGCGCGACGAGACGGACTGGTACGGCCGGGCCCTGCTGGTCTGATCGGCGCACGCCGCGGGGCGACGAAGGGTCAATACCCGGTCAAGGTTTGTCCTGGCATACCTGACTCACTGTTCACTCCAGCGTCATGATGTCTCTGCCGGACCGCCGTTCGCCCGGCAGAGCATCCCGCCCGTACAGCACCATCACATCCCTGCCCGGAGGGTGAACCAGCATGGCCAGTAGGGGAAGACGAGCAGCGACACGGAGCCTGGCCCTCACGGGTGCCGCGGCTCTGGCGGCCCTGGGCGCATGCGCGCCCTCATGGGCCGCCGGCCCCCACCACCCCGATTCCTCCCGTACGGCCACCCCCGTCAAGCATGTGGTCGTGCTCTTCGACGAGAACATCTCGTTCGACCACTACTTCGCGACCTACCCGAAGGCCGCCAACACCGACGGGACCAGGTTCACCCCCTCCCCGCACACGCCCCGCACGATCGACAACCTGCGCACCGCCGGACTGCTGGAGCACAACCCCAACCAGTACGCGCCCAAGCGGCTCACCCCGGAGCAGGCCATGACCTGCGACCAGACCCACGACTACGGGCCCGAGCAGTACGCGTACAACGGCGGCAAGGCCGACCAGTTCGTCCAGAACACCGACTCCGGCAAGTGCTCCGGCGGCCTCTTCGGCGAGCCCGGCCTGGTGATGGACTACTACGACGGCAACACCGTCACCGGCCTGTGGAACTACGCCCAGCACTACGCCCTCAACGACCGCTCCTTCAGCTCGGTCTACGGCCCCTCCACACCGGGCGCCCTCAACCTGGTCTCCGGACAGACCCACGGCGTCGTCTCCATGGACCCCGCCTCCGGCACCGAGAACCCCCGGCAGACCGCCACCCCCGACCCGCATGCCGTGCAGTCACCCGACGCACAGGGCGTCGGCACGATCGTCAACGACCCGGACCCGGCGTACGACGACTGCTCCGACAAGGACCACACCAGCACCAACGCGGTCGCCGCCATGAAGGGGCGCAACATCGGCGACGTCCTCAACACCCGCCATGTCAGCTGGGGCTGGTTCCAGGGCGGCTTCCGGCCCAGCACCGGGTGGGACGGCCGGCCGGGCCACTACGCCAAGTGCGGCGGGACCACCCACACCAACGTCGGGGGAGCCGCGGTCGTCGACTACAGCCCGCACCACTCGCCGTTCGAGTACTACAAGTCGACGTCCAACCCGCACCACCTGCCGCCGAAGAGCGTCGACGAGGTCGGTCACGCCGGACGGGCCAACCACAACTACGACCTGACCGACTTCGATGCGGTCCTCAAGGCGGGCAAGCTGCCGGCCGTCAGCTTCCTCAAGGCCCCCGAGTACCAGGACGCGCACGCCTCCTACTCCGACCCGATCGACGAACAGCACTTCCTCGTCGACCGGATCAACCGCATCCAGCAGTCCCCGCAGTGGAAGGACACCGCCATCGTCGTCGCCTATGACGACTCCGACGGCTGGTACGACCACACCTTCGTCAAGCCCCGCAACGGTTCCAAGGACACCTCGAAGGGCTCCAACGGCAAGGCCACCGACAGCCCGGCCTGCCAGGCAGGTCCCGCGGCCGCCGGCGGCTACGCGGACCGCTGCGGCCCCGGAACCCGGCAGCCGCTGCTGGTCATCTCCCCGTACAGCAAGGTCAACAAGATCGACCACACCCGGACCGAGCAGACCTCGATCATCAAGTTCATCGAGCACAACTGGCACACCGGCCGGATCGGCGACGCGTCCTTCGACACCCGGGCCGGCTCGCTGAACGGCATGTTCGACTTCCGGCACCCCAACAACAAGCAGGTGCTGCTCAACGCGGACGGCTCGGTCAAGTCGACCGGCCCGATCCGCCATGTCGCACCGGTCGCCACGACCATCGACCCGGGCCCCGCACTGCAGAACCTGGCCTCGGCCGACGACTCGTCCGGCCTGCCCGTGCTCCCGGCGGCCGTCGGCGCGGCAGTGGTGGCGGCGGGCGTCACCGGCACCGTCCTGGTACTCCGCCGCCGCAAGGAGCCGCACTGGACCGTCTGATCCGTCAGGGGTGGGGGCTCTCGGGCCCCCACCCCGACCGCGGGGGTGGGTCCGCCGCACCGCACGGAGCGGCCCGAAGGCCGCGAGGCGAGCCGACGACCCTGCCCCCGCTTCGGCTGTGCCGCGCTCAGTCGGCGGAAGGACCGAACCACTGCGGCAGCCGGTCGGTCAGATCCTGCTGATCCTCACCGACCCACGCCACATGCCCGTCCGGCCGCAGCAGCACCGCGGGCACGTCCAACTCCTCGCTGACGTCGACGACGTGGTCGACCCGGTCCGTCCAGCCCGCGACCGAGAGCCGGCCGGTCTGGTCCAGCAACAGCCCGCGTCCGCCGTGCATCAGCTCGTAGAGGCGACCGCGCTTCAGCCCGATGTCCCGCAGCCGACGGCCGAGCAGTTCATGTCCCTCGCCGAAGTCGTAGCGGACCCCGATCGCGATGATCTTCTCCGTCAGCAGCCGGTTCACCTCCTCGAACTCCATCAGTTCCGACAGCAGCCGGCGCACTGCCCGGGGACCCGGTTCGGTGGACATCAGCTCCATCTGCGCGCGGGTGTTGTCCAGTACGGCGGCGGCCACCGGATGCCGTTCGGTGTGGTAGCTGTCCAACAGCCCCTCCGGTGCCCAGCCGCCGACCGCGGCGGCCAGTTTCCAGCCGAGGTTGAACGCGTCCTGGATACCGAGGTTGAGGCCCTGACCGCCGGTCGGCGGGTGGATGTGCGCCGCGTCGCCGGCCAGCAGCACCCGCCCGCTCCGGTACCGCTCGGCCAGCCTCGTGGCGTCACCGAAACGGGAGAGCCAGCGAGGTGAGTGCACGCCGAAGTCGGTGCCGGCGAACGCCCGCAGCTGCCGCTTGAAGTCATCGAGAACCGGCGGGACCGCGCGGTCCTCGGCCACCCCGTCGGCCGGCACGACGACACGGTGGAACCCGTCCCCGAGGGGCATGGCGCCGAACCGCACCTGGGTCTTGCGGACTTCTTCCGTCACGGCGGCCAGCTCTTCCGGCGATGCGGCCACCTGCATCTCGCCCAGCAGCGTCTCGACCGTGGCGGGCTCACCGGGGAAGCCGATGCCGAGCAGCTTGCGCACCGTGCTGCGACCGCCGTCGCAGCCGACGAGGTAGCGCGAGCGCAACCGCGTGCCTTCCCCGCCGGCGGGGGTACCCCCAGTGGCCAGCTCGACGGTCACCCCGTCGTCGTCCTGGCTCAGCCCGGCCAGTTCGCAGCCGCGCCGGATCTCCACGCCGGCCTCGACGGCGTGCTCGGTCAGCAGCCGGTCGGTGAGGGGCTGCGGGATGCCGAGCACGTACGGATGCGCGGTGTCCAGCCGGTCCGGCGACGGCTTGGCGATACCGGCGAAGAACCCACCGACCGGGTACTGCTTACCGAGCGCGAGGAACCGCTCCAGCAGACCGCGCTGGTCCAGCACCTCGATGCTCCGCGCGTGCAGGCCGAGCGCCCGGACGATCTTGGTCGGCTCCGCCTCCCGCTCCAGCACGACCACCTGCACACCGTGCAGCCGCAATTCGCAGGCCAGCATCAGGCCGGTCGGTCCGCCGCCGGCAATGATCACGTCAATCATCACAACCCCCATGTGTTTCCGCAGGTCCTGCGCTTAGGAGGGTGATTGTGCGGTACCACCGGGGCCTTGCCGCAAGGCCCCCCATGCGCTATACCTTGAGAGTGGCAAGGAGTGGACGACCTCCTTGCCTTTGCTTTTTCTCGCCCTCTGCGGACGGACCATCTCCCCGCAGAGCGCAGCCGCGCCGCCCAAGGCCGAAGCAAGCAGCCCGATATCAGGCGAGCCGGGCGTACGGCAGCAGGCGCGGGATGGACGCCACCCGTGCGGCAAGGACCGGGCTGATTCGCCCCGGCCCCGGGTGTCCCTTCGGACGGGTACCAGGAGGCGGAGCCGCGTACCAGCGTTCCACCTGCCGGCCGGACCGACGAGAGGTCCGCATCGGCGGAACCCGGTGCCCGGCAACGGGCTCTCGCCCTCACGGAGAGGGATCGTGCGGCTGCGTACCGCGTCCGGGGCGCGCCGGGCGGCAGCGGCGCACGGTCCCGGCCGGGCCTCTTGCCGCGCCCGGCCTGAGATGCGGATGATCCGGTCGGCCCGCAGGCTGGACGTGGGGGAGCGTTCGCCACATGGGTCACTGCGGCATGGGCACGGAGCCTGAGCCGGAGGCTCGCCGGGCGCAAGGGCTTGCCGCCCACTGCGCGGGCTCGTCGCTCGCCGCGGGGGCGCAGCAGGCCGGCGCCGCCCGTCGGTGACGCCAACCAAGGGAGCAGACATGACAAAGGACCGGAAGTCGCACCCGCGGATGGGTGAGGGCCCGAGCAGGCACAAGGAGACCGAGCAGCACGGCTGGTCGCCCGATGTCGATCAGACCGAGCAGCAGAAGAACGAGAGTGCGCACAAATCGTTCCACCCCGAGCGCCATGCGCCCGAGAAGGACACCAGCAAGGAGACGTCGGGGCGGGAAAAGGTGCCGCCGGCGAGCGAGGTCAAGAGCGAGTCGCGCAGCGGCGAGAAGCTCGCTGCCGAGTCCGACGAGAAGGGCATGCGGGACATGGGGCCGAAGGGGCCTTCGCGCAGGCCCAGCGGGGGCAAGGACGCCGAGGCCCATACGGGCGTCGACCCGCAGAACCCTTGAGGCTACGAGCTACGAGCCACGTACGGGCCACTACGCGCCACGGGCTGCCGCACCGTCCTCGATGCGTTCTGAGCCGACCGTCCGTGCCGACCGCGCGGGCCGGGACCCTGGGCGAGGGTCCCGGCCCGCGGCTCGTCGACGGCGCGCTTCAGTTCGCCTGCCCCAGAGCGTGCCCCTCGCTCGCGGCGAGAACGAAGGGGTGGCCGGCGGGGTCCGAGTAGCGGCGTGCGTCGTACGGCCCGCCGTTCTCCCGGGTCTGCAACGGCCGTGCTCCCAGGCTGACCGCCTCGCGCTCCGCCTCGTCCATGTTGTCCTGCGGGACGAGGAAGTGCAGATGAGCCTGTTGTGAGTCGTCGGGTCGGGGCCAACTGGGCGGCGCGGCACCGCGGTCCCGCCGTATCGCGAGGTGGACGGTGCCGCCCTCGACGACTTCGATGTAGTCCGGGCTGGTACCGATCCGGACTTCTCCGCCGAGGAATTGTGCGTAGAAGTCAGCCAGCGCCGCCGGCTCCGCGCAATCCAGTACCAGGACGCTGGTCTTGGCTATGGCCATCCGCTTCCCTTCCTGTCAACGGGCGCCCGCCCATCTCTTCGGACCGGTACCCCGTCAAGGCTCCGGCACTCCGGGGAAGGGGGTGATGCCACGCGTCGGGCGGCGGTGGTCCATGCTGTCGAGCGCCGTCACGTCCTGCTGGGGCACGGGAGTCAACAGGAGTCACACGGCGGCCGTACCGTCGTCTCACGGGGGTCGTGCGGCCGTCTAACGAGGGCCGTACCGCCGTCTCAGGAGAGCCATGCGGCCGTCATACGAGAGCCGTACGAGTGTCAGGAGGGCATCGTGGGGCGATTGCCCGCCGCCGGGTGTGCTGCCAACGGCTGGTCGCGGCAGTAAAGTCTGCTCCCATGTCGAAGCCCGACGAGCTGCTTGTCGACATCGCCACCATGGTGGAGTCGGAGCAGAGCAATCAGATGTCTCTCACTGTCGTTGTCCAAGGCGCGGTCCTCACCGGACGGTTGGCGCCCGAGGTCGTGTGGCGGCAACGCGTGGCCGAGGTGCTGGAGCAGTCGGAACGGCTGGGGCCGTTCTCCGCGCTCTTCTCCTCGGCCGGTACCCACTCGCGCTCGCCCCGGGGGAGCGGTCCGCCCACGCATCTGCACTTCCATGTAGCGAGGATCCTGCAGGGAAGCCTCGGCCTGCCCGAGACCGGCGGGATGTACCGCGTCGCGATCAAGGATGTGAGCGCCTGGACGGTGGGCGACTTCCGCTACTCCGACCGCTGATCGCTGATCGCTGACGAGAACGTCAAGCCCCATGACGCATGACGGCATGACTCAAGACGCCATGACTCATGACGGAATGACGGCACGACGCATGACGGCCTGACTGAGGCCATGACGGCTGGTCAGTCAGGCCGGTCAAGTCCGTCCCTCCGTCAGGGACAGGGGCGCTCCGGCCAGCGCGGCCGGAGCGAGCCCCTGTACCCGGCGGTGTCAGGTTTCCGGGTTCCAGTCGGGGGTTGCCGGGGCCTGGAGCAGGTCCGACGCCTCCTCGAGCGGGGTGCGGGCGGTGGGGGGCGCGGAACGGCAGGTGAAGCCGAGACGGGTCAGCGCCCGGGTCACCTCGCCGGCGGAGAAGTCACGACGGTCCTGCCGGGTGATGACCTCCCCGACCTGCTTGACGGGGTAGTGACGAGTGCCGATCTGCACGGACTCACCCGTGATGGGTTCGGGCTTGATGCCCTTCATCGCGTCCTGTACCTCGGTCTTGATCAAGTCGAAGGGGAAGCGGGCGATGACGACGCGCATAGTGCCTCTACAGGGTCGAAGAGAAGCCGGATACAGGTGGGCGGAGCGGGTGGATCAGGACGCCTTGCCGGCGGACCGCTGCCGCGGCGACGTCCCTGTCGCGGACCGGGACGATCCGGTGGACCGACGGGCCTGGGCGGAGCGGCTGCGGCGGCCGCGGGTGGAGGAGCCACTGCGCTTGGGACGCTCGACGACGGGTGCGGCGATGGTGACCGGGATTCCGGAGGGCGCCTGCGCGCCGGTGATGCGGCTCAGTTCGGCCTCCCCGGAGCGGACCTGGGTGGACTGCGGGGTGATGCCCGCGTCGGCCATCAGGCGGTCCATCTCGCGGCGCTGGTTGGGCAGGACGAGGGTGACGACGCTGCCGGACTCGCCGGCCCGGGCGGTGCGACCGCCGCGGTGCAGGTAGTCCTTGTGGTCCGTGGGCGGGTCGACGTTGACGACGAGGTCGAGGTTGTCGACGTGGATGCCGCGGGCCGCGACGTTGGTGGCCACCAGGACCGTGACCTGGCCGGTCTTGAACTGGGCCAGGGTGCGGGTGCGCTGGGGCTGGGACTTGCCGCCGTGCAGGGCAGCGGCGCGCACGCCGCTGTTCAGCAGGTGCTTGGTGAGCTTGTCCACGGCGCGCTTGGTGTCCAGGAACATGATCGACCGGCCTTCGCGGGCGGCGATCTCCGTGGTCGTGGCGTGCTTGTCGGCGTCGCGGACGTGCAGCAGGTGGTGCTCCATCGTCGTGACGGCGCCCGCCGAGGGGTCGACGGAGTGGACCACGGGGTCGGTCAGGTAGCGCCGGACCAGCAGGTCCACGTTGCGGTCCAGGGTGGCCGAGAACAGCATCCGCTGCCCCTCGGGACGGACCTGGTCGAGCAGCGCGGTGACCTGGGGCATGAAGCCCATGTCGGCCATCTGGTCGGCCTCGTCCAGCACGGTGATGGCGACCTGGTTCAGCCGGCAGTCACCGCGGCCGATGAGGTCCTTGAGCCGTCCCGGCGTCGCGACGACCACCTCGGCCCCACCGCGCAGCGCGCTTGCCTGCCGGCCGATCGACATCCCGCCGACGACCGTGGCCATCCGCAGCGACAGCGACCGGGCGTAGGGGGTGAGCGCGTCGGTGACCTGCTGGGCCAGCTCGCGGGTGGGCACCAGCACCAGGGCGAGCGGGCGTCCGGGCTCGGCGCGCTGACCGGCGGTACGGGCCAGCAGGGCCAGACCGAAGGCGAGCGTCTTGCCCGAGCCGGTGCGCCCACGGCCCAGCACGTCGCGTCCGGCCAGTGAATTCGGCAGCGTGGCGCCCTGGATGGGGAAGGGGGTCGTCACACCTTCCGCGGTCAGCGACGCCAGCAGCGCGGGCGGCATGTCCAGTTCGGCGAAGCTCTCGGCCGGGGGCAGGGCGGGGGTGTGCGTGACGGGCAGCGCGAACTCTCCCGGCCGTGCGGCGGGGCGACGCCGCTGGCCACCGGAGCGGTTCGACGCCTGCGAGCGGGAGCCGCCACGGCCGGAGCCGGCGGAGCGGTTACGGGAGGAGCGGTCGTTCGGGCGAGCGGTGCGGTTCATGAAGAACCTTCCTCGATGCGGTACGTCGAAGAATTCCCGGCAGCAATGAGCCACACACAAAAGAATCGCAGAACGGACCGGAGAAAACAGATGGAACGAGGCGGGGCGGAATTGACCGCCGGCGCGTGAAAATGTGTCGTCGCACAGAGCGACGAGCACGGTGCCGGAGCACGGAACTGGACGGACTGCCGTTCTGCCGCAGCGCACTGCGGTTCGGCGCCGATCAGGCTGCCCCTTGTCGCTCGTGCGGCCGCGACGGCACGCACAGCGCATTCCGCAAAGGGCAACGCGCTGGGGCCCGCACCCAAGGTGCGGGCCCCAGCTGCGGTGTTACGCGTCAGCGTCAGGCGGGGACGATGTTCTCGGCCTGCGGGCCCTTCTGGCCCTGCGTGACGTCGAAGGTCACCTTCTGGCCCTCCTGCAGCTCACGGAAGCCCTGGGTGGCGATGTTCGAGTAGTGGGCGAACACGTCAGCGCCGCCACCCTCCTGCTCGATGAAGCCGAAACCCTTTTCCGAGTTGAACCACTTCACGGTGCCAGTAGCCATGTCATATCTCCTTCGGGGCAGTGCCCGGGGCCGCACTGTGCGGACCCCGCGTCGCCGCGATGATTGCCCCTCCGGAAAGTCCGGAAATACAAAAGCACTCCAACCGGCCTGGAAAGCCGACGAGGTAGCGTGAAGTCTTTGGGAACCACAACTGCAACTGAGATCGACAGTAGCACGGCACCAGCAGCGCTGCGCGGCTGTTGCACCCGGCATTTCCGGCGGCCGAAAACCCCTACCGGCGTGGCAGGTATTTCTGTCGTTGCGGCACGAGATATTCACCAGCGGCGCACCGAACGTCGGGCCGTTCGAAGCCGGCCCGACGCCCACTCCTGCCACGGTGCGTACCCGTGCGCGGCCGGTCCGTCCCCTGCTCGCCTGCGGCCGGTCGTACGCCGACCGACGAGCCGCTCGACCCTCGCTCGGTGGCGGTGCGGGCGCGAGCCGGTCCCGGCCCCCTCCTCCGCTTTCCCGGCTCGCCGGCCCCACGTCCCGGGACGGCCTGCCGAGGCGCAGGAAGTCTATGCCAGCCGCGATAGATATTCGAAATTCAAGTGGCTAATATTTCTCTGGTGGTCAACGAAATTTCCTGCTGTCCCGGGATGCCCCGCCGGGGTATCCGAGGGCTCGGACCCGAAGCGGGGCGCGGCGGAGCGGTCGGGCCGGTGCACGGCGTCGGCAGGTGGCGTTGGCCTCGGGGCCCGGTGCCGTACGCGCCAGGGCCCTTCGACGCGTCCAGCAGAGAGGTGCAAGGGACCCGAGGGTCCCGATCCCCGCGTACGCCATGGGGCGTGCCGCGGAGATGATCGGCACGACGCCCGCCTTCCTGCGGGCGGTGGGCGACGCCGAACTCATCGTTCCGCTCCGAGGGCGGCCGGCGTCCACGGCCCGCCGGAGCTCCGGAGCGGCACCGAGGGCTCGCAGGTGTCACCGTGCCGCGGTCTGCGCGGCCCGTACGGCCTGCGGGCTCCGGCGATCGGAGCCACGATGGGGGCAGGACAGCGGAGACGTCGTAGCCGGTCGAAACGGCGTCGTGAGCGATGCCGCGGGCTTCCCGCCGCAGCGGCCGGGACCGGGTGTCCCGGCTCGGTGATCATGAGGTCGTCCGGCGCGGTGCGGCGGACCTGCCCGGTCCGTCGGGGGCGGCGCGGCTGAGGAGCGGACCATGGAGCCGGATGTCATCACCGTCGGACTCGACGGCTCGCCGGCGAGCCTGGCGGCCGCGCGCTGGGCCGCCGACGAAGCCGACCGGCGGCAGGCGGTGCTACGGCTGCTCCACGCGTGGATACTGCTGGCCGCCGAGGCGCCGGATTCGCCGCCGGACCGCGACCGGAACGCCGGCGCCCGGCAGCTCGTGCGCCGGGCCCGGGACGAGGTGAGGGAACGCCATCCGCGGCTGCAGATCATCGAGGACCTGGTGGGCGCGGAGGCCGAACCGGCGCTGCTGGGCGCGGCCGGCGAATCGCAGATGATCGTGCTCGGATCGCGGGCGCTCGGGCCGTGGGAGAGCTATGTCCTCGGCGATGTGAGTCTGAACGTCGTGGGCCGGGCCAAGGGGCCGGTGGTTCTCGTCCGGGAGGGCGGGCGCGCGGCATCGCCGCGGCGCGAGGGGGCGGACGGCCTGCCACCCGCCCCCGAAGCGCGGGTCGTGGCCGGCCTCAGCCTCAACGGCCCGTGCGACCGGACGCTCGACTTCGCCTTCGACGCCGCGGCGCGCCGGGGGCTTTCGCTGCAGGCCGTGCACGGGCGTCCGCTCCCCGTGCACGCCTACACCCCGTGGGGCCTGGACCCGGATGCCGCGACGGAACTCGCCAAAGAGGCGGACGTCGAGCTGCAGGACGCGCTGAGCCCGTGGTGCGAGCGGTTTCCCGAGGTGCTGGTCCAGCGGACCGTGCTGCCCGAGAGCCCGTCCCGGGCGCTGGTCCAATCGGTCTTCGGGGCCGAACTGCTGGTGGTGGGCCGCCGGCTGCACCGGCCCCCGCTCGCGCCACGCCTCGGCCCGGTGGCACATGCCGCCCTCCACCATGTGACCTGCCCGATCGCGGTGATCGCGCACGAGTGAGCGGGCCCGTACGGGCGAGCGCGAGCCGTGGACGCGCCGGACCCGCTGCGTTCTGCGCACGCTTCACCGGTGCGAGGCAGGCTTGTCCGTACCGGACTCCCCGCCCGTGCGGCCGACGGGATCCGGCCCGTGCACAACCGGAGGGACTGGCCCACCATGAGGCACCGCCGCGTCGCCGACCTGATGACGCCCCAAGCCGTCGTCGTCCAGCGGGGCACGCCGTTCAAGGAGATCGCGCGCCTGCTCGACGAGTACGACATCACCGCCGTCCCCGTCCTCGACGAGGACGAGCGGCCGGTGGGGGTGGTCTCCGAAGCCGATCTGCTGCGCAGGCAGCTCGCGAAGCTCGGGGCGACCACCGCCGAAGCGATCATGACGAGCCCCGCGGTGGTGGCGCGGCCCGGTTGGAGCGTCGTCGAGGCGGCCAGGACCATGGAGAAGAAGAGGGTCAAGCGGCTGCCCGTGGTCGACGACTTCGGCCGTCTCGTCGGTGTGATCAGCCGCAGTGACCTGGTGCGGCTGTTCCTGCGCCGGGACCGCGCCATTCAGGAGGAGGTGCTGGAGGAGGTGCTGACGCGGACGCTCGGGGTCTCCCCGTCCGCGGTCACGGTCGATGTCGCCGACGGCACCGTGACGCTCACCGGCACCCTGGACCACCGGAGCCTGGTCACCATCGCCGTGCGGCTGTGCGAAAGCGTCGACGGGGTGGTCGAGGTGGTCGACCGGCTCGGCTACCTGCGGGACGACACCGCCGTGCGGGAGCAGGAGGGCGAGGCGCAGTAGCGCGTACGCGGCATGCGGCATGGGGTGTCCGGCGACTGGTAGATCGTCATGGTTCGTGCCGTATGCGCACTTTGCCGCCTATCTTGTCCCTGCGCGGCCGGGCCGAGCCGCCCCGGACACGGTGAAGGGATGCCATGGAGCCGAGCGACCACGACGACGGGCCGCACCACCCCGCCCCCGGCCGCCGCCCTCGCCTGCCGGGCGGTCCGCCGCCCGGCCCGGCGCGCCCCGCCTTCTGGCGCAGCCCGCTGCGCGGACCGTGGCTGACCTCGGTGTTCGGAGTGCTCCTGCTCGTCGGCATCCCCGTGCTGTTCGTGACCGGACTGCTGTCCTACGCCGCCTACAACCCCGATCTGGCCCCGGGCAACGACCAGACACCGGGGAAGGGCTGGCTCGGCTTCTACCTGTTCTCCTGGCCGACCAGCCCGTACTGGCTCTACCGCCTCACCCAGGGCGTCCACGTCACGCTCGGCGTGGTGCTGATCCCCGTCCTGCTGGCGAAGCTGTGGTCGGTCCTCCCGAAGCTGTTCTCCTGGCCGCCGCTGCGCTCCCCGAGCCATGCGCTGGAACGGCTGTCGCTGCTGCTCCTCGTGGGCGGGGCGCTGTTCGAGTTCGTCACCGGCGTGCTGAACATCCAGCTGCACTACATCTTCCCGGGCTCCTTCTACACCCTGCATTTCTACGGTGCATGGATCTTCACCGGGGCGTTCGTCGTCCATATCGCGTTCCGTCTCCCGGTGATGGCGAAGGCCCTGCGCAGCCGCCGGCTGGGTACCGAGCTGCGCACCCCGGCCGCCCGGACGGTGAGCGAACCGGCCGACGACACCGGGCTGGTGACCCCGCACCCCGCGCCTCCCACCACATCGCGGCGCGGGGCTCTCGGCCTGGTGGGCGCGGGGTCCCTGAGCCTGCTCCTCGTCACGGCGGGGCAGAGCATCGGCGGTTCGCTGCGCGGCACCGCGCTGCTGGCTCCGCGCGGCCAGGAGCCGGGGCAGGGGCCCAATGGTTTCCAGATCAACAAGACCGCGGCGAGCGTGGGGATCCGGGCCCGCGACATCGGGCCCGACTGGCGGCTGGTGGTGCGGGGCAACGGCCGGGAGAAGATCCTCACCCGCGCGCAGGTCCTGGCCCTGCCCCAGCGCACGGCCGCCCTGCCCATCGCCTGCGTCGAGGGCTGGTCCACCGACGACCAGCACTGGAGCGGCGTCCGGCTGACCGACCTCGCCGCGCTCGTCGGCCTGCGCCACGGCCCACCGGGCGTCTTCGTCGAGTCCGTGCAGCGTGCCGGGGCCTTCCGCTCGACGCATCTGCGCGACAACCAAGTACGCGACGCCCGCTCGCTGCTGGCGCTCCGGGTCAACGGCGCCGATCTCTCCCCGGACCACGGATACCCGGCGCGCATCATCGTCCCCGCCAACCCCGGTGTGCACAACACCAAATGGGTCACCCGTCTCACCTTCGGGGGCACGGTGTGAAGGCCTTCCGCGCACGCTACGGGGCGTCGCCGCTCCACCTCCTCCTCGTCGTGTGCTCCTTCCTCCTGACGGTGTACGCGGGCGTTCGTCTGCTCACCGGAGACACCCTCGGCATCATCATCTGGTTCGTCGGCGCAGCCCTCCTGCACGACCTGGTGTTCCTGCCCCTCTACACCGTCACCGACCGTGTGGTGCAGCGCCTGAGCCGGGGCCGTCGGCGGGAGGCGGGAACCCCCGGCCCGGTGGTGGCGGGCGGGATCAACTACCTCCGGGTGCCCGCGTTCGTCGCGCTCCTGCTGCTGTTGGTGTGGTACCCGCTGATCCTGCGTCGCGTCCCGGACTTCACGCGGTACACCGCCCTGCCGTCCGGTGTCTTCTGGGGCCGCTGGTTGCTGATCGCCGCCGGGCTCTTCGCGGCCTCCGCGGTGTGTCTGCTGGTCGCGCTGTGGCGCACGCATGCGACGGGTGCACGGATCGGGGATCTCCCGCCTCCGTCCCCGCCACCGCCACCGCCACCGCCTCCGTCCCCGCCACCGCCTCCGTCCCCGCCACCGGCTCCGGGCGCGCCTCCCGCTCCGCCCGCGCCCCCGGCCGGGCCTCCATCCCCTCCGCCGCACGCGCCCCCGACTGCTCCGCCCGCCCCGCCTCCGGCCGGGCCGCCCTCTCCGCCTCCGTCCCCTCCATCGGCGCCCCGCCGCCCCGACGAGTAGGCCGCAAGCCCTTCGCACCGGTCGCCGGCGGAGGCCGGGGTCGGCGGGCCGCCGTCACCAGCCCGTGAGCAGCAGGTGGTTGACCAGCAGGGCGAGGAGGCCCTGCGCGGCCAGCCACCAGGGATGGAAGCGGCGGGGGAGCAGCGCACAGGCGGGCAGCGTCCACACCGCGAAGCCCAGCCAGATCCGTTCGGTCTCCGCCTTGCTCATCCCGGACACATCCGCGAGCAGCAGCAGGCACAGCCCGGCCGCGACCAGCACGGCGAGGGCGCCGCGTCCGGTCGGCGGCTCGCGCCGCATTCGCCGTACCGCCCGGCCCAGCGGACCAGCGGCGCGACGCAGTCCGGCGACGGTGGCCGGGCCCACGGTCACCACCTGGGCCGCCAGGTTGGCCCAGATGAAGTAGCTGTACGGGCGTACCTTCGCGGCACCTTGGTAGTACCGCTCGACGAGCGTCGTATAGCCGTCCAGCCACCAGAACCCGGCCGAGGTGAACGCCGCCACCCACACCAGCACGCCCAGCAGTACGTACGGCAACGGGCGGACCGAGCGCGCGAGCAGCAGCACCGCGGCCGCGGGGACGACGAGAAGGGTCAGGCCGTAGGAGAGGTACCAGGCCCAGCCGAGCAGCAGTCCCGCGCCCAGCGCGGCGAGGCGCGGCACCCGTGTGCTCCGCGTGGCCGCCAGGGCCAGCAGGGCGAGGGCCCAGGCGGCCACGCCCGCGAAGTAGCCGTCGGCGCTGACCCCGATCCACACCGCTGCGGGAGCCAGCACCAGGAACGAGGCGGCCCGGCGTGCCAGTTCCTCACCGCAACACGCGCGGACGGTGACCATGACGGCCGCGGTGAGGGAGGTCCCGACGGTGAGGCACCAGACGGCGGCCCAGGCACCGCCGCCCAGCCCGATCCGGTCCAGACCGACGAACGTCAGCAGCGCACCGGGCGGATGACCGGCCACATGCGCCGGCCAGATGTCGGGCGAGCCGACCAGAATGTGCCGGGTGAAGTCGCGCAGAAAGGCGCCCACGTCGTGCACGTCGTCGACGGACCGCAGGTACTCCAGGCTCGTGGTCAGCCGCTCGGCGACGCCCCGGCCCCACCCGTCCACGAGCGCCAGCGACCACGTCCAGGCCATCGCCGCGGCCCACACCGCCGGCACCAGCGCCCGCCACGGAAGCCGCCGTGCGGTCGACGGCCCGTAGACCACCACCAGCGCGGCGACGGCCACCGCCGCCGGAGTGCCGGGGCCGGCATGCGGCAGCCACCATGCGTACAACGGGGGCCAGCCCAGCCGCAGAATCCCCTCGGAACCGTAGACCGTCCGGTTGAGGACCCGCCCCACGACGGCCGCCAGTACGAACAACGCCACCGCACCCGCAACCGCCCACAGGTCACGGCGGCATGCGCGCTTCGGTGCACTCGCTGTCACGCGGCCACCGTAGGCCGGCTCGGGCCGGTCGCCCCGGGGCGACACCGGGCCCGGGGGAGCCGGGTCGCTTCCGGTTCCCGCCCGGAGCACCCTGGAGAAGTAACCGTGTAGCCGTGAACCGAGCTGTGAGGTGCCCGATGAGCACTCTCGAAGAACACATCGATATCAGCGCTCCCATCGATACGGCCTGGGACTGCCTCCACCGGGCGGAGGTCTATCCGCGCTTCCTGGACGGCGTGCGCGAGGCCCGCTCGGAGGGCGAGCACCGGACGCACCTGGACCTGGACGCGGGCGGCCGGACGCAGGGGGTCGACATCGAGATCACCGACCGCAGCATGGAGAACGTCATGATGTGGCAGACCACCAGCGGCCCCGAGCTGGCGGGCACCTTCTCCCTGCTGCCCATCGACCGCGAGCACACCCGGGTCCAGGCCCGCTTCGAGTACGACCCCGGCGAGATCAAGGACGCGTTCGGCGGGCCCCGGGGCTTCGCCCAGGCGGCGGCGATCGAACGGGGTCTGCGGAGCGACCTGCGGCAATTGAAGCAGTTGGTGGAACAGGAGCGCTGAACCGCGCGGGGCGGGAGGGGCCGGGCCGGAGCCGGTTGTCGGGCCCGGGCGGAGCCGTGGTCCGGCCGCGCCGTGGCCGCCACGTCCCGCCTTCCGCCCACAGGGTCTTCGCGCTGCGACGGTCAGGCATGTGCGAGACCCTGGGGAGGGGGAAGCGTGCCCGGCAGTGGTGACGGGGTGCGGGGAAGGGCGTGCCCGGCAGTGGTGACGCCTATCCGAGGAGTGACACCCGCGCCCAGCGAGGAAGGCGGGCTGTGATGAGCGAATCCGATGCGGCCGCCGCGGAGCGGAGTCAGGTGGCCACGGCCCCGCTCTCGGCGATCACACTGAACGTCAACGACCAGGTGCGGCGGCTGGAGGTGGATCCGCGGACCTCGCTGCTCGACGCGCTGCGCGAGCATCTGCGCCTGGGCGGGACCAAGAAGGGGTGTGACCACGGGCAGTGCGGCGCCTGCACGGTGCTGATCAACGGCCGGCGCGTCAACTCCTGTCTCTCGCTCGCCGTGATGCACGAGGACGACGAGATCGTGACGATCGAAGGCCTGGGCGATCCCGAGGGGCTGCACCCCATGCAGCGTGCCTTCGTCGAGCGGGACGGCTTCCAGTGCGGCTACTGCACTCCCGGCCAGATCTGTTCGGCCGTCGGCATGCTCACCGAGGTGGAGGCGGGCTGGCCCAGCCACGCCACCGCTGATGTGGCCGCCCCCCAGGTCGCGTTGACCGGCGACGAGATCCGGGAGCGGATGAGCGGCAACATCTGCCGGTGCGCCGCCTATCCGAACATCGTCGCCGCCATCCGCGACGTCGCGGAGGGAGACCCGCAATGAGGCCCTTCACCTACGAGCGGGCCACCGACGCACAGGCAGCCGTCGCCGCGGTGTCCAAAACCGGCGCGAAGTTCATCAGTGGCGGCACCAACCTGCTCGACCTGATGAAGCTCGACATCGAGAAGCCCAGCCATCTGGTCGACATCAGCCGGCTTCCGTTGCGGGACATCGAGGAACTCCCGGACGGCGGACTGCGCATCGGCGCACAGGCGGCGAACTCCGATGTGGCCGCCGATGCCCGGGTACGTACGCGCTATCCGGCGCTGTCGGAGGCGCTGTTGTCCGGCGCGTC
The DNA here is from genome assembly GCF_009811555.1 of Streptomyces caniferus. Taxonomy (GTDB): domain Bacteria; phylum Actinomycetota; class Actinomycetes; order Streptomycetales; family Streptomycetaceae; genus Streptomyces; species Streptomyces caniferus. Next base: position 764,943 of record NZ_BLIN01000005.1, on the reverse strand, counting down.
GGGCCAGTTGCGCAACAAGGCGTCCACCGGCGGAAATCTGCTGCAGCGCACGCGCTGCCCGTACTTCTACGACACCGCCGCGGGCTGCAACAAGCGGGAGCCCGGGTCCGGATGCTCGGCGCTCGACGGATTCAACCGGATCCACGCGATTCTCGGCGCCGACGACTCCTGCATCGCGACCCACCCCTCGGACATGGCCGTCGCGCTGACCGCGCTGGACGCGGAGATCGAGCTGCTGGACGCCGATGCGTCGGTACGCCGCGTCGCCATCACGGACTTCTACCGGCTGCCCGGCGGCACACCGCACATCGAGACCGAGCTGCGGCCCGACGAGATGATCACGGCCGTGCTCCTGCCCCCGCCGCCGCCGGGCCGGCAGCTCTACCGCAAGGTGCGCGACCGGGCGTCCTACGAGTTCGCGCTGGTCTCCGTGGCGGCCGTCGTCTCGGTGGAGCAGGAGACGATCGAGCTGGCGCGGGTGGCCTTCGGCGGTGTGGCCCACAAACCGTGGCGGTCCGTCGAGGCCGAGGCCGCCTTGACCGGGCGCCCCGCCACGATGGACACGTACCGCGCCGCCGCCGAGGTTGCGATGCGCGACGCCGTGGGGCGGGGGGAGAACGACTTCAAGATCGAGCTGGCCAAGCGCACGCTGTGCCGCACGCTGGCGCAAGCGGCTCGGCCGAGCTGAGGAGCCGAGATGATCGGGCAAGCTGTGAACCGCGTGGACGGCCCGTCGAAGGTCACCGGCCGGGCCACCTACTCCTACGAGAACTGGGAAGCCGGCCAACCGCTCTACGGTGTCATCGTCGGCGCGACCATCGGCAAGGGCCGCATCACCCGGATCGACGCCGGCAGCGCCGAACGCGCGCCCGGTGTACGCATGGTGATGACCCATCACAATGCTCCGGAGCAGGGCCCGCGTGACGAGTCCGTTCCGATGGAATACTGGCGCGCCCAGCCGGCGCTGACCGGCCCGGACGTGCACCACTACGGCGAGCCGGTGGCACTCGTCGTCGCCGAGACCTTCGAGCAGGCCCGCGCGGCGGCCGAACTCGTGGACGTGGATTACGCGGTCGGGCAGGGCCGTTTCCTCCTGGCCGGGCACGAAGGCGAGGCGTACGCGCCGAAGACGGTCAATGCCGGACTCGCCACCGACACCGCGGTGGGCGATTTCGATGCCGGATTCAGTTCCGCCCCCGTGAAGATCGATCAGTACTACACGACGCCGTACGAGCTCTCGATGCCGATGGAACCGCACGCATGCCTGGCGGAACCGCGGGGCGAGGACCTGATCGTCCACGTCAGCTGCCAGATCGTCGATGCGGCGCGGGCCTCGATCGCCGCCACCCTCCAGACCGATCCCGAGCGGATTCACATCGTCACGCCCTTCGTCGGCGGGGGATTCGGCTCCAAGCTGGGCATCCATGCCGAGACGATCCTGGCGGCGCTGGCCGCCCGCGCGTCGGGCCGCCCTGTCAAGGTCGCGCTGACCCGGCAGCAGGTCTTCCAGCTCGTCGGCGTGCGCCCCACCTCGAACCAGCGGGTCCGGCTGGGAGCGGGCCGCGACGGACGGCTGTCCGCGCTCGCCCATGACGTCACCATGCACACCAACCCCGACATGGAGTACGCCGAGCAGACCGCCGCCACGACCCGCAGCCTCTACGCCGCGCCCCACCGGTTGACCAGCCACCGGCTGACGCCGCTGGACCTGCCGCGCGGTTCGGACGTCCGCGCGCCGGGCGAGGCGCCGGGCATGCTCGCGGTGGAGTCGGCGATGGACGAGCTGGCCGAGGCGCTCGGGATGGACCCGGTCGAGCTGCGGATCCGCAACGAGCCCACCGTCGACCCCGAGCGGGACGTGCCGTACAGCGACCGGCATCTGGTCGACTGCCTGCGCGAAGGCGCGCGCCGGTTCGGCTGGGAGCGCCGCCCCGTGCCGCCGGCGAGTATGCGCGACGGACGGTGGCTGGTGGGCTACGGCATGTCCGCCGCCATCCGCGGGCACTTCCAGGGGCCGACCGCGGTGCGGGTGCGGTTGACGGCGGACGGCACCGCCGTCGTCCAGTCGGACATGACCGATATCGGGACCGGCACGTACACCATCCTGACGCAGGTCGCGGCCGACGGGCTCGGGCTGCCGCGGGAGCGGGTGCGGGTCGAGCTCGGGAGGTCCGAGCATCCCAGCAGCTGGGGGTCCGGCGGGTCGTGGGGCGCCACCAACTCCAGCACCGCGACGTACCGGGCGTGTGCGGCCCTGCGCGAGAAGCTGCTGGCCGCGGCGTGCGGCGACACGCGCTCCCCGCTGTACGGCCTGGACCCGGCCAACGCCGTGTTCGCCGTGGGCGGTGTGCGCATCGGCGGCATGTCCGAGGCGCTGAGCGAGATCGTGGCACGCCACGCCCCCGAAGGGATGGAGGCGGAGGGCCGGACCCGCTTCATGGGCGACGATCCGCACTACTCGGCCTACTCGATCCACACCTACGGGGCCCACTTCGCCGAAGTGGGGGTCGACGCGGACACCGCCGAGATCCGTCTGCGGCGGATGCTGGGCGTGTTCTCGGTGGGCCGCGTGCTCAACGCGAAGACGGCCCGTTCGCAGCTGATGGGCGGCATGATCTGGGGAGCCGGTGCGGCGCTGGAGGAAGAGGCCGTGGTCGACCCGCGAACCGGTGCCTTCGTCAACCGGGACTTCGCGCAATACCTGGTGCCCGTTCATGCCGACATCCCCGACGTCGAGGTCGTCGTCCTCGACGGGTACGACGACAAGGCGAACCCGCTCGGCGCGAAGGGCGTCGGTGAGCTGGGCATCTGCGGGTCCGGCGCGGCGGTCGCCAACGCCGTCTTCAACGCCACCGGGATCCGCGTACGCGACTTCCCCATCACGCTCGAAAAGGTGTTGCCCGGCCTGCCCTCGATGTCCCTCCCGTAGCGCCGGGACGATGTGCGTTCCCGACCCGGCGCCGTGGACGCCGCACCGCGCGCGGGGGTACGGAGCAGCCCCCTCAGGCCTCCCGCACCCCCGCCACGGCAGTCGCGGCCCCTCGGCCCCGACCTGACCCGGGTCCCTCAACCCCGGTCGTAGGTGTGGAACCCGCGGCCCGTCTTGCGGCCCAGCAGCTCCGCCTCGACCATGCGCCGAAGCAGGGGAGGCGGTGCGTAGAGGGGTTCCTTGAACTCGTCGTACAGCGATGCGGCGATGGAGGCGACCGTGTCGAGGCCGATCAGGTCGGCGAGCTTGAGCGGGCCCATCGGGTGGGCGCAGCCCAGTTCCATCCCGGCATCCACGTCGGCGGCCGAGGCGAAGCCGGATTCGGCCATCCGGATCGCCGACAGCAGGTAGGGGATGAGCAGGGCGTTGACCACGAAGCCGGCGCGGTCCTGGGAGCGGACCACGCTCTTGCCGAGCGTGGTGGCGACGAACTCCTCGGCCGTCGCGGCGACCTCCGGTGCGGTGTGCAGGGACGTGACGACCTCCACCAGGGGCAGTACCGGCACCGGGTTGAAGAAGTGCAGCCCGAGGACGTGGTCGGCGCGCCGGGTGGCCATGCCCAGGCGCATGACGGGGAGGGCCGAGGTGTTGGTGGCCAGGATCGCTTCGGGATCTTCGACGATCTTGTCGAGGGCGGTGAAGACCTCCGTCTTGACTCCGGTGTTCTCGACGACGGCCTCGACGACGAGCTGCCGGTCGGCGAGGTCGTCGAGGCTGCCGGTGAAGACCATCCGGGCCAGCGCGTCCTCCGCCGGGATCCGGTCCAGCTTTCCCCGCTGGACGGCGCGCTCCAGGGAGCTGGCCACCCGCTCCCGGGCGGCGCGGGCGGCCACCGCGTCCGCCTCGCAGACGACGGTGTCGAGCCCGGCGCGGGCGCACACCTCGGCGATGCCGGCCCCCATCTGGCCGCCGCCCACCACGCCGACCCGTCGGATGCGCCGGCTCATGAGCGGGCCTCCGCACGCCGGACGAGGTGCCGGGAGTAGGCATCCGGCGTGAAGAAGGGCGGCAACTCCCGTGCCATCGCCGTCCGTTCGAAGAGCGAGCGGACCTCCTCGACCCGGGCCCAGGGGTACTCGGCACCCAGGGCGGCGGCCTCGTCGTCGAGCAGGCGCCGTACCGTCTCGTGGTCGATGACGCGGTGCCGCAGCCATTGCCAGATCTGCACCCGGGCGATCTCCGCGGTCGCCGCGTCCTCCATCAGGCCGTACAGGGCGACGGCTCCGCTGATCCGCAGCCAGGCGTCGAAGTAGCGCAGCGCTACCGCGATGTTGGTACGCACACCCTCCCGGGTGGGCGGGCCGCTGATCCGGCGCACGGACAGCAGGTCCGCCGCGCCCACCTCCACCTCGTCACGGGTGCGCTCGATCTGGTGCGGCCGGTCGCCGAGGACGCCGTCGAAGGCCGTGCGGCAGACGGGGACGAGGCCGGGGTGGGCGACCCAGGAGCCGTCGAAACCGTCCTCGGCCTCGCGCTCCTTGTCCCCCCGGACCGTGGCCGCCGCGGCCTCGTGGGCGGCCGCGTCCCTGCTCGGCACCTGGGCGGCCATGCCCCCGATCGCGTGGGCGCCCCGCTTGTGGCAGGTGCGCACCAGCAGTTCGGTGTACGCCCGCAGGAAGGAGGCGGTCATGGTGACCTTCGCCCGGTCCGGCAGCAGGAAGTCGGTGCGGTGCCCGAAGGTCTTGATCAGGCTGAACAGGTAGTCCCACCGGCCCGCGTTGAGCCCGGAACCGTGCTCGCGCAGCTCGTAGAGGATCTCGTCCATCTCGAAGGCCGCGGTGAGGGTCTCGATGAGGACGGTGGCGCGGACCGTGCCGCGGGGGATGCCCAGGAGCTCCTGTGCGAGGACGAAGACGTCGTTCCACAGCCGCGCCTCGTACCGGTTCTCCAGCTTGGGCAGGTAGAAGTACGGGCCCTGCCCGGCGTCGATCCGGCGCTGGGCGCAGTGGAAGAAGTACAGGCCGAAATCGACGAGCGAGGCGGGCACCGGCCGGCCGTCGAACTCCAGGTGCTCTTCGAGGAGGTGCCAGCCGCGGGGGCGGACGACGATCGTGGCGATCTGGTCGCCGAGGCGGGACGCCGTGCCCTCGGGGGTGGTGGAGTCGAGGCGGCGCTCGACGGCGTCGAGCAGGGTGAGCTGACCGTCGATGACGTTGTCCCAGGTGGGGGCGGTCGCGTCCGCGAAGTCGGCCACCCAGACCTGCGCCCCGGAGGTGAGGGCGTGGACTGCCATGCGGCGCTCCGGAGGGCCGGTGATCTCCACCCTGCGGTCGGTCAGGCCGGGTGCCGCGAGAACCCGGACGCGGTCGGTTGGTGCGCTGGTGGACATGGGGGTCTCCTGACGAGGGAGGAGCGGGGCCGGACGGAGCCGGCCGTCCGGCCCCGCTTGCTCACGGGCCGACGGGCTGTACGGCCGTCGGCGGGCTAGTGGAACTGCTCCTCCTCCGTGGAGCCGCTGAGCGCGGTGGTCGAGGAGGCCGGGTTGAGGGCGGTGGAGACCTGGTCGAAGTAGCCGGTGCCGACCTCGCGCTGGTGCCTGACGGCGGTGAAGCCCTGTGCCTGCGCGGCGAACTCCTTCTCCTGGAGGTCGACGTAGGCCGTCATGCCGGACTCGGCGTAGCCGCGCGCGAGATCGAACATGCCGTGGTTGAGGGAGTGGAAGCCGGCCAGGGTGATGAACTGGAAGCGGTAGCCCATCGCGCCCAGTTCGCGCTGGAACTTCGCGATCTGGTCGTCGTCGAGGGCGGCCTTCCAGTTGAACGACGGCGAGCAGTTGTAGGCCAGCATCTGGTCGGGGTGCTCGGCGTGGATCGCCTCCGCGAACTCCCGGGCCTGCGCCAGGTCCGGGGTACCGGTCTCGACCCAGATCAGGTCGGCGTACGGCGCGTACGCCAGGCCGCGGGCGATGACCGGCGCCATCCCGTTCCGGACGCGGTAGAAGCCCTCGGCGGTCCGCTCGCCCGTCACGAACTCGGCGTCACGCTCGTCGATGTCGCTGGTCAGCAGGTTCGCCGCGAGGGCGTCCGTGCGGGCCACGATCAGGGTCGGTACGTCGGCGATGTCGGCGGCGAGACGGGCGGCGTTGAGGGTGCGGATGTGCTGGCCGGTGGGGACGAGGACCTTGCCGCCGAGATGGCCGCACTTCTTCTCCGAGGCGAGCTGGTCCTCGTAGTGGATACCGGCCGCGCCGGCCGCGATCATCGCCTTGGTCAGCTCGAAGGCGTTGAGCGGTCCGCCGAAGCCCGCCTCGGCGTCGGCCACGATCGGCGCGAGCCAGTCGGTGGTGTCGCTGCCGCCCTCCGCGGTGGCGATCTGGTCGGCGCGCAGCAGCGCGTTGTTGATCCGACGGACCACCTGCGGCACGGAGTTGGCGGGGTACAGGCTCTGGTCGGGGTAGGTGTGGCCGGCCTGGTTGGCGTCGGCGGCGACCTGCCAGCCCGACAGGTAGATGGCCTCCAGACCGGCCTTGACCTGCTGCACGGCCTGACCGCCGGTCAGCGCGCCCAGCGCGTGGACGTAGTCGCGCTCGTGCAGCTGCCGCCACAGCCGCTCGGCGCCGCGACGGGCCAGTGTGTGCTCCTCCCGGACGCTGCCCGACAGCCGGACCACATCCTCCGCGCCGTAGGTGCGCTCGATGCCCTTCCACCGGGGATCGGTGGCCCACCGCTGCGCGAGCCGCTCGGCCGCCGTCGTCTTCGCCTCTGCCATGACCTTCACCGTCTCCATGAGTCGCGTGGTCTGCCAATGTCTCCTCAGCCGTGCACCGGTTCTGAAGAAGAGTGGCACTGTGTGTCTGATCTGAGTGCGGCCCGCCGTCCCGTCGAGGGCGATGCTGAGCAATGCTGCCTGGCCGGCGGACAGGAAATGCCGGGATCTCCGACGTCAGGGCGGGGATCGTGCCCGGATAACTGCCTTGGCTGCCAGGGTTCGGCGGGCCGCACTGGAACTCTGGCACTGGCACCGAGTGCCAGCAATCATGGACGCCTGCCAAGTTCTGCGAATCTTTTCCCGGCGAATTGCCAAGGTTGCGAAGGGTCGGCCAAGCCGGATGCCGCGTAGGCTGAAGCCCGTGTCGACGGCCGCTCGCCCGGCAGCCGGACCGACGGCCGCTCGCAGGCCGGCCGGCCGATGGCTGCCCGCGAGCAAGCCGGGCCATGGCTGCCCGCACGGCCGGACCGAAACTGACCCGACGGGGGAGGAGCGCGGTGAGCAAGACGTACGCCGGAGCGCGGCTGCGGCGCCTGCGCGAGGACCGGCGTATGAGCCAGGCCGAACTGGCCCGGGTCCTGGGCATCTCGCCCAGCTACCTGAACCAGATGGAACACGACTCCCGGCCGCTCACCGTGCCCGTGCTGCTCCGGCTCACCGAAGCCTTCGGCGTCGACCCCGGCTTCTTCTCGGAGCGCGACACCAGCAGACTCGTGGCGGATTTGCGCGAGGCGCTGGCCGGTGAGGTGGCCGAGGCCCGGGTCTCACCGTCGGACCTGGCCGAACTCGCCACCCGGATGCCGGCCGTCGCCAAGGTGCTGCTGGACCTGGGCCGGCGCGGACAACTCCTCGCCGAACGGATCGCCGGCGCGGCCGACGGCCGGGACGGCGAACCCGGCGCTCCCCGCTCCCCGCACGAGGAGATCCGGGAGTTCTTCTACCGCCGCCAGAACTACCTGCACGACGCCGATCTCGCCGCCGAAGACCTGGCCCGCCACATCGGCATCCGGCCGGGGGAGGTCGTCCGGGCGCTCTCCGACAGGCTCACCGGGACACACGGGGTGCGCACGTCGACCGAGGCCGCCGCGCACCTGCACCACTACGAGGAGACCTCGCGCACCCTGCACCTCTCCAGCCGGCTCCGGCCGGGCCAGCAGGCCTTCCGCATGGCCACACAGCTCGCCCTGCTCGAATACGGCGACGAACTGGACCGGCTGGCGGCCGAGGACTTCCCCACCGGGTCGGCCACGCACGCCCTGACGCGCATCGGCATTGCCAACTACTTCGCCGCGGCGCTGATCCTGCCGTACCGCGCCTTCCACACGGCCGCCGAAAGCGTGCGCTACGACATCGAGCGCCTCACCGACCACTTCGGCCTCGGCTACGAAACCGTCTGCCACCGCCTCAGCACCCTCCAGCGCCCCCGCCTGCGCGGAGTGCCGTTCTCCTTCGTCCGCGTCGACCGGGCCGGCAACATGTCCAAACGCCAGTCCGCCACCGGCTTCCACTTCTCCCGGGCCGGCGGCACCTGCCCGCTGTGGAACGTCTATGAGGCCTTCGCCGCGCCGGGCCGTATCCACGTCCAGATCGCGGCGATGCCCGACGGGCAGCGCTACTTGTGGACCGCCCGTGCGGTCACCCGGCACCGCGGCGGCTGGGGCGAGCCCGGCAAGACGTTCGCCATCGGCCTCGGCTGCGAAATCCGGCACGCCTCCCGGCTCGTCTACTCCGACGGCCTCGACCTCGACAACGCCTCCGCCGCCACCCCGATCGGCATGGGCTGCCGCATCTGCGAACGCCTCGACTGCCCGCAGCGCGCGGTCCCGCCACTCGGCCGCCCGCTCGCCATCGACGAGAACAGCAGCACGTTCGTCCCGTATCCGGTGGCCGACTCCACGCAGTGATGCGTCAAATCACCTGAGCAAGCAGCGACTTGGGCGCGCGGTGGCGTGGGTACGCGGTCACCTGGGCCGGGATCACTTGTGCGCGTAGTCGCTTTCGCCGGAGGTGTCACTCGGGATGGACGTCGGCGGCGACGATCACTCCGTCCTCGACGGTGTACGTGCCGGCGTAGTGCCGATGGGTTCGGTCGGTCTGCGAGGCGTCCAGCCGCACCGAGACCTTGTTGCCCTCCACCGACTCGATCGTGACGTCGTACTTCGTGACGGTGTTGAAGGACTGGACGAAGGCGTCGTACGTCTGGCCCGCGATGTGCTGTCTCCCGCCGATCGCCCAAGCGCTCACGAAATCACGGTCGTTGACGACCCTGAAATACGTCTGCACCACGGTGGCGGGAGCGGGCGCCTGCTGAGTCGGGGCGGCGCTGCGGTGGGCGGCCGAAGCTGCCGTCCACGGAGCGGCCGGCGTCGAGGCCGGGCCGGAGGCGGCGCGGTTCGTCGCCTGGGCGATGCCGCTGAACGCGCCCACACCGGTGAGGACCACGGCGAGGGCCAGGAGCACGGCAAGGGACGCGCGCACGGTGATCAGTACGGACAGGCGGTGTGGGGTGCCGGGCGGGGCAGTCCGCGAAGGCGCCCGCTCCGAGCGGGCCTGCGGGCGGTCCGTGCGGCCCTTGCGGCCGCGCGGCACACGACGGTCGTTCGCATGAGGAAGTCCTGGATGCTCTGTCATCGGCCATCCCGAGCGGCTCGAGGATCTGGATCTTCTTAACCCCCATCGTGCGCGACGCGTCCCGTGGCTGCATCCGCTGGTCGGGTTGCGGATCGCGGCGATCTGCCCATGGGCGGAGAGCTGCCCATACGGCGGTGATCTGTCGAGGGGGCGCAGACCCGCCATCGCGACGGGGCGAGGATGCGGTGCCGCGGAGCCCGTGATCGGACGTACGCCGCTACGTCGTACGCCGTGAGCCACGCGCTCGCGTCACAGCCGGACGATGACAAGGGCGATGTCGTCGCGGGCGCCGGCGCTGACGCCGAGGCGGGTCAGCAGCGCGTCGGCGAGGCGTTCCGGGCTGAACCGGGTGTAGCGGGAGAGGGCGTCGGTGAGGCGGGTGAGGCTGGCGTCGATGTCCTCGTCGCGGCGTTCGATGAGTCCGTCGGTGTAGAGGACGAGGGAGTCGCCGGGGGTGTACGGAAGGCGGGCCTGGGGGCCGGGTTCGTGTTCGAGGTGGGCGCCCAGGGGCGGGTCGGTGGCCTGGTCGAGGAGCGTATGGGTGCCGTCGGCGTGCAGCAGGACGGGGGGCGGGTGGCCGGCGCTGCTGTAGGACACCTCACGACGGCCGGTGTCGATCAGTACCTGCACGACGGTGGTGGCCAGGGCCTTGTCGACGGAGCGGGCGTACAGGCCCAGCACCTTCAGCGCCTGGGCGGGGCCCTCGACCGAGCGGGCGGCGGCGCTGAGGGCGCTGCGGAGCATCCCCATGACGGCGGCGGCCTCCAGCCCGTGGCCGACGACATCGCCGACCGCGACGGCGAACGCCTTCCCGGGGAGGTCGACGATGTCGTACCAGTCGCCGCAGATGTTCAGGGAGCCGATGGCGGGGAGGTAGCGCACCGCGATGTCCCGGTGCCGGGCGAGGTCGGGGGAGTGCAGCATGGACTCCTGGAGGGTGAGCGCGACCTGGCGTTCGCGGGCGTGGGCCCGGCGCAACTCCTCGTTCAGATGCTGCAGCGCCCGCGCGCGGACGTACAGCTCGGCCTCCATCGCCTCCTCGCGCTCGCTCAGCCGGCCGCCGGGCATCTGACGGGCCCGGCGGGAGTGCACGAACGCCGTCACGTCCTCCACCCGGTGGATGATCCACGCCACGGTGCCGTCCGGCCCGGCGACGGGGGTGTTGATGGTGGACCACCAGCGCTCCTCGAACACGCCCGGCTGGTCGGCAATGGGGATGTCGTACCGCTGGACCGCCATCGTGTCCGGTTCGCCGGAGGCCAGCACCCGGTTCAGTGAGGGGTGCAGGTTCTGCACCCCTTCGGCATCGGGGTCGGCGGGGTTGTCGGGGAAGGCGTCGAAGACGTACTGCCCGAGCAGATCGTCCCGGGTCCGCCCGGTGGCCTGGAGGTACGCCTGGTTGACGTCGACGATCACCAGGTCCGGGTTCAGGACCAGGCACGCGCTCGGCGTGGCGGCGAACAGCGCCGCATGATCGAGCTTCGCTCTCCTCACGGGTTCCCTGCCCATCCTCCTGCCGCTCACGGCCCCACCCGTGCCAATCTATGAGCCCCCCGACGCCCGCGCCCGCCGGGACACCGCTGTGCCGCACGACGGCCCGGACGGCCACTCCCGCCCGACCGGGCCCCAGGGGGCATGCGGCACGGCGGCGGCCGGGGACCTGCCCGCCGTCGCGCTTCACCCGAACGGCTCCCGCGTGACGGTTCCGCGGCGGCGTTGAAGAGGAACCCGGGCCCCTCGTTCGCGCGGGTGCGCCGCGGGAAGCGAACCGACGAGCAGCGCAGGGCGGTTACGCCGTGCTCGCCGAGGGCGCCGGACGACTCGGGTGCCTCACGCCGCCGGCACCGTCTGCTGGGCGGCGAACCGGGTGCGCAGGGAGGCGCTGTAGCGGCGCAGGAGCAGGACGGCGGTGGCGGCGAGGCCGGTGAGGAGGCCGAGCCAGATGCCGAGGGTGTGGAGGGCGGCGGCGTAGCCGAGGAGCCAGGCGGCGGGGAGGCCGATGGCCCAGTAGCCGATGAGGGTGATGCGGAATCCGCTCTTGGTGTCGTCGAGGCCGCGCAGGAGCCCGATGCCGATGTTCTGGGCGCAGTCGAAGAACTGCAGGACCATGATGACGAGGAGCAGGCGGGTGGCGAGGGTGACGGCCTCGGCGTCGGCGGGGCTGTCGGTGTCGAAGAACGGGCTCAGCACCAGCCCGGGCAGAGTGACGTAGAGCAGGCCCACGACGACCATCACGGCGCCGGCGCAGGCCAGCGCGGTGTTCTTGATGCGCAGTGCGGTGTCGGTGCGGCCGAGGGCGAGTTCACGGCTGACGTTGAGGGACGCCGCGTGGGAGAGGCCGACGGCGACCTGGAAGACGATGTAGACGAGCTGGTTGACGGCGGTGTGCGCGGCCAGCGCGGCGCTGCCGAAGGAGCCCGCCATCAGGGCGGTGACGGAGAAGAAGCCGGCCTCGGAGCCGTAGGTCGCGGCGATCGGTACGCCGAGCCGGACCAGACGGCGGACGGTGGGGCGGTCGGCCTTGAGGAGGTTGAGGCTGAGGAGCGGGCCCAGGGCCGGGTCGCGCTTCGCCGACAGGTAGAGGGCCAGGCAGGACAGCAGGTGGACGACGGAGGTGGCCACGCCGACGCCCGGCAGTCCGAGCCTGGGCAGCCCCCCTGTGCCATGGATGAGGGCCCAGTTGAGGCCGGCGTTGACCGCAACGGAGGCGAGGGTGATCCGCAGCAGGGCCTGCGGGCGGCGCATGCCGACGGTGAACTGACGGATCGCCTGGAACCACAGGCAGGGCAGCAGGCCCGGGGCGAGGGCCAGCAGCATGGTCTGGGCGCGCTGGACGACACCGGCGTCCTGCCCGAGCAGGCCCAGGGCCCGGCCGATGAGCAGCATGAGCACGGCCCCGGCGATACCGGCGAGGGTGGCGACGGTGAGGCCGGCGCGGACGAGCGCGCGGACTTCGTCGCCGCCCTGCCGTACGTCGGCGGCGGCCTCGGCCTTCTGGGCGCCCTCGGCCCGTGCGGAGGCGGCCGCGATCTGGTTGCCGACGGAGGTGACCAGGCCGACGCCCATGGTGCGCAACTGGTTGAAGAGGACGATGGCCAGCCCTCCCGCCGCGAGGTCGGCGGTGCCGAGCAGGCCCATCATCACGGTGTCGGTGGTGGTCAGGGCCACCTGTGCGAGCTGGGTGAGGATGAGCGGGACGGCGAGGGCGGCCAGGGCACGGCTGTCGCGGAGGAGGGTGGTCAGCTGCATGGCGGGCATCAGATCCTGCGGAGTTTGGTGAGGGTCTCGTCGATCTCGCGTTCCAGGTCGAGATCGATGAGGTTTCGGGCCTGCATCCAGTCGTCGTCGAAGACGGTGTCGAGGTATTTCTCCCCGCCGTCGTTGACCAGCGCCACCATGGTGCTGCCCGGGGGGAGGGCGGGCAGGCGGGCCAGGGCCTCGTGGACCACGCCGCCGGCCGAGCCGCCGATGAGCAGGCCGGTGCGGGCGACGGCGCGTGCGGTGGCGAAGGCTTCGATGTCGCCGACCTTGACGCCTACGTCGATCAGGCCGAAGTCGACGAGCGCGCCGATCTCGGCACCTTCGGGCGTACCGGTCCCGGACTGGTAGTAGTCGTGGGCCGGGCCGCCGAACGCGATCGAGCCCTTGGGCTCGACGCCGACCGTGATGCAGCCGGGCACCAGCGTGCGCAGTTCGCGGGTGGTGCCGCACAGCGCGCCGCCGGTGCCCACCGCGCCGATCAGGACATCGATCCTCCCGTCCAGGGCCTGATGGAGCTCGTGGGCCACGGGGAAGTAGCCGGCGCCGTTGGCGGGGTTGTTGTGCTGCTCGGTGAAGACGGTGTTGTCCTGGCCGCGCGCCATGTCCTCGGCCAACTCCTCGCGGGCGGCGGTGGCGAGCTCCTCGGTGCCGTCATCGACGACGTAGACGAGTTCGGTGCCCAGCGCCCGCATGCCGCGGAGCTTGTCGGGGGCGGCGTGGTGGTCGACGACGGCGGTGAAGGTGTAGCCGCGTTCCGCGGCGATGACCGCCAGGCCCAGTCCGGTGTTGCCGGAGGTTGACTCGATGATGCGGCCGCCGGGCCGCAGTTCGCCGCGCCGCTCCGCGGCATCGACCATGGCGCGTGCCATGCGGATCTTGGCGGTGCCGGTGGGGTTGTACATCTCCAGCTTGAGCAGGAGACGGCTGCCGGTCTCGGTGCGGCACAGCTCCAAGAGCGGGGTGCGGCCGATGAGGTCGGAGAGGCGGGAGACCACGGCGGGGCGCGCGAGGGCCTCGTTCATGGGGAACTCCTGGGCGGTGAGAGGGTCAGCAGGCGGGACGGCGGTCGAGGCGCCAGCGCGGGCGGCCGTCCAGGCGGTCGAGTACGACCTTGGGCGGCAGCGGCAGGTCGTGGAACGGCGACTCGTTGGAGTCCATCTGGTACCCGGCCGTGTTCGGGTAGACCAGCAGGTCGCCGACCCGGGGGCGGGCGGGGAAGGGGACCTTGCGCCAGGTGAGCAGGTCCGACTCCAGGCAGGACGCGCCTGCCACACATGCCGGGTGGATCTCACTGCCGCCGGCCCGCCCGGCCGGCGTCACCAGGTACGGGTCGGGGAGGTACTCGCTGTTGAACCACTGCTCGGACAGGCTCAGGCTGGTGCCGTCGACGGTGACGATCCGGTAGCCGCCCCGGTCCTTGACCCCCTGGACGCGGAAGACCGACGCCCCCGCCCGGTCGAGCAGGGCGCGGCCGGGCTCCATCATCAGGAGCGTCCCGGTCTCCCTGAGCCGTGCGGCCAGGCCGGCGCGGCCGCCCTCGGGGACGGCGGCCAGGACGGCGCGCAGCGCATCGGCTCCGGCGACGGGGGAGTGGTACGGGTAGAAGTCCCCGGTCCGGAACGCCTTGCGTGCGTGGTAGTGCTCGGGCCGCTGGTCGGCGAGGAAGCCGTGCCAGTCCTCCGCGGAGCTGTAGTCGACGGCGAAACCGCCGCCGATGCTGATCCGGTCCGCCTGCAGTCCCAGGACGCGCGCTCGCAGGCACAGGTCGACGAGTTCCGCCGCGAGAGCGGCGCGCGGCCGGGTGGCGTAGCCGGACAGGTGGAAGCTGAAGCCCTCCATCCGTACGGCGTCCCCGGCGGTGACACAGCGGTCCATGGCCGCCGCCACCTCTGCGGCGTCCATGCCGAACCGGCTGTGCCGCTGCGCCGGGGGGAGCCGGCGCAGCAGCAGCCGGGCGGGGCGTACGGCGCCGGTCAGGGCGAGTGTGATGAGCAGGTCGAGTTCGTCGAGGGCGTCCACGGCGATCAGACACCCCTGGAGGACGGCCAGCCGCAGCAGTTCGTCGCTCTTCGCCGGACCGGTGACGACGATGCTCTCGCCGCGTACCCCGTGGCCGAGGGCCTCGCGCAGTTCCGGTGCGCTGGCGACGTCCACGCCCGCGCCGTGGGCGGCGCAGCGTTCCATCCACACCGCTGCCTTGTTGGCCTTCTTCGCGTAGTACACCCGCCCCTCCACCCCGGCATCGCGCAGCGCGGCGCGGAAGGCGGCGAGGTGGGCGTCGAAGCGGTGCGGCAGCAGGAAGTGGAAGGGGCCGCCGAAGGCGTGGGACAGCTCGTGCAGCAGTCCGCTGTCCAGGACGCGACCGGTGTCGGGATCGGCATGGGCGGGCAGGGTCGGCACCGTCGCGGTGCGCGGGTCGCTCACTGCCACAGCGGCACCCGCACTCCCAGCCCCTGGTCGAGGGCGAGTTGGGCGAAGCGGTGGCCCAGCGCGATATCGGTGACGACGAGTCCGCTGTTGTAGGCGAAGACGCGTTCCCGCGCCGAGCGGCGGCCGGGTGCGGTGCCCGCGAGGACGGGCGGGAACTCGGTGTCCACGGCCGGGAAATTACCGTCCCCGTCGGCCATGTCGGTGCCGGTGACCTTCATTTGTGCCGCGCTGGTGGCCACGACGCGATCGGCGCGGTGCAGGGTGGACGGCGCCAGTCCGTGGCCCACCAGGATCGAGAGCGCACCGGGCCGCAGCCAGTCGGCCTCGACGGCGGCGGGGGTGTGTCCGCCGGCGGTGGCGACGAGGACGTCGGACTCGGCCGCGGCGGCCCGCAGGTCGGTGACGATCTCCACGTCCCGGTCGGGGAAGTGGGCGCGCACCTGCTCGCGTACGGCGGCGATGCCGTCGGAGTGGGTGCCGAAGACCATCAGACGGTCCAGGTCCGGGAGCGTCGTCAGCAGGAAGGGCAGCGCCAGGCGCCCCTGGGTTCCGGTGCCGATGACCAGCGCGCTGCGGGCGCCGGGCCGGGCGCA
Organism: Streptomyces caniferus; assembly: GCF_009811555.1. Lineage (GTDB taxonomy): Bacteria > Actinomycetota > Actinomycetes > Streptomycetales > Streptomycetaceae > Streptomyces > Streptomyces caniferus. Next base: position 749,331 of record NZ_BLIN01000005.1, on the reverse strand, counting down.
TTCGCGGGCCAGGAGGGCGGAGACGGCCGGGGTGCGCAGCGAGCCGATGCGGCCGCAGTCCATCATCGCGACGGGCAGACCCGTGACGTCGTCGTAGAGGGTGAGCGCGGTGTAGTAGTGCTGCTCGTCGCGCGCCTTGTCGAGTCCGTGCTTGTAGGAGGTCTTGATCGCGACGACGTTGCGGGACCCGTCCCGGCCGAGCATCGCGTAGGAGACGGAGTGCCCGTCCCCGGGCTTGACGGTCAGTTTGCGGGGGTTGTCCGACTGGCCCGCGGCCAGTGTGCGGTAGGCGCCCTCGACCGTGGTCACGACGTCGGTGAGGGTGATGTCGATGCCGGCCAGGTCGCTGGTGGAGAGCACCCGCAGGGTCGTGTCGTCGGCGGTTATGGACTCGGTGGAGCCGGCCACAGTGGTCTCGGTCATGTCCGTCCTCGGTGGGGTGCGGAGCGGTCAGGCGGCATGGGCTTCGACGGCGGCCTGACCGTAGCCGTGCTCGTGCTCTTCGGTCAGGGGGCGTGTCCGGCGCGCGGGAACACGGACGGAGGCACGCTTGAGCCAGCGGTCGGTGCCGTCGTAGCGGGGCGCGAAGGGGACGCGGCCATGAACGACGAGGTCGTTGTCCACGACCAGGACCTCGCCGGGACTCAGGCTCACGGCGCGCGAGACGCGGGCGAGTTCGGCCGCCAGCCGCCGGTACGCGGCCCGGTGGGCGGGCGGGGCCTCGTCGACGGGGGTGTAGGCCGGGTCGAAGCGGAGGGTCAGGCCGTCCTCGGCGTGGAAGAGCGTCGGCACGCACGGCGGCTCCCCGCCGTCGAAGCCCTGCGCCTCGGCGTAGGCGTCGTCGGGGAGGATCGGCAGCAACGGGCGGGTCAGCAGGGCGATATCGGCCTCGTCGAGCCTGACGTGGCGGATGCTGGCCGCGGTGGTGGCGATGTTGTCGCGGTTGCGCATACAGCCGAGCATCAGCAGGTGTGCGCGGCCGGGGTGGAAGGCGTCCTCGGTGTGCGGGCTGAGCAGCACGGTGCTGCTGGCGCCGGTCTGTGCGGTCTCGTGCCCGGGAGCGGGGACGATGTTGTGCACGAAACGGCCGTCCTGCTGTCCCTCCCAGGCGAGGGGGTTGCCCATGACCGTGGCGAGGAGGAGCAGGACGATGTCGTGGAGGGCTCCGCTGTCGCCGGCGGTGGCCCAGCCGGCGGGCGTGGCGCCTATCGCGGTGTCGTCGACCGCCAGGCCGCGCAGGACGAAGAGGCCGTCGTCCGTGTCGACGGGGCGCAGTTCGTGGCGGATCCGCTCGTTCAGATCGCCGGCGGACTCGGCGACACGGGCGAGGAGTTCGGGTGAAGCGGCCGAGGTGCCGCACTCGGTGAGGATCTTCTCGGCGGCCCGGCACAGTTCTTCGGCGCTGGTGGTATCGAGCCGGCGGACAGGTGCTCCCGTGCTCATGTCGAGGCGTTCCCTTCCGTTGCGGGCGAGGAACCGGGTCCGGCGCGGCAGCGCGTGGCCAGGGCGCGGCGCGCTCGACAGGCCGGGCGGGGGAGGGAAGTGCGGCTCCGCGCCCGGCGTCCGGCGAACGGTGACGAAGGTACCCACGAATATTAGGTAAGGCAAACCTAACTTGCATCGCACCCATGTATCCGGCTTTGCACAACTCCCGCCAAGTAATGCCGAGTTGACATTTTCTCGTCACGGGCGCACGCGACAGGCGCCCTTGCGGAGGTGTTGATCCTTAGGGTAGGCAAACCTAAGCACTCGGATCCGAGGGGGAGTTCGGCATGGACTGGAGCAGGCGTCAGGTGTTGTGGGCCGGCGGGGGGATGGGCGCGGCCGCGCTGCTCACCGCCTGCGGCGGAGGCGACCGTGCCCGGTCCTCCGGCTCCGGCGGCAAGCCGAGAAAGGGCGGCACCCTGCGCATCGGCGCGCTCGGCCGCTCCTCGGCGATCACCCGCGACCCGCACGGCACCCAGGGCAACGAGAGCGACTACCTCGTCATCGCCCTCGTCCACGACACCCTCACCGCGCCGGGCCTCAAGGACAACACCGTCGGCCGCCTCGCCTCCTCCTGGAAGCCGTCGAAGGACCTCACCACCTGGCGGTTCACCGTCGCCAAGGGCGCGACCTTCCACGACGGGACCCCGGTCACCGCCGACGACGTGGTGTGGTCGCTGCGCCGGCTGCGCAACACCCCCGCGGGCGCCGCGCGGCTGCCCGGAATCAAGGCGGACCACATCACGGCCGAGGGCAAGGACACCGTCGTCCTCGTCTCCGACTTCGCCAACGCCGAACTCCCCCTGCTCACCCGCCTGTCGACGTTCGTCCTCAAGAAGAACACCCCCGACAAGGACATCGCCGAGGCGCCCGGCACCGGCCCCTTCAGGCTCGACTGGTACCGCGGCGGCAACGCCCGGCTGCTGCGCAACGCCCACTGGCACGGCGGCCCGGTCCACCTCGACGCCATCGAGGTGACCATGTTCGAAAGCCCTCAGGCGATGGCGAACGCCCTGATGTCCGGCCAGATCGACGTGGCCTCCAACGCCGGTGCCGTCGCCGCCCGCACCGCGGCCGCCCGCAAGGACATCCAGGTCGTCCGGCGCCCCAACGACATGGCGATGCCCCTCGTCATGCGCACCTCCGGCGGCCCCTTCGCCGACCCCGGGGTCCGTGCCGCGATGAAGCTGATCGTGGACCGCAAGGCGATGGTCCGACAGGTCCTGTCCGGGTACGGCACCGTCGCCAACGACATCCTGGGCACCGGCGACCCCGACTACGCCACGAGCATCCCGCAGCGCCACCGCGACCTGGCCCGGGCCCGGAAACTGCTGAAGGACGCCGGGTTCGACTTCTCCAGGACGTACGAACTGGTCACCACCGAGGACGTCCCCGGGCTCGCGGAGTCCGCGACGCTGTTCGCCTCCCAGGCCCGCGAAGCCGGCATCAAGGTCAAAGTGGTCAAGCAGGAGTCCGGCACCTTCTACCAGAAGACCTGGCTCAAGGGCGACTTCTACACCAACTACTGGGGCACCAACGACTCCGTGGTCTTCTTCGCCTCCAAGACCATGACCACCGGATCCGGCCAGAACGAAGCCGACTGGTCCGACGAGGCCTTCGACGCCGCCTACCACAAGGTCCTCGCCACCCCTGGCCCCAAGGCCCGCACCGCCGCCCTGCACGACCTCCAGCAGATCGAGTACGACAGGTCCGGCTACCTGCTGTGGGGCATGGCCGACGGCATCGACCTCGCCGCCCCCGCGGTCCACGGCCTTCCCCAACTCCCCGGCTACGGACGCGTCCAGCTCGAAAACGTGTGGCTGGCGCGGTGACCGGCACCACCACCCGCCCGGCCGAGGCCGCCGTACGGCCCGTGGCGGCCTCGGCCACGCGCCGCGCCGGCCTCCTGGCCCTGCGGGGCGCCGCCGTACTCGGCAAACGCCTCCTGATGCTGCTGGTGCTGCTCGCCGTGGTGTTCGCCGCGATCGAGCTGCTGCCCGGCGACGCGGCCTCGGCCACCTCCGAACGCGGCGAGGGCGCCGCCGGCCTCGCCGCCCGCCGGCATCTGCTCGGCCTGGACCGGCCGGTGTGGGAGCGCTTCGCGGACTGGATCACCGCCCTGCCCACCGGCGGTCTGGGCACCTCCGCCCGCGGCGAGCGGGTCACCGATCTGCTCGCCGCGCCCCTGCCCAACACCGTCCTGCTGGGCGGCACCGCGTTCGTCCTGACCGTCCTCGCGGCGCTCGCCGTGGGCCTTGGCGCCTCCGCCCGCCCCAGGGGAATCGTGGACCGCGTCGTGGACCTCACCTCCACCGCCGGCTTCGCACTGCCCGAATTCGTGGTCTCCATCGGCCTGTTGCTGGTGCTGTCCCTGTGGACCGGCTGGCTGCCCGCCGCCACGGTCACCGGCGCCGACGGAGCTCCCGCCACCTGGTCCATGCTGGTGATGCCGGTGCTGGCCCTGACCGTCCCGCAGACCGGCTGGAACACCCGTATCGTCCGCGCCGCGCTCGCCGACCAGGCCGCGACCCCGCATGTGGAGGCCGCCCGCCTCGACGGGCTGTCCACCGGCCGCATCCTGCTGCGCCACGCCCTGCCGGGTGCCTGGCCGGCCATCGCCACCGGTATCGCCACCTCCACGGGCATGCTGCTCGGCGGCACCGTCGTCGTGGAAACCCTCTTCAACTACCCGGGCATCGGCACGGTGCTGGCCGGCGCCGTCGCCGACCGCGACACTCCCGTCATCGCCGCCGTCGTCGCCTGCGCGGCCGCCCTGATCACCGTCGTCCTCCTCCTGGCCGACCTCGTCCGCGCCCGCACCCTGGGAGCCCGCTCATGACCGCCGTCGTGGTCCCCGGCCCGCGGCCCGCGCGCCCCCGGACCCGGATCCTGCTGCCCGTCGTCCCCGCCGTCCTGCTCGTCCTGCTGGCGATGACGGGTCCGCTGCTGGCCGCGCACCCCGTCGACAAGCCCGTCACCGCGCCCTACGGCACGGCGGGCACGGACACCGCCCTGGGCGGGGACCAGCTCGGCCGCGACGTCCTCAGCCGCCTGCTGCACGGCGGCAGCGCCCTGATCGGCAGCGCCCTGATCGTCGCCGCCGTCGTCACCCTCCTGGCCACCCTGCTCGGCTGCTTCGCGGTCCTCGGTCCCCGGCTCGGACGCCTCGTCGAACGCGCCGCGGACACCGCCATCCTGCTGCCACCGGTCCTGGGCATCATGCTCCTCGCCCTGGCCTGGCCCGGCGGCGGGCGGCTCGCGATCTCCGTGGCCGCCATCGCCCTGGGCACCCCGTACGCCGTGCGCATCGTCGCCAGCGCCGCCGCGCCCCTGGCCACCAGCGGATTCGTCGAAGCGGCCACCGCGAGCGGCGAGCGCCTCGGGCATCTGGCCCTGCGGGAGATCCTGCCCAACCTCCGTGCCACCGTCCTGGCCCTGTTCGGCCTGCGCTTCGTCGACGCCGTCTATGTCATCGCCATGGCCGGCTTCCTCCAGCTCGGCCCCCAACCGCCCGAAGCCGACTGGGCACTGATGATCCGCGAGAACGGGCCCGGCATCCTCCTCAACCCCTGGGCCGTCGTCGCCCCCGGCCTCGCCATCGGTCTGCTCGCGATCAGCGTCAACCTCGCCGCCAACGCCCTGGCACCCGCGACCGCACGGAGGGCCGCCCTGCGATGACCACCACCGGCCGCCCCACGCCCCTGCCCCAGGACCCCTCCCCGGCCACGGCCGACACCCCGCAGCCCGTCACGGTCACCGACCTCGCCATCGGCCTCCCCGACGGCCCGCCGCTGCTCCAGCGCACCAGCCTCGGCCTGCGCACCGGCCGGATCACCGCGCTCACCGGCCCCTCGGGATCCGGCAAGACCACCCTGCTCCGCGCCCTCATCGGAGACCTCCCCCCAGGGGCGCGGCTCACCTCCGGTTCCGTCGAGGTCCTCGGCCAGGACGTCTTCGCCCTCGCGCCCGACGCCCTGCGCGCCCTGCGCCGCCACCGCCTCGCCTACGTCGGACAGGACCCCGGCTCGGCCCTCAACCCCCGGATGACCGCCGCACGACTGATCGCCGAAGTCGCCGCCGACCCCACGCCCCGGGCCGTCGCGGCCCTGATGAGCGAGTGCCGGCTGCCCGAGGAGCTGGCGCACCACCGTCCCGGCGCCCTGTCCGGCGGGCAGCAACGCCGGCTCGCGCTGGCCCGCGCCCTGGCGCGGCACCCCGATGTCCTCCTGCTGGACGAACCCACCGCCGGCCTCGACACGGCCCTGCGCGACGAGATCGCCGGTCTGCTCCGGCGGCTGGCCACCCACCGCGGCCTCGCCGTCGTCCTGGCCTGCCACGACCCGCACGTCGTCGAAGCCTGCGCCGACACCGTCCTCACCCTCCGCGCCCCCGCCGCGCCGCCCTCGGGCACGGGCGTCCCCCTGCGGAAGACCCGCCGCCCGCGCGTCCCCGACGCCCCGGCCGCCCCCGCCGACGGTCTGCGGGCCGCCCGGCTGGAGGTCGCCTTCACGCACAAGGGCCACACCCACCAGGCCCTGAAGCAGGCGGACTTCCACGTGCCGACCGGTTCGGCCACCGGCATCATCGGCCCGTCCGGCTCCGGCAAGACCACCCTGCTGCGGACCCTGGCCGGCCTCCAGAAACCCGACGCCGGCACCCTCACCTGGAACGGACGGCCGCTGCCCGCCCAGGCCCGCAGGCGCAACCGCGAGCAGCAGCGGCGCATCCAGCTCGTCCCACAGAACCCCTTGGGCGCCCTCAACCCCGCCCGCACTATCGGCGCGTCGCTGACCCGTCCCCTGCAACTCCACCGGACCGTCGGCAGGTCCGAGATGCCGGCCCGCGTCGGCGAACTCCTCGACGACGTCGGCCTCCCCGGCGACTTCGCCGCCCGCTACCCCCATGAACTGTCCGGCGGTCAGCGCCAACGCGCCTCCATAGCCCGCGCCCTGGCCACCGACCCCGACCTCCTGCTCTGCGACGAAGTCACCTCGGCACTCGACCCGGCGACGGCCACCGCGGTCATGGAACTCCTCACCCGCCTGCGCGCCGAACGCCGGCTGTCCCTCGTCCTCGTCAGCCACGAACTGGAACTCGTCACCGCCTACACCGACAGCGTCCATCTGCTCGACGAGGGGCGCGTACGGATGGCGGGAGACGACGTGAGCTTCACCACTCAACTGACATAGGCGTGTGCTCAGTTGGGGCTCACGGCGGGGTGGAGGGGAGGAGCGCCCAAGGGCATGGCTCAGGAAGGGGCGGAAGGCGCCGACGGCCTCGGCGGCTCCGCTGTGATTCTTCGCGAACAAGAGCTGTCCGCTTTTGTCTGGGGTTTCGTGATACCTTCCTCCAGCTTCTCAGCCCTTCGGCCCGGTGGCGCACTCGTCGTGCACCGCGCGGACGGCGCCAACTCATCGTCGAGACGTGCAGGTTCGTCTCCGATGGACGGCGTCGGCCGACACCCGCATCGATGCCACCTCTCCCACAGACAGGCTCATGAAACGAATACCCTGGGGGCGCGCCGCCGTCATCGGCGCCTGCGCCTCGCTCGTCCTCGCTGTCCCCGCTGCCGCCGCGCACGACCCGGCACCGGTGGCGGCGGACGCGATCACCTACCACGGTTCCTACCGGTCGCTGCCGGGCGACCGCCCGGCATCCGGTTCCACCGCCGCCCCGACGACCCCGTCACCGGACGGTACGGCGACGCCCTCCCCGGGTGTGACGCCGGAGGAGATCCGCAAGGCTCAGGAGGCGGAGCGCTACTGGACACCTGAGCGCATCCGCTCCGCCGTCCCGGTGGACGCGGTGCGTGACGCCGAGAAGGCGCAGGGCCTGCGGCGTGGCGCCGGTGCGGCGGGCAGCGGCTCGCGGTCCGAGCCCAGCCATCCGGCGGATGCCGGAGTCGCCACGGTCGGGGTGTTCCTGATCCGCAACGACGACGGATCGCCCACCCCCAACCAGTTCTGCAGCGCCAGTGCCGTCACCTCGCCGACCAAGAGTCTGATCCTCACGGCCGGACACTGCATGAAGAGCGACAAGCCCTACCGCAATGTCGCGTTCGTGCCCGGCTACCGCGCCGGGGCCTCCCAGACCGGCCAGAGCGGGGAGACCCCCTACGGCATCTTCCCGATGCAGCAGGGCAAGGTCTGGATCGACAGCCGGTACCTGTCCTCGTCGCCCAGCGACGATGTGGACTTCGCCGTCCTGCGCGTCGGGCCCAACTCCCAGGGGCAACTGCTGGAGGACGCCGTCGGCCGCGGCAACACCCTCACCGCCGTTCCCGCCACGAAACTGGCCCGCCGCGACATCACGCTCATCGGCTACCCCGGTGGTCAGAAGACGCCGCTGCAGTGCAGGAACGACACCAAGGCGTTCCAGGGCCGGTTCATGGAGATCAACTGCGCCGGCTATCGCACCGGCGTCAGCGGCGGTCCCTTCCTTGAGGGCTTCGACGGCAGCCGCGGCAACCTCGTCGGCGCCATAGGCGGCTACAAGACCGGTGGACCGAACGCCGACACCTCCTACACCTCGCAGTTCGACAACGACGTCTTCCGCCTCTACCACCAGGCGGTCGACGACGCGGCGCCGGACACCGTCAACCCCCTCGGCAGCGCCGCCACGTGGCAGCACGCCACGGCCCTGGCCACCGGCCGGTTCCACACCGACTCGGTGCGCAACGGCACCAGCGACCTGCTCGTGCGCTGGTCCGACGGGGAGGTCTCCCTCTACCCCGGCAACGGCGGGTACGGCTTCGGCAAGGACATCCAGCTCGTCAAGAAGAACACGCCCTGGAAGCAGGCGAAGGTCACCGCGGGCGAGTTCACCGGCAACCACACCGACGACCTCCTCGTCCGCTGGGCCAACGGCAGGCTGAGCCTCTTCAAGGACGTCGACCAGACCAACAAGCTCACCCACGAGGTCCAGCTCAAGGCCGCCAACGACACCTGGACGCACGCCTACGGCATCACCGCCGGCCGCTTCGGCGGCGGCAACACACGGCGCGACGACCTCGTGGTGCGCTGGTCCGACGGCGAGGTGACCCTCTACACCAACGTCGACGGCAGGGGTCTGCACGCACAGAAGCAGCTCGTCAAGCGCAACAAGACGTGGCCGCACGCCCGCGATATCGCCACCGGCGACCTCCGCGCCACCACCGGCGACCAGGACCTGATCGCCGCGTGGACCGACGGCGAGGTCACCGCCTACGAGAACATCGCCGCCAAGGGCCTGGCCGCGGAACGCCGGATGCAGCCCGCGAAGTCCGTCTGGCGCGACAGCAGCCTCGTCACCGTCGGTGCCTTCGGCGGCGGCACGCGCCAGGACGACCTGATCGCCCGCTGGCCCGGAGGAAAGGTCGTGCTGTACGGCGAGACCACCTCCACGTCCCTGGCCCGCGAACGTGTCCTCGTTCCCCCGCTGATCAGCTGAACCCGTACGACACGTGTCATGAACGAATGCCTCCCGGTTCCGCCTCGGAACCGGGAGGCATTCCGTCGTGGTGCGCCGCCCGGATCACATCATTTGGTCCCGCTGGAGATGCACCGGCCGGGAAGGCGATGAGACTTGACGTATGGCAGAACAATCCCGCACGCGGGTTCGGTCGTCCACGGCTGCCCGGAAGCACAGGAAGACGCCGGACAGCGATCCCGGAGCGGTGGCCCGTCGGGGCGCCGAACTGCTGCAGAGCCTGATCAGCCAGCGCGTGGAAGGTGTTTCTGCGGTACGGCGGACCGACGACGGCTGGTGTGTCGAGGTGGATGTGCTGGAGCTGGCGCGGATCCCGGATACCACGAGCCTGCTCGCGACCTACGAGGTGAAGCTCGACGACGACGGCGAGCTGCTCGAGTACTACCGGACCCACCGCTATCGACGAGGTGCGGCCGACCAGTGAACACGCACTGACCAGCGGAAAGGCACCCCAGATGGCCACGACGACCTATTCAGGACTGTCCGGCGAGGTAATTCCCTGCCCGCCCAGGGCGGGAACGCTCTACGACGTGATGGAACTCATCCTGGACCGGGGCATGGTCATCGATGTGTTCATACGGGTGTCCCTGGTCGGGATCGAGATCCTCAAGATCGATGCCCGCATCGTGGTGGCCAGCGTCGATACGTACCTGCGATTCGCGGAGGCGTGCAACCGGCTGGATCTGGAGCACGATTCGGGCAGTGTCACGGTCCCCGAGCTCTTCGGCGGCCAGGCCGCCAAGAGCATCGGGAAGAGCAAGGCCAAGAAAGCCGCCTCGTCCCTCGGCGACACCGTCCGCTCGGTGGTGGGCGGGGGCGACGACTCGGAGGACGAATCCGAGGAGGAGGCGCAGCCACAGCGGCGGCGGCGCAGCAGTTCCACCCGCTCCGGAGCCGCTTCCCGCCGACGGCGCTCAGAGGAGGACTGACCAGTGACGGAGGACGGCATCTACGTCTACGCCATTGTCCGGGCCGACCACCCGTTGCCCTTGGGCCTGGGCGGAGTGGGGGATCCCCCAGGCGTGGTGGAGCGCCTCGACGAGGGGCGGGTCGCCGCGGTCGTGAGCCAGGCGCCGCCGCAACTGCGCGCCCGTCGCCGCGACCTCATGGCCCACCAGGAACTGCTGCTGACCCTGGCCGACGACGGGCCCGTCCTGCCCATGCGGTTCGGGATGGTCGCACCGGACGAGACGGTGGTCCGCCGACAGCTCTCGGACGCCGAGGAGCGCCATCTGGCGGCCCTGGAGGACCTCGCGGGCAGGGTCGAGATCAACCTCAAGGCGCTGCCCGCCGACGATTCGCTCGCCGCGCTCGTCCAAGGGGACGCGACCATCCGCGGCCTGCGCGAGACGGTGCGCCGACGGCCCGGCTACGAGGCGAATCTGCGGCTCGGAGAGGCGGTGGCCACGGCGCTGGCGCGCCGGGCCGCCGAAGCCGGCCACGAGATCGTGCGTGCGCTGACGCCCCGGGCCCATGCGGTCACCGCAGGGCCGGACGTGTCCGGGTGCCAGGTCAATATGTCGTTCCTGGTGGACCGGGGCGACAGCGCCGGCTTCACCGCCGAGGCGGAGCGGCTCGCCCGGCACCACAGCGACCGCGTCGTACTCCGGATCGCGGGCCCGCTGCCCTGCTACAGCTTCCTCGAACCGCGCGCGCTCGCGGGCCGGGCCGGAGGGTGAGATGGGGCTGATCAGCGGCGTGCTCACGCTGCCGCTCGCACCCGTACGAGGGGTGGTCTGGGTGGCCGATCAGCTCGCCCAGGCGGCCGACCGCGAGCTGCACGATCCGTCCGTGATCCGCGCCCGGCTCGCCGCGCTGAACCATGAATTCGAATCCGGTCACCTCGCCCAAGAGGCATTCGAACACGAAGAGGAGCAACTGCTCGACCTGCTGTACGAGCGCTGAGGGACCGCGCGAGCCGGGAGCCGCGCCCCCTTCGACGGACGTACCGGAGTCCGGCTCGCCGCTGCTGCCCGGCCCGCAGAGGAAGGAGTGACACGTGACCGACATCGACCAGAGACGGGACGCTCCTCCCACCCACGGCCCGACCACCTCGAACCTCGCCGACATCCTCGAACGGGTCCTCGACAAGGGGATCGTCATCGCCGGTGACATCAAGATCGACCTCCTCGACATCGAGCTCCTCACCATCAGGCTGCGGCTGTTCGTCGCGTCGGTGGAGACGGCCAGGAAGGCCGGAATCGACTGGTGGGAGACCGACCCCGCCCTCAGCTCCAAGGCGGCCCGGAACGAGCTGCGGGACGAGAACCGCCGGCTGCGCGAGCGGGTGGAAGCCCTGGAGTCCGCCGAGGACGGTGATGCGTCCTCGGACTCGTCCTCCTCCCGGACGAAGGACACGGCAGGGGCGGGCACATGACGACGAAACAGCCGGCCACCCCGGTGAGCGCCACCTCGACCTACGTCTTCGCCGTGTGCCGGCGGCTCGACCCGGCCGCCCTCACGGACCTCGCCGGTCTCGCCGAAGGCTTCCCCGTGCGCGGTCTGCGCTTCGGGCCCCTCACGGCGGTCGTCCAGCACGTGCCCGCCGCCGAGTTCACCGAGGAGGCCTGGCAGCGGCGGCTTTCGGACCGCGCGGCGCTGGAACACTGCGCACGCGCCCACCACGAAGTGGTGACCGCGGTCGCCGCCTGCGGCCCGACGGCGCCGCTGGCGCTGGCCACCCTCTACCGGGGGGACGAACGCGCGCGAGAGGCGCTGGAAGCCGACACGGACCGCTTCACCGCAGCGCTCGATCGCATCGAGAACCACGCCGAATGGGGAGTGAAGGCCTACCTCCCCGCCGCTGCCCGTACGCCCTCGGCGCCGACTGCCCCTGCGGCGCTCCTCCCGGGCGGCGGCAGTGCGCCAGGGGGAGCGGGCCGCGCCTACCTGGAACGCAAGCGCGGGCTGCACCAGGCGCGCGAGCAGCACCACGACCGAGCACTGCGGACCGCCGAGGACATCGATGCGGCCCTGACCCGCCTGGCCACCGCGACCCGCCGACTGCGCCCGCACTCTTTGGAGATGACGGGGGAGAAGCACCGGCTGCAGGTCCTGAACGCCACCTACCTGATGCCGGCCGAGCGCGCGAAGCGACTGCTCGACGCCGTGGAGGACCTGCGGCACCGCACCGGAGCCGAGGTCGAGGTGTCCGGCCCCTGGGCCCCGTACTCCTTCGTCGGGGAGGTGTGAGCCGTGTCCACCCTGCAGCCCGTCCCCTGGGAGACGCCGGGGCCGCTCACCGGACCCATCGGCGTCCCGTTGGTCGACCTGCTCGACCGGGTCCTGTCCACCGGGGTCGTCATCAGCGGGGACCTGGTCATCGCCATCGCGGACGTACCCCTGGTGCGGCTCTCCCTGCATGCGCTGCTGTCGTCGGTCAGCGAACGCGTGCCCGCGCCGTGGCCGGACTCGGGGCCGCTGTGACGGAACACACCGGCCCGCGCGAGAGCAGGTTCGACGTCGACCGGGAGCAGATGGGCCGCGACCTGGTCTCGTTGGTGCTCACCGTGGTGGAGCTGCTGCGGCAGCTGATGGAACGGCAGGCGATCCGCCGGGTGGAGCAGGGAGACCTGAACGACGCGCAGGTCGAGCAGATCGGCGAGACGCTGATGCACCTGGAGGAGCGGATGACCGAGCTGTGCGACCAGCACGGCCTGCGCCTCGAAGACCTCAACCTCGATCTCGGGCCGCTGGGGTCGTTGCTGCCGCGCACATGAGGGGCCTCAGCGGGCGGCCCGCTCGCCCGGGGCGTGCTTGCCCTTGGCCCAGGCGACCAGGACGAAGGTCACGCTGATCAGGAGCGCCCAGGCTCCGATCTTCTCCACGGCGACGGGCTGCCAGCCGTGCAGCTGGTCGGGGTAGCGCCAGGCGCCCAGGTAGGTGGCGATGTTCTCCGCCAGCCACAGGAAGAAGCCGATCAGGGCGAAGCCGAGCGCAAGCGGCATGCGGTGACGGGTGTGCCCGACGGTGAACTTCACCTGTGTCCCGGCCGTGGCCGCGAGCAGCGCGACGGCGAGGGGCCAGCGCAGGTCCGGGAGCCAGTGATGGCTGAAGAAGTTCGCGTAGACCGCCGCGGCCACCACCGAGGTCGCTCCGGCGCGGTAGCGGCTCAGCTCCAGGTCCATCACCTGCCAGGCGCGGCAGACATAGCTGCCGACCGCGGCGTAGAGGAAGCCGCCGTAGAGAGGTACGCCGGCGAACTTCAGCACGGCCGGCTCCGGATAGCTCCAGGACCCCAGGGCGACCTTCACCACCTCAAAGGCCAGCCCGATCACATGGCACACCGCGATGACCGCGAGGTCCCGCCCGCTCTCCCAGCGGCAGGCCAGGAACACCACGGTCAGCAGCACCCCGTAGACGACCAGCAGGTCGTATCGGGCGATGGGCAGCTGCGGCAGCGCCCGGGACACGGCCACGCCCGACAGCAGGGCGATGGCGAAGGCGCAGCAGCGCGTCTCGAGCCAGGCGAAGAGGAGGGCCTGCCGCAGCAGGGTGCTCACGGTGGACATGTCTGGATCGACGCAGGGGACCCAGGCACCGGTTGCCGCGGCCCCATGACCTGGGCCGTCACCAATGTAGTTAACCGTGCAACCATCGCAGGCCTTCGCGAGTCCTTCACATGCCACACATTTCCATCACCATGGAGGGGGATCTCCCTTGCGTATGCGCCCCATGACCGCCGCTGCCCTCGTTGCCGGCGCGCTGGCCTGCTCCGTCGCCACCCCGGCCCAGGCCGCCGAGTACCACTCGGCGTTGAAGGTCCGCGGAGTCCAGTACGACGCGCCCGGCCGGGACTCCAACAGCTGCTCCTCCGGCAACACCGACGAGGAGTACCTGACGATCAAGAACTACTCGCCCTCGGCGACCATCAACCTCAAGGGCTGCGTGGTCAAGGACGCCACCGGCAACCGCTTCACCTTCACCGCAAGCCATTACCTCCAGCCCGGTGACTATGTGAGGCTCCGCGGCGGCCACGGCACCGATTCCGACCAGCGCAACGTCGTCTACCGCGACAACTGCAACTTCCTGTGGAACAACGACCGCGACACGGTCTACCTCTACAAGCCCTCCGGCAGCCGCTCGGACGTCCACTCCTACACCCAGCGAGGATCCGACCCCGACGGCAACGGCTACATCGGCTACCACGCCTGACCCGGATGCGTGCGGCCCCATCTCTTCGGCGGAGACGGGGCCCGCAGGCCCCGGAGCACGAACCGATCGCGGTCCGCGGTCCGCGGCCCGCGGCCACGGCGCGTTCCGTCCTCGCCCGCGGCCACCCGAATACGCTTGTCCGCCCCTCCGGCACCGCACTACCTTGCCGAGGTGGACCTCTTCTCATGCTCCTGGACGGCGTTGCGCACGGCGGTCGCCGCACTCCCGGACAAGGACTTCGAGCGGCCGTCCGGCTGCACCGGCTGGCTCGTACGGGACCTCGTGTGCCACCTGATCATCGACGCGCAGGACGTCCTGATCACCCTGGCCACGCCCGCCGAAACGGCCCCGACCGTCGACGCGGTGACCTACTGGAGCGTCGCGGACCACCCGCCGACCGGCGACGACCCGCTCGACGCGCTGACCGTCCGGCTGGCCGCCGCGTACGAGGACCCGCGCCTGCTCACGTTCCACCTCGACGACGTCGGCTCCGCCGCCGGACGCGCGGCCCGACTCGCCGACCCCGGCGCCCGGGTGAGCACCCAGGACGAGGTCCTCACCGTGGGCGACTACCTCAGCGCGTACGTCCTGGAATGGACGCTGCACCACCTCGACCTGATCGCCCACCTCCCGGAGGCGCCGCAACCGCCCACGGAATGCCTGGCCCGGTCCCGCACGATGCTGGAAGAGATCGCCGACGCCGCGTTCCCCGCATCGTTCACCGACAAGGACGCCCTCCTCGTCGGCACCGGCCGCCGCGCACCGACCGAGGACGAACAGGCCGAACTCGGCGCGCTGGCCACGAAACTGCCGCTCGTCCTCGGCTGAGCGGGACGCCCACGGAGGACGGACGGGAGCGACGGAGGGCCCGACGGGGCGCCCGGCGGCCCGACCCTTACGGCGGGGTCAAGGAGCGGGATCCAGGTCGAGACACAGGCGAACGTAGCTCGCGTTACCCGGGCCGGGCCGATGGTGCCCGTCCGGCTTCCATCCGTGCCGGGCATAGAAGCCTTGAGCCCGACTGTTGCCCTCCCACGCTTCGAGCAGCCCCGTGGCAAGCGACCCATCTCGGAGGAACTGAACGAACGCAGTGTGCAGCCGGCCGCCGACGCCCTGCCCCCAACGGCTGGGGCGGACGTGGATTTGGTAGAGCTGGCCGACAGTTGCGGCATCCACGTCAGCCTCCAGCGGAGGGCCCATCGCCAAGGTGCCCACCACTTCGCCGCCTCCGATGGCGCACACCACCGTCTTGGCGTCGGCTCGGAGGGCACGCATCCAAGCCTCCCGTCGGCGAGAGCGAGCTTCAGAGGAGACGAGCTCCGACACTGACAGCCCACCTGCCTGGTAGTACGCGGTGCGGGCCTGAGTGTGCAGGTCTGTGATCGCGTCCAGGTCGTCAAGGTTCGCCGTGCGCAGCACGGTCTGGAAAGTCGTCACGACTGTGTCTGACGCACGCGCCGCGAGCCACAGTTCCCTACCCGGGTTCTCAGGGGTGGGCAAGCATGGGCTGACGGCCGGGGCTGTCTCTCGGTACGGGGCTGGAGGCGCTCCCGATCGCCTTCCCCGCAGACACCCCAGTGCTCCCTCGATACCGAGGCTACGAGGGCCAGGGGTCGTCCTGGACACGGGCGTGGAGATGCTCGTCGTGCCAGCCGTCGGCGTGCAGGAGTGCGCTGCGCATCGTGCCTTCCAGGCGGAAACCGGCCCTGGTGGCGACCCGGCAGGACGCCGGGTTGGCCACGGAGTGCGTGATGCGCAGGCGGTGGAGTCCGAGCTCCTCGAAGGCCCATCGGCTGATCCTGACGGTGGCGTCGACCATGACTCCGCCTCCGCGGCCGGCCGGCAGCAGCCAGTAGAGAAACTCGCCACTGCCACCTCGCAGGTCGAGGTCGGCCAGGCCGATCAGCCCGACAGCCGCCCCGCCGTCCCCCGGCGCGACGGCCCAGATCGCCGCCTTCTCGCTGTGCCATCGGCCCCGCCACCGGGCGATCTTTTCCTGGGCTTCGTCGACGGTCAGTCGGCCCGGACGGTTCCACTGTTGAATGTCGGGGTCCAGACACGACTCGGCCAGTACGAGAGCATCGCTCCCCTGCCAGGGACGCAGTTGCATCCGGCCACGCAGCACGAACGAGGGCTGCGCCGACCGGCTCATCCGGCCGGCGGCAACCACAGGAGCCAGGGCTTCGGTCATCGTTCCATCATGCCGAGTGGGTGCCCCTTCCCTCCGACGAGTCGTCGGAGGGCCTCATCCGCGAACGATGACTCGGGATCAGGAACAGGTACTCAGCTTGTTGTTTAACGCCCCGTCGCTTCACCGAGAGCCCTCACGAGCAAGCTTGAGCCACATCAGCATCTTTGGGGTGATTGCAGCTGATCACGAGAAATGTCCAAATAGTGGCTCGTGGCGTCAACCCGTCATGTAGTGCTCTGGTGCAGTGGAGGGGATCGTCGCCGGAGCCCTGGCTGTTATGGGCACATTGCTTGGCGTAGTCGTAGCACACCGCTACCAGGAGAAGGCCTTCTATAGGGCCGAGAGCCGCGCGCAGGACCAACGACAACACGATCGGTTGTTCGACCGCTGTGCCGACTTCATCGGGCTCTCTGAGGACTACCGTCGTGCCCAGCTCGACCGTTGGCTACGTCGGCACGAAGACCCTGACGGGGAAGCGGCGACAGCCGCTCGAACTGAGTCCTATCGGCTGTATGTCGAAACCCGGAGCAGTGCCTGCCGACTCAAACTTGCCAGCAACCGGCAGGACGTGCGGGAACTCGCCGACCAGGCTACTGCCGTACTGGAGCTAACCGTCGCGATCATCGCGACCGATAGCCGGTCTGACATGCTCCAACGTGGCGAAGCAGCTAAGCACGCATGCGACGCCTTTGTCGTCACAGCCAATGCAGTGCTGCACTCCCAAAGCTGAACCCAATCAAGCCTTCCGTCTTGGCTTCGTGCCCACCTTGTGGTGGGTGGGACGGCTGAACGCTTCGCCGGTGGCAAGGACTCTGCCCACGTCATGATGGCTGGCCGGGTGGTGGTTCTTCGAGGTCGGTGGCCGGCCGGGGCCAGGGCGAGAAGGTTTCGGTGCACCGGCTGGGGATCCGGTCTTCGCGTGCAGGTTTCTGAACCCCCTGCGGACGCGCGCAGGTGTCGGTTTGTTCGGCTCGGTCGGTTTCTCCCAGGGCCGCCGGAGGCCGGTAGCCAGCGGTCGAGCAAGTCGGAGCTGGGCGTAGGCGGCGACCACCAGCAAGGTCCACCAGTCGGCCGCCTCCGAGCCGCGGAGCCGGGGTTTGGTCCCCCCGAGCGTCTGCTTGAACAGGCGAAACGTGTGCTCGGTGTCGATCCGCGTTCGACACCGGACCATGAACGCCAAGCTCAGTCCAGGCAGAACTCGTTGCCCTCGGGGTCGGCCATCACGAGGTGGCCGGCGCCGAGCGGGGGAGCGGGCTCGGTGCGTCGGAGGCGGGTCGCGCCGTGGGAGACGAGTCGTTCGGCGGCCGCCTCCAGGGCCGCCATCCGGGCGTCGCCCGCGAGCCCGGGGGCGGCACGCACATCGAGGTGCACGCGATTCTTGGCCTGCTTGCTCTCCGGCACCCGCTGGAAGAACAGTCGCGGCCCGGAGCCCTCGGGGTCGACCACCGCCGAGGCGTCGTTGCGCCTCTCGGGTGGCACGCCCATCGCCGTCAAGGCCTCTTCCCACGAGGCGAAGCCCGCGGGCGGGTCCTGCAGGCGGTAGCCGAGGGCCTCGGCCCAGAACGCGGACAGCCCGGCCGGGTCGGCGCAGTCGAAGGTGATCTGGAGGTCGAGAGCCATCTCAGCTCGTCTCCTGTCGGGTGTGCGGGCGGAGGTGCTGGTGGAGGTCGCGCAGCAGGCACACCTCGCCCAGATGGTGGATCAGCTCGCGGTGGATGTGCAGCACCAGTTCTGCCAGCGACCGCTCGGCGTACGGCCCCTCCGCCTCCCCGCACGGGCGGGCGAGGCCGGATGCGCCGAGGGACTCGACCCCGGCCAGCCACGTGGCGTACTCCGTGTCGAGCTGGGCCAGCGCCGCGGTCGCGGTCGCGGCGTACTCGAACGACTGGTAGTCGGTGGACGCGCGACCGAAGTGCGAGGCGTTGCGCATCGCGAGCACGCCGACGATCACGTGCCCGAGCCGCCAGGCGATCGTCGTGAACGGGGGCGGGTCGGGCTCCGGCATCGCGAAGTCGATGGTCATCGCGCCGGAGCCGGCCTGCACCGGTGCGGTGCCGGTGCCGCGCGGGCGCACGCTCCAGCAGTCGGGGGCCGGCTCCCAGAAGTACTCGTCGTCGGTGAGTCCGGCGAGGCGAGGGCGCAGCTGATGGGTCCAGTGCCAGGCGAGCTGGTCGCGGAGCAAGAGGTTCCAGTTCTGGTCGGTCATGGCTTCAGCCTTCCGCATATAGCGGACAGGTTCGTTCCGTGATCGTGGAATGATGAGGACGTGACCGTCGAGGCAACGATCGAGCGGGTGCTGCGGCTGCTGGCGCTGTTGCAGCGCCGGGCGTCCTGGACCGCCAACGAGCTCGCCGCCGAGCTGGGGGTCACCGACCGCTCGGTGCGCCGCGACGTGGAGCGGCTGCGCGCGGTCGGCTACCCCGTGCGGGCGACGGCGGGCGTCGGCGGTGGCTACCAGCTCGGCGCGGGCACCCGGCTGCCGCCGCTGCTCCTCGACGACGAGGAGGCGATCGCGACGGCGGTGTCCCTGCGGCTGGCGTCGGGCGGCACGGTGGCCGGGGCGGGCGAGGCGGCCCTGCGGGCGCTCGCGAAGCTCGACCAGGTGATGCCGCCCCGGCTGCGCGCCGAGGTGCGGGCGGTGCACGCCGCCACCGAGACCCTCGTCGACCCCGGGGTCGAGATCGACGCGGAGCTGCTGGTGACGCTCGCGCGGGCCTGTCGTGACGCCGTACGCGTGCGGTTCCGGTACGCCGGCCGCGACGGCGGGGAGCGCGAGCGCACGGTCGAGCCGGTGCGGATGGTCGCCACCGACCGCCGCTGGTACCTGATGGCCCGGGACGTCGACCGCGACGACTGGCGCACCTTCCGGCTGGACCGGATGCGCGAGGTGGCGGCGACGACGTGGCGCTTCCGGGCGAGGGAGCATCCGGACCCGGTCGCCTACGTGCAGCGGTCCGTGACCGAGGCGCCGTACCGGTATCTCGCCCGGGTGCGGTTGCACGCCCGGCCCGACCAGGTGCGGGAGCTGGTGCCGCCGCAGGTGGGGCGCGTCGAGGACGACCGCGACGGGTGGTGCGTGCTCATCGCCGGCGGGCAGGACCTGGACTGGCTCGCCGTGCACGTGGCCCGGCTGGGCTTCGAGGCGGAGGTGCTGGAGCCTCCGGAGCTGCGGGAGGCCGCCGCCCGGCTCGCCCGCCGCGTCGCGGCGATGGCCGGGACGGATTGACGGTTTCGTGGGCCCTCGGCCGTCGGTGTCGAACGACGCCCCCTAGGGCCTGTCTTCAAAGTCCCGTCGTTCGCCCGCAAGGCAGGCGGGACTTTGAAGACAGGCCCTAGGCGTGGTGGAGCCGGGCGGCGAGCATGTGGCCGATGCAGAGAGACCACGGCGGGCAGCCCGTAGTTCAGCACGGTTCGCACCCAATCGGTGTTCATGGTGAACGGATCGTGCGACCACTCGGCGATCCAACCGGCCACCGTATGCACGAAGTTGACCAGGTCGTTCGCGCGATGGGCGTCGAGGAGGGTCAACAGGATCCACAGGCCGAGGATCAGCGCGGTGAGGTCCGATTGTCGCCCGCCCGCCGGAGGGTCCGTGGCGTTGCACCGGTTCTTGCGGCGTCCGGCTCCTCGCCCGTGCTCCGCTCGTCATCACGGCGCGGACTCGGCGCCGGTGACGCGCAGATGCGGAGACGCGGAGATGGGGAGGTGCGAGGAGCGCATGGGGTGGGGGAGCCCATGCGTAGGGGCCCCAGGACGCCGTGGTGGTGTCATGGAGGCCGGGTGGCGCAGGCGACCGCTAGTCGGCGCGGGAGATGCCTGCGATGTGGGCGCGGTAGGCGGCGATCTCGGCGTCGGTGAGCGCGAGGCGGCCGGGACCGGGCTGGTCGGCCGGAAGCCTGGTGGACTGGACTGCTGCCTGGTACATCGGGCCAGGAAGATTCAGCAGCAGCTGCCCCTGCTCGGCGGTCTCGATCACCAGCCAGGAGTCCGCGTTCTCGTCGTGAACATCGGTGACGCCGATGGTGCTGATGGCGGTAACGGTCAGAACCGGAGGTATATCGCTCATGCCACCTCCCTATCAGGCATGGCGTGCCACGGCGAATCGCTGCGGCCGAGGCATGCGCCGGCCCTCGGCCTCCGGCGCGTCGGTAGGGTTCCGCAGGCGTGACGGGGCAGCGGGGCCCGTACGGGAAAGCGGGGAGGGGCCGGCAAGTGGCGAGGGACGAGGGGCCGGTGGCCGACGGGACCGAGGGCTGGGACGCGGAGGCCGTACGAGCCCGGCTCGACGCGCTGGCCCGGTTGGATCCGGACCTCACCCGGTTCGGTTCCGAGGTGCACCGCTACCGGCTCGCACGGCCGCTGTCCGAAGCCGGGATCCGTGCCTTCGAGGAGCGGTACGCCGTCCGGCTGCCCGCCTCCTACCGTGACTTCCTGGCCCGGGTCGGAGGCTCCGGGGCCGGTCCCGACTACGGACTGCTGCCGCTCGACGGGCCGCTGGCGCCCGACAGCGACGACGCCGTCGACGACCTGCAGGAACAGGACCGGCGCCCGGGCTTTCTGGCGACGCCGTTCCCGCTCTCGGCGGAGTGGCGGCGCGAACCGGCCGGGCGCTTCGACGAGGAGGCGGAGCAGGCGAGAGTGGCGGGGTCGCTGGTCATCGCCGAGTCGGGGTGCGGGGAATTCGTCCGTCTCGTCGTCACCGGACCGTGCGCCGGTCAGGTCTGGTTCGACGACATGACCTGGGGCCGCATCGTGCCCGGCCCCGGCTTCCGTGCGTGGTACCTGGCCTGGCTCGCGAAGTAGCACCTGGAGACCCAGCCGGCTCGCACACGTCATGGGTGGGCGGGACCACCTGGGTACGTGGTCCCGCCCACCCATGACCTGCGACCGGGGTCAGTCCTTGAGGGCGTCCTTGCCCTTTTCCTTCGCGTCGCGCAGGTTCCCCTTGGACTCCCGCACCGCACCGTCCGCTTCGAGACGCTCATTGCCGACCGTGCGGCCGACGTCCTTTTCGGCCTTCCCGGTCGTCTGCTCGGCCTTGGCCTTCGCCTTCTCCACGGCGCTCATCTTGAGATCCCTTCGTCGGCGTCATCATTCCGGTGCCCGCAAGACCCGGCGGGAAACGGAGAAGTTTTGCGGAAGGGCCTCGGACCGCGGAGCGGCTGGAGTGGAGGGGGCCGCCGCTGCGCCCCGCCGAGGGACGAGAGCGATCGCCGGGCATCTTCTGCTGCTTTCCGGGCACACGGTCTGGGCAGACGTTCCAGTTATGCCTCCCGAGGTATTACGTCCTTGCCGTATGCGCCTATGCCGTATGTGTATCCGGCATGGAGGTCGTCGTACGTGCTGGGTTTCCGCCCCGAATTCCACTGTTCTCATTGGTGTTTGAGGGGGCGTCACCATTCTGGAACCCGACCTCCCACGTGCCCGGAATGGACAAAGCGGGTGCGGCAACAAAACTGTTGCCGCACCCGCTCGGTGCTGTCGGCGCGGAAGTCGAGGGCGCCGAGGCCGGCTGCTCCGCCGGGCCGGCTGTTCAGGCCGTCGGGCGGAGCAGTGCGGGCCCGGCGCCGGACCACCGCTTTAGCGGTCGAGGGACCTCAGGCCGCCGCCGCCGGCGTGCACACCGCCCATCGGGCGGTGGTGGTACCTGTGGTGATGGTGATTGCACCTGTGGTGGTGACGTCCGTGCCAGCGGTGGCCGGACCCGCGATGGTCGGACCAGCGGTGGTCGTGGTCACGGTCCCCTCTCCGGTGACGGCCGTGGTCGTCGTCGTGGTGTGCCGAGGTGGCGCTGACCGTGGCGCTGTCCCCGGCCGCGGACGAGGCCGTCGCGGTGGGCGCGCCCACCGCGAGGACCGCGGTCATGACCGCTGAGGCGAACAGGGTGCGGGCAGTCCGCATGGGCATGTTCCTTTCGGCCTACTGCGAAGGGCGACACAGCGTCGGCCTTCTGATCGCAGTAGGGCCATATGACCCACAGTCAGCTGTCTTGTCACGGCGCACCACGTGAGAGCGGCAGAAAAATGCGCTTTATGGGTGGTGCGGGGAGCGGCGGAGGGGGCGTGCGTCCGTTCCGCGCGAGGTACCCCGGCGCGGCGTCCGGCGATGCCTCCCGGGGTGCTCCCGGCAGAGCTACCCGGCAGCGTCCCTCGGTGCCGCCGGGCCGGACACCGAAAGCGAAAAGAGGCCGCTGACGGCGAATAGCTGTATTGAACACGGAAATGGGGCAGGTCCCTTACGGCGCGAGCGAGCGCAATTCGCCGACAGTCGCGACATGGCCTTCATGTGGAATGTCGCTACCCGACCCGACGTATTCCTTTGCCCTCCAAAGCGTCAATTTTTCCTCAAATTTGCGAGGCGTGCGGAGAGTCGCGTGGGTAATGGACCGGTTGCGTCCTGCTACCGAGCTCGCCTGAAGGGCCGCCGATTCGGGCCTCTCGCGGAATGTCCACAGTGGCGCACTGAGAGTTCGGTATGCATTCCTTCAAGGAATATAACTATTCAGCCAATGACTCTTTGCAGGACCGTGAATGCTCCCTACTCTGAGGCAAATTTTAAGCCAGCCCTGTCTTGAAAGGCCTCCTATGGCAAGCGTTGACGAGATCGCTCCCGAGAGGGCACGTTCCTCCGGCTCCCTCCGCAGGGACGTGGGGCTGATCGGTCTGATGTGGGCGTCGGTCGGCTCCATCATCGGATCAGGGTGGCTCTACGGTGCCCAGAAGGCCGTGGTGGTGGCAGGCCCGGCCGCACTGATCTCCTGGATCATCGGCGCGGTAGCGGTGGTGCTGCTGGCGCTGGTGCACGCCGAGCTCGGCGGTCTGTTCCCGGTGGCCGGCGGCACGGCGCGGTACCCCCACTACGCCTTCGGCGGCCTGGCCGGGATGTCCTTCGGCTGGTTCTCCTGGCTCCAGGCGGCGACGGTGGCCCCGATCGAGGTCGAGGCCATGATCGGTTATGCCGGTCACTGGTCGTGGGCCCAGGGGTTCCAGCATGCGAACGGGACCCTCACGCCGAGCGGTTTCATCGTCGCGCTCGTACTGATGGCGATCTTCGTCGCGGTGAACTTCCTCGGTGTGAAGGTGCTGGCGCACACGAACAGCGCGGCGACCTGGTGGAAGATCGCCGTACCCCTCGGGGCGATCTTCATCATCGCGGCGACCAACTTCCAGCCGCACAACTTCACCTCGCACGGCTTCGCCCCCTTCGGCGCCAAGGGCGTGCTCAGTGCCATCAGCACCAGCGGCATCATCTTCGCGCTGCTCGGCTTCGAGCAGGCCATCCAGCTGGCCGGGGAGAGCCGCAACCCGAAGCGCGACCTGCCGCGCGCCACGATCGGGTCGGTCGTGATCGGCGCGGTGATCTACATCCTTCTCCAGGTGGTCTACATCGGCGCCCTGCCGCTGGCCTCCTTCGCGCACGGGTGGGCCAAGCTGGACTACGCGGGCATCAGCGGCCCGTGGGCCGGCCTGGCCACCGTGGTGGGCCTGGGCTGGCTGGGCTGGGTCCTGTACGCGGACGCGATCATCTCTCCCGGTGGCACCGGCCTGATCTACACCACCTCGACCTCGCGCATCTCCTACGGCCTGAGCAAGAACGGCTACGCGCCCCGGCTGTTCGAGAAGACCGACGGCCGCGGTGTGCCGTGGTTCGGCCTGATCATCTCGTTCGTGACCGGCGTGATCTGCTTCCTGCCCTTCCCGAGCTGGCAGGAGCTGGTCTCCTTCATCACCTCGGCGAGCGTGCTGATGTACGCGGGCGCGCCCCTGGCGTTCGGCGTCTTCCGCGACCGCCTGCCGCACCACGAGCGCCCCTACCGCCTGCCCGGCGGCGGCGTGGTCTCGCCGCTGTCCTTCGTCGTCGCGAGCCTGATCATCTACTGGGCGGGCTGGGACACCCTCCAGCGGCTCGGCTGGGCCATCGTCATCGGCTACGTGCTGCTCGGCAGCTACGCCTGGTACGCGACGAAGAAGCGACTGCCGAACGCTCCGCGACTGGACTGGAAGGCCGCGCAGTGGCTTCCGGTGTACCTGATCGGCATGGGCCTCATCGCCTGGCAGGGCGGCTTCGGCGGCCAGGGCCACCTCCCGCTGTGGTGGGACATGGTGCTCATCACGGCGTTCTCCCTGGGCATCTACTACTGGGCTCGCTCCACCGCCGTCTCGGCGGAGGCGATCGAGCAGAACATCGAGGAGGTCGCGGTCGTGGACGAGGGCGGTCACTGACCACGCCCTGACCCACACCCGGAAGCCGAGGGGCCCGGCCGGACGACCGGCCGGGCCCCTCGGCTTTCCGCTGCCGCACGCCGTCGCCAACGAGGGAGCGCGGCGGGGGAGTCCGGCAGGAG
Source organism: Streptomyces caniferus (assembly GCF_009811555.1). Classification (GTDB taxonomy): domain Bacteria; phylum Actinomycetota; class Actinomycetes; order Streptomycetales; family Streptomycetaceae; genus Streptomyces; species Streptomyces caniferus. Next base: position 724,690 of record NZ_BLIN01000005.1, on the reverse strand, counting down.
CGCCCGGCCCGCTCGCCGTCCGGCGTGCGGCTACGAACGAACGGGGCGTCGGGGGAGCGAACGGCAGGCGGTCGCGAGGTACGGCAGGCTCGCCCTCCGCCGCGAAGCGACGGTGCCCTCCTGCTAAGTGACGGTGCCCTTCGCAGGTCTCCACGCGGGGCCGTGTCCGGCACCTTCGCGCCCCGCCCCGCTGCCGGCCTCCAGCATGCGACGAGCGTCGGCAGCCATCGGCGACAGCATGGAGTCCTGCAGGTCCGCCAGCGGAATCCAGACCGCCGCATCGGTGGAACCGTCGATCTCCGCGACGGCCGGGGCCCCGGCCGTGAGGTCGACGGCGTAGAACAGCGCGGTGAGGTTCCAGCTCACTCCGCGTCGCCGAACCGCATAGGTCCGCGCGTCGAGGAGGTGAGCGGCAGCGAGTTCGAGTCCGGTCTCCTCCCGAAGCTCACGGGCCAGGGCCTCCACGGGCTGCTCGCCCGGATCGATTCCTCCGCCCGGCAGGTGCCACAGCCCCGGCGCGAAGACCGGTGACGCGTCCGACAGGCGGGCCAAGAGCAGCCGCTCGTCTTCCACCGCGATGGCGTACGCCGAAACACGGGTTTGCGCGCGAGTGTCCATGGTCCCGGCCTCTCCCCCCGCCGAAGTCGGCAGGCGAGAACTTCCGCCCCCCGGATGGGCTTTCGCCACATCCTCCACTAGAGCAGATCGAGAGCCGCGCGTACCGCGATGTTCAGGTCGGCGCCCTGGAGGTCGAGGTGCAGGGCCGAGTCCAGGACGTAGCGCGGTTGTGCGCGCCAGCCGCGGGTGTGCAGCTGGATCCGGTGGCGGGTGGTGTGACGGTGCAGGGCGCACAGGAAGTGCAGACCTGTCACGTCCATGAACGGCACCTTCTGCATGTCCAGGACCACGCTGGACAGGGTTGCGGGCAGCGAGGCGAGGACGTCATCGCACACGGGCTCGCAGGCGCGGTCGATCTCTCCGCAGGCCATGAGCAGTACGGTGTCGTCCAGATACTGGGTGCTGATGGTGAAAGGAATGACGCCCTCAAAGAGTTGGGATGGCAGCCACAAGCAGCCGCAACACTGCGGGCACACGGCAGGCGCCGCGTGTGGTCCGGAGTTCACGGGCCGCCACGGCAGAATCTGCCGGGGATCGCGTCCCGCCGCTCGGGGTGCCCGCTGAGCGAAGCTCACGAGCCGAACGAGGCTGTTCCGACCCTTCACTGTCCCACACTGCGCGGCCGGTGCGGAACCATCGGCGCCGGGCCGAACCGTCGCGCCGGTTGTGCGCAGCGGGCCAACCGCGGCCTGCCGTAACGGACTTGAGCACATACCGGCAACGCGACGACGGAGCATCGTCCTCCCGTACGCGCCGGAGCGTCGACGGAAGGCCGTCCGGCCGGCGTGCGGGCCTTCGACGTTTCCGCCGGCGGGTGTCACCTTCTGTGGGAAGCCGGGGAATCCGCCGGGGACGAAAGCGGGCTTCCGTGGGGAGTTGGGGAACCGGACCGGCGCCGAGAGCGGCGTTCGTCGTCCGGGGCATATTCGACGACTCATCGCCAACTGCTTGCCCGTAGGCAACAAATACGCCATCTCTTTCTGGGTAAGCGACTGCGGAGCGGTTACTGCAACGTCCGCATCGGCCGCAAGGCATGGAATCCAGCCAATTAACCGGACGTCGAAAGCAAGCCACGGAGCGTGTGGCCGCCATGGCCGACCAACAACCATGGATGCAGGCCACGGTGGCTCATGAGCGCTGTGGCAACGGGCCTGGCCTGCCCGGCTTCTTCGCAGGCAGCTACGGCGGCGCACGCCTTCCGGCGCCCCGCCGCGGTCGCGCGCCCGGTCCGGATCTGCTCGTGAGGCTTGCTCTCCCCGCAGCGCTTTGCCAAGGTCTGGCACTTGTCGCCGAGCGGTGATGGCATCATCGTGCGGCGGCGATAGCGGGACCCCCTGGAGTGCTCCGCCACTCTTTGGGCAAACGCTCTATACCTGCTTCTCCGCGCTCGACTCGAACGGGTAGTCGAAAATCGTTTGCCTCATGAGTAACAGGGGTCGCTCGCGGCCTACTGGCGGGACGAGGCGAATGGGTATAAAAATCACTCTCAGTCAAACCGCAGGGGGTTGCTATTGTATGACTGGGAGTGAAGACTGTCGGTCAAGCTGGACTGGCGTGAAAGCGCTCGGGGGCGCGGACCCGCTGACAACATCAAACTGTACCTGCCGGTAGTGTTTACGGTTCTCTTGTTCTCTTTTCGGGCGCCGGTGGCTCGTGTGCGGATCGCCCACCTTTACTTGCGCGGGGATGCCTGACACGTGTCATGTGTGAGGGGTTTTCAGTGGGGGATGTGTGGTAACGAGATGGTCAACGGCGGCTCCGCTGCCGTATGTCCGGGCGAAGATGAATGGCCGGGGAGGGGTTTCGCGGGCTGGTTCATCGAGTCGTGAGGCGGGCCCGTCGGCATGTTCTCGATTGCTCACATCATGGAGCGCGAAGGGGCTCGACATGCGGAATTGCACGTCCGGCTCCGGCCGGAAGGTGCCGGCGGTCTGTCCGCTGCGGCATTCCGGCCGACCGCCAAGGCTGCTCTGTTGCTGCTGTCGCCGTTGAGCGCACCCGCGGCACCCTCCAGGCGTTGTCGACGCTGATCACCCAGCAGTGAGAGCCGTTCTGCCGTGCCCGCGACGACAAGAAGCCCCGATTCGGGGGCTTGAGTACGCGATTCGTCGCGGGGGTCGGTGGTCCACCATATCGGCCTGCCTTTAACCGGTGTTCATGTGGGCGCCTCTTCTTGGGTGTTCATGCCGTCGGGGAGTCCTGGATGCCTTTTTGGGATATCGCGACACATCGCAAATAGCGTGCGCCGGAACCTGGCTTCCCTCATTCGTACATCGGCAGTGCAAAATTAATCCGAAGACAGTCAAAGGCATGAAACGGCTGTGATAGTAAGCCTGTTGTGTCACACGGCGACCGTCATTTCGAGGGGTATGGCCGCCGAACAGTCCAGCGCATAACCGCCGGGGAGCAACGAAGCCTCCCGGACCCGCACTTCAGGGAGTACCGGTGACCAGCAACGAACTGAAAGAGGCACCTTGCGTCTTCGACGATCTGGTCGACCGGTGGAGTGCCCTGAGCGAGGCCGATCCCGTACGCCATGACGAGGGGCAGAACCTCTGGCAGATTCTGGACCACCGCAGTGTGGCCGCGGTGCTCGCCGACCCGGCGACCTACTCCTCGGACTTCTCCGGTCTCACCCCCACCCAGCCCGACTTCGAGACCTTCCGCCAGGGCAACTTCGTCGGCATGGACCCGCCGGAGCACCGCAAGCTGCGCGCCCTCGTCAGCCAGGCGTTCACCCCTCGCGTCGTCTCCGGACTCGAACCGAGGATCCACGCCATCACGGCCGAACTCCTCGACGCCGTCGAGGACCGTGACCGGTTCGACGTGGTGGACGCGCTGGCCTACCCGCTCCCCATCCTCGTGATAGCCGAGCTGCTCGGGGTGCCGGCCAGTGACCGCGGGCTGTTCCAGGAGTGGGCGGCGACGCTCTTCGGCGGGGACGAGATCGGCGAATCGCTGGACATGAGCGATATCGAGCGCGCGCTGGACTCCATCGCGCCCACCGTCCGCGAGATGAACGGCTACATCCTCGAGCACGTACGCCACCACCGGAAGCACCCCGGCGAGGGCCTGACCAGCAGGCTGCTGCAGGCCGAGGTGGACGGCGTACGCCTGGCGGACCAGGAGATCGTCGGCTTCGTGGCCCTGCTGCTGGTCGCCGGGCACATCACCACCACCGCCCTGCTCGGCAACGCCGTGCTCAGCTTCGACCGGTACCCCGATGCCGCCGCCCAGGTGCGCGCGGACCCCGGCCGGCTGCCGGACGCCATCGAGGAAGTACTGCGCTGGCTGCCGCCGTTCCCCGAACTGGGCCGCCGCACCACCCGTGAGGTCGAACTCGGCGGCAGGACCATCCCCGCCGAATCCATCCTGATGGCCAACCTGGCCGCCGCCAACCGCGACCCGGCCCGGTTCACCGATCCCGGCACCTTCCACGCGATGCGCGACCCCAACCCGCATCTGACCTTCGGCCACGGCATTCACTTCTGCTTCGGCGCGCCCCTGGCCCGGATGGAAGCACGCATCGCGCTGCGCCAACTACTGGACCGCTTCTCCTGCATCACGATCCCCAGCCGCCGTGAGGTCGAGTTCCAGAACCCGGCCGTCATCGTCAGTGCGCGTCGTCTGCCGTTGGAGGTGCGGAGGTCATAGCGCCGTTCGCAGAGGAGAGCGGGCCCGGTGCCAAGAGCCGGACCCGCGCGAGGAGATCGGTTGCCGGGTGTTCTCGGCGATCAGGCCCAGGGGCTGGTTCGCCCACGCCGTGAGCGGGTTGCCGCCACGGCAGGCAGGCGCGTCATTTCCCCGTGAGTTCGAGTTCCGGGAGTTCCTTTCTCATGCCGCATCCTTCGAGTGCTCCGGTCGCGAGCCGGCAGCCGACCCACATACGAAGCCTCTTACAAGAGCGTCTGGACACCCTCGCGCGTACCCACCAGGTACCCGGGGCCCAACTCGCCGTGCAGGTCGACTCGGTCACGTACACGGTCCAGACGGGCGAGGCGGACGTCAGCACGGGCGAACAGTTCACCGTGGACACGGCGGTGCCGCTGGGCTCCGTCACCAAGCCCTACACGGCCGCGGTCGTCCAGCTCCTGGCCGACGACGGTGACCTCGCGCTGACCGATCTCGTCGGTGAGCACGTGCCGGAGCTGCGGCGGGCACCGCACCTGACCGTACGGCAACTGCTCAGCCACACCGGGGGGCTGCCGACCGGGCCCGACTCCGACGACGCGGCGGCGCTGACCCCCGCCCGCTACCTGTCCGCGCACTGCTCAGGCCGGGACTCGGTGTGCCCGCCCGGCAGCGGCTTCTCCTACTCCAACGCCGGGTACGTCGCCGCCGGCCGCCTGATCGAGACGGTGACCGGCATGTCCTGGCAGGACGCCGTCCGGGCGCTGGTCCTGGAACCCCTGGACACCGTTCCTGCGTTCCTGGGCGATGCCCTCGCGAAGCGTCCGGTGGCCCGCGGCCACTCCGTGCACGCCGGCCTGGGACGGGTGCGACCGGTGGAGCAGACCCTGGCGCCGGTGGAGGCCCCGGCGGGTGCGCTGCTGGCGAGCGCGCTCGACCTGGTGGCACTGGGCCGGGCCGTGATCGGACGCGGCCCCCGCGCGGTGCTCACACCCGAGGCCGCCGAGGAGATGCGCCGCCCCGTACCGGGTGCCGCGCCGGGCGTCCTGGCCGACGCATGGGGCCTGGGCCTCGCGCTCTTCCAGCAGGGCACCCAGCAGTGGTGCGGCCACGACGGCAACGCCCAGGGCACCTCCTGCCATCTGCGGGCCGAACCGGACAGCGGCACGGTGGTCGCCTTCACCAGCAACGCCAACAACGGCACCGCCCTGTGGCACGAACTGGCCGAGGAACTCGCCCCGATCACCGGAGTGCAGGTCCCCTCGGCCGCGCGCCCGCTCGAACGGGGCCGTGCCGTCGCGCTTCCCCAGTGCGCCGGGACCTACCACAACGGAACCGTCGAGTACCGGGTCACGGCGGACGCCGACGGCGCCCTCGCGCTGACCGTGAACGGCGACACCCCCGCGCCGCTGGTCTGTTACGCGGATCTGACGTGTGACCTGGTGGATCCCTCGACCGGCCGCCGCGTACCCGGCGGACGCTTCGTACGGGATCCGGACAGCGGCGGCATCGACCGCCTCCAGATCTCCGGCCGCACGGCACGCCGAACCGTCACCGCCTGAATCGGGCCCGCCGCGGACCAGCCGGTGCGACTCCCCGCTCCTTCGCACCCGGCTCGTCCGAACGCTCCGGCCGCTCCCGCCCGGTACCGCTCGTCCGGGCTGCCCGATGTCCTGCCGCACCGCCCCGTCCCCGCTGAGAAGGACCGACCTCCATGACGGACCAGCACCAGAGTTCAGCACCGGAGTCCGCACCGACGCAGGACCGGACCGTCCCCCCGGCCCCCGAGTCCGGTCCGGTGCGTCCCGGGCCCGGCACACCGCTCGGGGATCTCTTCGCCGCATGGGTGGCCCGCACCCCGGACGCCCCCGCGGTGACGGACGGCCGGCGGACCTGGACCTACCGCGAGCTCGACCGGCTGGCCAACCGTCTCGCACACGACCTCATCGCACGCGGGGTGGGGCCGGAGCGGACGGTGGCCGTCGTCCTGCCCCGCTCGGCCGAACTCGTCATCGCGGAAATCGCCGTGGCCAAAGCGGGCGGGGCGTTCCTGCCGGTCGACCCGGCGTACCCGGCCGCACGCCGGAGCCTGATGCTGTCCGACGCCCGGCCGGCGGTCGTGCTCGACGACCCGGCGCAGACCCGGCCCGCCACGGGGCCGGACCGGGCGCCGCGGGACTCCGACCGGCTCGCGCCGCTGTGTGCCGAGCACCCCGCGTACGTCATCTACACCTCGGGGTCCACCGGAACCCCCAAGGGGGTGACGGTGCCCCACACGGGCCTGGGCGCCTTCGCCGCGGCGGCCGCCGCCCAGTACGACGTCGCACCGGGCGCCCGTGTCCTGCAGTTCTCCTCCCCGAGCTTCGACGCCTCCGTCCTGGAGCTGTGCATCTCCCTGCTCTCGGGGGCGACCCTCGTCGTGCCGCCGGACGGGCCGTGGCTGGGCGAGGAACTCGCGGCCGTCCTGGCGGAACACCGCATCACCCACGCGCTCATCCCGCCGGCCGCGCTCGCGACCGTGCCCGCCCCGTCGGCCGGCAACGCACTGCCCGACCTGCGGACCCTGATCGTGGGGGCCGAGGCCTGCCCGGCGGAGCTGGTCGACCGCTGGGCGACCGGACGCCGGCTGATCAACTCCTACGGCCCCACCGAGGCCACGGTGGTCGCCTCCTGGACCGGGCCGCTGGCCGTGGGCGGCGGCACGCCGTCTATCGGCAGACCGCTGCCGCACACCCAGGTCCATGTGCTGGACGCGGCGATGCGACCGGTGCCGGCGGGGACCGGCGGTGAACTGTACGTGGGCGGCGCCGGAGTGGCGCGCGGCTACCTCGACCGGCCGGGTCTGACCGCCGCACGGTTCGTGGCCAGTCCGTACGGGCCGCCCGGCACCCGGCTCTACCGCACCGGAGACCTGGCCCGCTGGACCTCCGACGGCGAACTGGAATTCCTCGGACGGGCCGACCGGCAGGTGAAGGTGCGCGGCTTCCGCATCGAACCCGGGGAGATCGAGGCGGCGTTGGCGCGCCACCCCCGCGTCGCCGAAGCGGTGGTCATCGTGCGCGAGGACGAGCCCGGACGGCAGCGGCTCGTCGCCTACGTCACCCCGGGCGAACCGGTCCGGCCCCCGCAGCCCGCGGAGCTGCGCGCCGCGGTCTCCCGCAGTCTGCCGGCCCATATGGTGCCCTCCGCCGTCGTCGTCCTCGACGCGTTCCCGCTGACCGCGCAGCACAAGATCGACCGGCGTGCGCTCCCCGCACCCGACCCGGCCCGCGCCCCGGAGCAGGGCCACATCGCCCCCCGGACCCCCGCCGAGCGGACCCTCGCCGGCATCTGGTCGGAGGTGCTGTCGGTGAGCACCGTCGGCACCGGCGACGACTTCTTCGAGCTCGGCGGCGACTCCGTCCTCGCCGTGCGGGTGCTGTCCCGCATCCGGGAGGAACTCGGCGACCGGCTGTCCGTACGCGACCTGTTCACCGCCCGGACGATCGCCGGTCTGGTGTCGCTCCTCGGCGACCCGGACACCGCCGACCCGGCGCCGCCGGTCACCCCGGTCCCGCGCGACCGGCCGCTGCCGCTGTCCGGTGCGCAGCAACGACTGTGGTTCCTGGACGACCTCACGGCCGGCGACAGCGAGTACAACACCGGGGTCGGGGTGCGCCTGGGCGGCCCGCTGGACGCCGGGGCGCTGCGCCGCGCCCTGGACCGGCTCGCCGCGCGCCACGACTCCCTGCGCACCACCTTCACCACGGTGGACGGGCGCGGTGTGCAACGGGTCGACGACACCGCCGCCGTGCCGTTGCGCACCGTCGACCTCGGCGCCCTCCCTGCGGACCGCCATGACGCGGAGGTCGAGCGCCTGCTGGTCGAGGAGCTGGAGAGCCCCTACGACCTGGGGACGGGCCCGCTCACCCGGGCCCTGCTGATCCGGCTCGCCGACGACGCGCATGTGCTGCTCCTGGCCCAGCACCACATCGTCACCGACGGCTGGTCGGTCGGCGTGCTGGTCCGTGAACTGGCCGCGCTGTACGCCTCCGAGGCGGACGGGAGCCCGGACGGCCTGGGAGAACCAGTCCTCCAGTACCCCGACTTCGCCGTGTGGGAGGGCACCCACGCCGCCCCGGCCCAGCACGCCGACGACCTCGTGTACTGGAAGCGGCACCTCGCCGGGACACCGCAGCTGGACCTGCCCACGGACCGGCCCCGGCCGCCGGTGCGCACCACGTCCGGCGCGGCGCACCGCCACGACCTCCCGGCCGACCTGGCCGAACGCCTCGGCGCGCTCGCCCGGTCCAAGGGCACGACCGTGTTCACCCTGTTCGCCGGGGCGGCCGCGGTGCTGTTCTCCCGCTACACCGGCCAGCGCGACATCGCGTTCGGCACCGTCACCAACGGACGCAGCCGCCGGGAGCTGGAGGAGGTGACCGGCTTCTTCGTCAACACCCTGGTGCTGCGCAGCGACGTCGACGGCAACGCCACCGTCGACCGGTTCCTGGACACCGTGCGGGCCACGCTGCTGGACGCCTTCAGCCACGACAGCGTGCCGTTCGACCGGGTCGTCGAGGAGCTGGCCCCGCCGCGCGACCCCAGCCGCACCCCGCTGGTGCAGGTTCTCGTCGTCCAGCAGACCGCCATGGTGCACCCGCAGGAGGCCGGTGGCGTACGGATCGAGGAGCATCCGCTGCCGCGTCCGGCCGCACGGTTCGACTTGGTCCTGGAGTTCCTGCCGCGCGGCGACGGGTCGTTCGGGCTGACCGTCGAGTACAACACCGACCTGTTCGACGCCCGGACCGTGGCCCGGATGAGCCGTCAGCTGCACCTCCTGCTGGACGGGATGGCGGACGGGCCGCACCGGACCGTCGACGAACTGCCGCTGCTGACGGACGACGAGCGCCGCACCATGCTCGACGCCTGGAACGCCCCGCAGCAGGACGGCCCGGACACCACCCTGCCCGAGCTCCTGGAGGCGCAGACCGCCCGCACTCCCGAGCGGACCGCCGTCGTCTGCGGGGACACCCAACTCACCTACGACGAGGTGAACCGGCGGGCCAACCGCCTCGCCCGGCTGCTGGCCCGCCGCGGGGTGGGCCCCGAGGACCTGGTGGCGCTGGCCCTGCCGCGCTCGGCCGACCTGGTGCCGGTCCTGTGGGCGGTGCTCAAGGCGGGCGCCGGGTATCTGCCGGTGGACCCCGGCTATCCGGCCGAGCGCATCCGCTTCATGCTCACCGACGCCGAGCCGGCCCTCGTGCTGACCACCCGGGACACGGCGGGCTGCCTGCCCGAGGGCGTCGAGCGGCTCCTCCTGGACGATCCGCTGACCGTGGCCGAGACGGCCGGGCCGGTGGAGGACGACCTCACCGACGCCGAACGGGCCCGGCCGCTGGACCCCGGCCACCCCGCGTACGTCATCTACACGTCCGGCTCGACCGGCCGCCCCAAGGGGGTGGTGGTCACCCACCGCAGCGTGGCCGACCTGGCCGCCTGGGCGGGAGCACAGTTCGGCCCGGAGCGGCTGACGCACGTGGTGGCCTCCACCTCGCTCAACTTCGACGTCTCCGTCTTCGAACTCCTCTGCCCGTTGCTGTCCGGCGGCAGCATCGAAGTGGTGGCCGACCTGCCGGCCCTCGCCGACCGGCCGGGCACCGCGCCGCGGCAGGCCGGTCTCCTCAGCGGGGTGCCGTCGGTGGTCTCCCGGCTGCTCACCCGGGACGCCGGCACCGTCACGGCCGACACCGTGGTCCTGGCGGGCGAGGCGCTGCCCGCGCAGACCGTACGGGAGATCCGGGAGACCATGCCGTCCTCCCAGGTCGCCAACATCTACGGCCCGACCGAGGCCACCGTGTACGCCACGGCATGGTTCGCCGACGAGGACACGCCGGAGCAGGCCCCGCCGATCGGCCGGCCCGTCGCCCGGACCCGCTGCTACGTCCTGGACCGCATGCTGCGTCCGCAACCGCCGGGCGTGACGGGCGAGTTGTACCTCGGCGGAGGAGGCCTGGCCCGGGGATACCTCAAGCGCCCCGGCCTGACCGCCACCCGGTTCGTCGCCGACCCCTTTGCCGGGCCGGGCAGCCGGATGTACCGCACCGGCGACCTGGTGCGGTGGACCACCGACGGCGAGCTGGAGTACCTGGGCCGGGCCGACCAGCAGGTAAAGGTGCGGGGCTTCCGCATCGAGCTGGGCGAGGTCGAGGAGGCGCTGCTGCGCTGCGCGGGGGTGGCCCAGGCGGCCGCCACCACCCGGGAGAGCGGCGGCCACAAGCGCCTGATCGGCTATGTCGTCCCGGCGCCCGGGGCGGAGCTCGTGCCGGGCGCGATACGCCGGCTGCTGGGCCGCAGTGTGCCCGACTACATGGTGCCCGTCTCGGTCGTCGTCCTGGACGCGATGCCGCTCAACCCCAACGGCAAGCTGGACCGCGGCCGGCTGCCCGCCCCGGACTGGACGACCGCCGGGACGACGGACTACGTCGCGCCGCGCACCGCCACCGAGCGGGCGCTCGCCACCGTGTGGGCCGACGTCCTGCGGGCCGAGCGGGTCGGCGTCGACGACAACTTCTTCTCGCTGGGCGGGGACTCGATCCTCAGCATCCAGGTGGTCGCCCAGGCGCGGCAGGCAGGCCTGGCCGTCACCTCGCGCGACGTCTACCGGCACCAGACCGTCGCCGCCCTCGCGCAGTGCGTGGACGCCGCCGGGCAGCCGGCCCCGGGCCCGGGGCCCGCGACGGAGGCCACCGGCCCCGCACCGCTGACGCCCATTCAGCACTGGCTGTTCGAAAGTGATCCGGAGCGGGCCGGTCACTTCGCCCAGACGATGTCCGTCGAGCTGGCCGACGACCTGGACGCCACGGCGCTGGAAGCCGCCCTGCACGACGTGCTCGCCCACCACGACGCCCTGCGCTCGCGCTTCGTACCGGACGGCGACGGCCGGTGGCGCCAGCACATCGACGCCGACGCACCCGGCTTCGCGCTGCACCGCCACACCGGCCCCGACGGCGACGCACCGCACCTCGGGCCGTTCGACCTGCGCCACGGCCCCCTGCTGCGCGCCGTGCTCCACGACCGGGGCACCGGTCTGCCGCCCGTCCTGCACCTGGCCGTCCACCACCTGGTGGTCGACGGCGTCTCCTGGCGGCTCCTGCTGGAGGACCTGGACCGGGCCTACCGCACCCGCCGCGGGGGAGCGGACACCGCGCTGCCGCCGAAGTCCTCTCCACTGCGCCACTGGGCGCGACGGCTGACGGCGCACGCCGAAACGGGCGGCTTCCAGGACGAGACGGACTACTGGACGGCGCTGGCCCGCACCTGCGACCCGGCGCTGCCGACCGACCTCACCGGCGCCAACACCTATGCCTCGGCCCGCTCGGTGACCGTGCGCCTCACCCCGGCGGACACCTCCGTCCTCCTGCACACCCTGCCGCAGGCCTTCCGCACCCAGGTCAACGACGTACTGCTGAGCGCGCTGGGCCGGGTGCTGCACGAGTGGACCGGACACGACCGGGTCCCGGTGGACCTGGAGGGCCACGGCCGGGAGGAACTCTTCACCGATGTGGACCTGAGCCGTACCGTCGGCTGGTTCACCACCCGCTACCCGGTCGCCCTCGCCGTGGCGCGGGACGCCGACTGGGGCACCGTGCTGAAGTCGGTCAAGGAGCAGTTGCGCGCCGTGCCCCGGCGCGGCCTCGGCTACGGCGTCCAGCGGCATCTGATCCGGCCGGAGGGCCTGCCCGGCGCCCCGGCCGCCGGCCTCAGCTTCAACTACCTCGGCCAGTTCGGCACCCCGGGCGGTGACGGCAGCCTCTACCGCGGTCCGCACCGCGAACTGGAGCTGGACGCCGACCCCGCCGCGCCGCGGCCGCACGCCCTGGAGGTCGTCGGCCGACTGGACGGCGACGCCCTGGAGTTCACCTGGTTCTACTCGGCGAACCTCCACCACGAGGAGACCGTCACCCGGCTGGCCGGGCAGTTCGCCCGGGCGCTGGCCGACATCGCCGGGCACGCTGCCCGCCCCGGCGCCGGCGGCCGCACCCCCTCCGACTTCCCGCTGGCCGCGCTCGACCAGCCCACCGTGGACCGGCTGGTGGGCGACGGCAGCACCGTCGAGGACATCCACCCGCTCACCCCCACCCAGGCCGGCATGCTCTTCCACCGGCTCTCCCAGGACGACCGACGCGTCTACTTCCAGCAGCTCACCTTCGTCCTGGACGGGGTGCCCGACCCGCAGGCCCTCGCCGCGGCCTGGCAGCAGGTGACCGACCGCACCCCGGTGCTGCGCGGACGCGTCGTATGGCAGGACGTGCCCGAGCCGCTGCTGGTGGTGGAGAGCGGCGTCACCGTGCCGGTCACCCAACTGGACTGGCGGGCCCTGTCGGACGACGAACGCCGGACCGAGCTGCAAGAACTGCTCGAGAGCGACCGGCGGCGCGGGATCGACCTCGACACCGCCCCGCTGCTGCGCCTGGTCCTGGCCCGGCGCTCCGACACCGAGGTGCAGGTGGTGTGGTCCTTCCACCACCTGGTGCTCGACGGCTGGAGCCTGTTCCAGGTGCTCTCCGACGTCTTCCGGTGCCACGCCGCGCTGCGCGGCCGGGCGGCCGGCGACGACGCGCCCGCGGACGCGGGCCTGCCCGGCCGCCGCCCGTTCCGCGACTACGTGGCCTGGCTGCAGGACCGCGACTGGGCCCAGGCCGAAGCGCACTGGCAGGCCCGGCTCGACGGCTGGAGCGAGCCCACCGCGCTGCCCTTCGACCGTGAGCCCCGGGAGACCCACCGCGCGGAGTCCACCGAGGCGGTGCGGATCTCCCTGCCCGCCGCCACCACCCGCCGCCTGGACCACCTGGCCAAGGACGCGGGCCTGACCATGAACACGCTGGTACAGGGCGCCTGGGCGCTGTTGCTGGCCCGCCAGACGGGCCGGTCCGACGTCGTCTTCGGCACCACCGTGTCCGGTCGGCCGCCGGAGCTGCCCGGCGTCGAGGCGATGAACGGCCTGTTCATCGCGACCGTACCGACGCGGCTGACCGTCCCCGCCGACGGCACCCTGACGGCCTGGCTGCGCCGGGTCCAGGAGATCCAGACCGACGACCGGCGCTTCGACTTCGTCCCGCTCGCCCGGCTGAAGGCGTTCAGCGACCTGCCCGAGCGGGTCGGACTCTTCGACAGCATCGTGGTGTTCGAGAACTACCCGGTCGGCGACGACCTCGCCGCCGCGCACGGACTGCGGCTGAGCGGTCTCGACGGCATCGAGACCACCAACTACCCGCTGAGCCTGGTCGCCTACCCCGGTCCGGAGCTGGCCCTGCGGCTCGGCTACGACCCGGAACTCTTCGACGCGGCCACCGTCGAGCGGATGGGCGAGTACCTCACCGTGCTGCTGGAGGGCATGGCCGCGGACGGCGGTCGCCCGCCCGCGCGGCTGCCGGTGCTCGGCGCGGCACGCCGCCGTCAGGTGGTCGAGGAGTGGAACGACACCGCCACCACGCTGCCCGAGGGCACGGTGGCCGAGCTGTTCGCCGCCCAGGTCCGGCGCACCCCCGACGCCACGGCGCTGGACGCCGGGGACACCCGGCTGACCTACCGGGAACTCGACGCCCGCACCGACGCGTTGGCCCGTCGGCTGGCCGGGCTCGGCGTGCGGCCGGAGACCCCCGTCGGGGTCCTCATGGACCGGTCGGCCGCCCTCGTCGTCGCCCAGCTCGCGCTCGTCAAGGCGGGCGGTGTGTACGTCCCGCTGGACGGCCGCGCGCCACGGGAGCGGCTGCGGCAGGTGCTGGCGGAGACCACGGCCGGCCTGGTGCTCACCGACGCCGCCTGGGAGGAGACCGCCCGCGCGGCGGCGCCCGGCGGGCGCACCCTGCAGGTCACGGACGCACCGGCCGGCCCCGTCGCCCCGGAGGGCACGCCCCTGCCCGTCCTCCACCCCGACAACGCGCTCTACCTGATGTTCACCTCCGGCTCCACCGGCCGCCCCAAGGGCGTCGCGGTGCGCCACCGGGACGTCGTGGCGCTCGCCTTCGACCGCGCTTTCGACGGACACGACCGGGTCCTGGTGCACTCCCCGCAGGCCTTCGACGCGGCCACCTACGAACTGTGGGTGCCCCTGCTGCGCGGCGGCCGGGCCGTTCTCGCCCCGCCGGCCGACGTGGACGCCGCCACGGTGCGCCGGGCCGTCACCGAGCAGGGCGTCACCTGCCTGTGGCTGACCGCCGGACTGTTCCGCCTGCTGGCCCAGGAGGACCCCGAGTGCCTGCGCGGCGCCCGGGAGGTGTGGACCGGCGGCGAGGCGGTGCCGGGCGCCGCGGTCCGCCGCGTCCTCGACGCCTGCCCCGGCCTGACCGTGGTCGACGGCTACGGCCCCACCGAGACGACCACCTTCGCCACCCGGCGGCCGTTCCGCTCCGGCGACCCGCTGCCCGCCGCCCTGCCCATCGGACGCCCGCTGGACAACACCCGCGTCTACGTCCTGGACGACGCGCTGCAGCCCCAGCCGCCGGGCATCCCGGGAGAGCTCTACCTCGCGGGCGCCGGGCTCGCCCGTGGCTACTCAGGCCGCCCCGGCGCGACCGCCGAACGCTACCTGGCCGACCCGTTCGGACCGGCCGGGACCCGGATGTACCGCACCGGCGACATCGTGCGCTGGAGCGCCGACGGCGAACTCCACTTCGTCGGGCGCGCCGACGACCAGATCAAGATCCGTGGCTTCCGCGTCGAACCGGCCGAGATCGAGGCCGTGCTCACCCGCCATGCCGCGGTCGGTGAAGCGGTGGTGACCGTGCCCGCCGACGGCGGCCGCAAGCGCCTGGTCGCCTACCTCGTCCCCGCCCCGGACGCGACCGTGCCGCAGGCGGACGAGCTGCGCGCCGCCCTCGCCGCCGAGCTGCCCGACTACATGCTCCCCGCCGCGTTCGTGACCCTGGACGCGCTGCCCCTCACCGGCAACGGAAAGGTGGACCGGCGCAGGCTGCCCGCCCCCGACTGGTCGGCCGCCACCGCCGGTGAGCACCTCGCGCCGCGCACCGAGGCCGAGCGGATCCTCGCCGAGATCTGGTGCGCCCTGCTGGGCGTCGACCGGGTGGGCGTCGAGGACAACTTCTTCATGCTGGGCGGCGATTCGATCCTCAGCATCCAGGTCGTCTCGCGCGCCCGCCGGGCGGGCCTGACGCTGACCCCCAGGGACCTGTTCCGGCACCCCACGATCGCCGCCCTGGCCGCCGCCACCGGTGCCACCACCACGGTCAGCGGCACCGGCCCGGTGACCGGGGACGTCCCCCTCCTCCCGATCCAGCACTGGTTCCTGGACGCCGGACCGGAGCGTCCCGGGTACTTCAACCAGTCCCTGGTCATCGAACTGGCCGAGGAGCCCGATCCGCAGGCGCTGGACCGTGCCCTGAACGTCCTGTGGACCCACCACGACGCCCTGCGGGCCCGCTTCGCGCAGCGCGCCGACGGCACCTGGCACCAGCACTGCCCCGCCCCGGACGCCACCGCACCGCAGCTGCTGCAGGTGCGCGACCTGGCCGGACGCGACGAGGAGGAGTGCGCCGCCGCGGTCGAGGCCGCCACGACCGAGGCGCACGCCGGCTTCCGGCTGGACGCGGGCCCGCTGCTCGCCGCCCAGCTGTTCACCGGTGCCCGCAACCAGCCGCCGCGGCTGTTCCTGACCGTGCACCACCTGGTGGTCGACGGGGTCTCCTGGCGGGTGCTGCTGGAGGACCTGGAGAGCGCCTACCAGCAGGCCCGCACCGGTGAGCCGTCGAGCCCGCTCGCCCGGACCACCTCCGTACAGGAATGGGCCCGCCGGCTGCACGCCCACACCGAGGCCGGCGCCTTCGACGGGGAGCGTGCGCACTGGAACGCGGTGGCCGCACACTCCGCGGCTGCGCTGCCCGTCGACGCCGACGGCAGCAACACGATCGCCGACCTGCGCTCGGTCACCGTCCGCCTGGACCGGCAACGGACCGGCGACCTGCTGCAGAAGGTGCCCGGCGTCTACCGCACGCAGATCAACGACGTGCTGCTCACCGCGCTCGGCCGGGTGCTGGCCGACTGGACCGGAGAGCGCACCGTCGCCGTCGGCCTGGAAGGACACGGCCGCGAGGACCACCTCTTCGACGGCGTCGACCTGTCCCGTACGGTCGGCTGGTTCACCACGCTGTTCCCCGTCGCCCTGGACGTCCCGGCCGGCGACTGGGCCGCGGCGCTCAAGTCCGTCAAGGAACAACTGCGCGCGGTCCCCGGCCGCGGGCTCGGCCACGGGGCGCTGCGGCACCTCGCGGGAGCCGCCGAACTCGCCGGTGCGCCCCAGCCCCGGATCAGCTTCAACTACCTGGGGCAGTTCGACTGGTCCGGCGACGGACGGCTGATCCGCACGGTGCGCGGCGGGCTCGACGGCGCCGCCGCGCCCGAGTCCGTGCGGCCGCACCTGCTGGACGTGGTGGGCCGGGTCGAGGAACGGTGTCTCGAACTCACCTGGTACTACAGCAGCGGAGTGCACCACGAGGAGACGGTCACCGCGCTGGCCACCGGCATGCTCACGGCGCTGGAGGACATCGTCGCGCACTGCGCGGAGCCGGACGCCGGCGGCCGCACCCCCTCCGACTACCCGCTCGCCCGCCTCGACCAGGCGGCCGTGGACCGGGTCGCGGCGGACGGCCGCGCGGTGGAGGACATCTACCCGCTGACCCCGATGCAGGCGGGGATGCTCTTCCACAGCCTGATGGACCCCGACTCCCACACCTACTTCAACCAGGTCCAGCTGGTGCTCTCCGGTGTCACCGACCCGGTCGCGCTCGCCACGGCCTGGCAGCAGGCGGCCGACGCCAACCCGATGCTGCGCACCCGCCTGGTGTGGGAGGAGACCGCCGAGCCGCTCCAGGTCGTCCAGGCGCGGGCCACCGTGCCCGTCACCCACCACGACTGGTCCGGGTGGGACGCGGACGCGAGCGAGCGCGCGCTGACCGCCCTGCTCGCCGAGGACCGGGCGGCCGGCCTCGACCTCGCCGCCGCCCCGCTGATGCGGCTGGCCCTGATCAAGCTGTCCGACGACCGGGTCCGGCTGGTGTGGACGTTCCACCACGTCCTGCTCGACGGCTGGAGCGCGGCCCAGGTCTTCGACGAGATCTGCGAACGGTACGCGGCGCTCACCGCGGGCCGCCGCCCCGAGGTCCCCGCCCGACCGCCCTTCGGCAGCTACCTGCGCTGGCTGGCGGAGCAGGACAGCACACAGGCCGAACGGCACTGGCGCACCGCGCTGGCCGGATTCACCTCGCCGACCGAACTCCCGCGGGACCGCAAGCCCTTGGAGGCCCACCGCGCCTCGTCCTCGGGCTCGGTCCACGTCACGCTGGACGAGGCCGACTCCACGCGCCTGCGGGAGACCGCACAGCGGTCCGGCCTCACCATGAACACCGTGCTGCAGGGCGCCTGGGGCCTGCTGCTGTCCCGCTACAGCAACAGCGACGACGTGGTCTTCGGCACCACCGTCTCCGGGCGGCCCGCCGCGCTGCCCGGTGTGGAGTCCATGGTCGGCCTGTTCATCAACACCCTCCCCACCCGGGTCCGGGTCGACGGGCAGCGCGGGCTGCTGGACTGGCTGCGCGACCTGCAGACGGCCCAGTCCGAGTCCAGGCGCTACGACTTCGTCTCCCTGACCGAGCTCCAGACCTGGAGCGAAGTCCCGCGCGGGACCGGCCTGTTCGACAGCATCGTGGTCTTCGAGAACTACCCCTTCGACAGCGACGCTCTCGCCCGTCATGGCCTCGGCATCCAGCAGGAACGCGACCTGGAGCCGACCAACTACCCGCTGAGTGTGATCGTCGCCCCCGGTGAACGCCTCACCGTGGCCCTCGACTACGACCCGGCGGCCTTCGACGCCGCGACGGTCGAGCGGCTGGGCACCTGCCTGCGGGTCCTGCTGACGGAGATGGCGGCCGACCCGGACCGCCGCCTGGGCGACCTGCCGCTGCTCACCACCGGCGAACGCGGGCGCATCCTGCGGGAGTTCGGCGGGGACGTCGCCACCCGGCCGCGGCGCGTCCTGCCCGAGGTGTTCGAGGCGCAGGCGGACCGCACCCCGCACGCCACCGCCGTGCTGTCCGGGACCGACAAGCTCACCTACCGGGAGCTGAACGAACGCGCCAACCGCCTGGCCCGGCTGCTGATCGCCTCGGGCGCGGGCCCGGAGCGGTTCGTCGCCCTCGCCCTGCCGCGCACCGCCGACCTGATCGTGGCCCTGCTGGCCGTGCTCAAGAGCGGCGCCGGCTATCTGCCGGTCGATCCCAAGTACCCGGCCGAGCGCGTCTCCTTCCTGTTCGACGACATCGGGCCGGACATCGTGCTCACCACCGCCGAGCTGGCCGGCCGGCTGCCCGAGGGGCCCGCCACCCGGATCGCGCTCGACGACCCCGGGACCGCTCCCCTGCTCGCCGCACAGTCCGCCGCCGACCTCGGCGACGGCGAGCGGGCCGGTGCGCTGCTGCCCGCCCACCCCGCCTACGTCATCCACACCTCGGGCTCGACGGGCCTGCCCAAGGGCGTGGTGGCCACCCACGGATCGGTGGTCGCGCTGGCCGACTGGGCGGCCGGTGAGTTCGGCGGCCGAGGGCTGTCCCACGTCGTGGCGTCCACCTCGCTCAACTTCGATGTGTCGGTCTTCGAGATCTTCAGCCCGCTGCTGTCCGGTGGCTGCGTGGAGATCGTGAGCGACCTGCTGGCCCTCGCCGAACGCTCCGCCCCCTGGACCGCGAGCCTGCTGAGCGCCGTCCCGTCCGCCCTCGGCCAGCTGCTCGCCGAGGACACCGTGCACGTCACGGCGGACACCGTGGTGCTGGCCGGTGAGGGGCTCGCCGCCCGTACCGTACGAGAGGTCCGCGCCGCCGTCCCCGGCTGCCGGGTCGCCAACATCTACGGCCCCACCGAGGCCACCGTCTACGCCACCGCCTGGTACTGCGACCCCGCCGACCCGGACCGCACCCCGCCGATCGGCAGCCCCGTCGCCGGCGCGCGGGCCTACGTCCTCGATCCGCATCTGCGGCCGGTCCCCGTCGGCGTGCCCGGCGAGCTCTACCTCGCCGGGACCGGCGTGGCCCGCGGGTACTTCGCCCGGCCGGGTCTGACCGCCCGGCGCTTCCTGGCCGATCCGTTCGGGCCTCCGGGCGAGCGGATGTACCGCACCGGTGACCTCGTGCGCTGGGACGCCGAGGGGCAGTTGGAGTACCTCGGCCGCGGCGACGACCAGGTCAAGGTGCGCGGCTTCCGCATCGAACTGGGCGAGGTCGAGGCCGCACTGGCCCGGCACCCCGAGGTGGCCGAGGCCGCCGCGCGGGTGGTCGAGACCGACGGCCACAAGCGCCTGGTGGGCTATGTGGTCACCCGGGGTGCGGCGGGCGCCGATCCCGCCGCGGTGCGTGCCTTCCTCGCACAGAGCCTGCCCGACCACCTGGTCCCCGCGGTCGTCGTTCCCCTGGAGCGGCTGCCGCTGGGAGCCACCGGCAAGCTCGACCGGCGTGCCCTGCCGGCGCCCGACTGGGCCGCCCCGGCCGCCGGGTACGTCCCGCCGCGCACGGACGCCGAGCGGGTGCTCGCCGGGATCTGGGCCGAGGTGCTGGGCGTGGAACGGGTCGGCGCCGAGGACAACTACTTCGCCCTCGGCGGGGACTCGATCCTCAGCATCCAGATCGTCTCCGCGGCCCGCCGCGCGGGCCTCGCGCTGACCCCGCGCCATCTGTTCGTCCACCAGACCGTCGCCGCCCTGGCCGCGGCGTCCGGCGAACTGTCGGCCGTGGTGTCCACCGCCGAACAGGGCCCGGTGGTGGGCGAGGTGCCGCTCACCCCCGTCCAGCACTGGCTGTTCGACAGCGTCCCGGACAGCCCCGGCCACTTCACCCAGGCGCTCTCCTTCGAGCTGGCCGCCGAGGTCGACGAGGGCGCGCTGCGCGCCGCCCTGGCCGCGGTGCTGGAGCACCATGACGCCCTGCGCATGGGGTACGAGACGACCGGCGACGGCCACTGGCGCCAGTACAGCGCGGCGCCCGGTGCGGCTCCCGCCCTGGAGGTCCACGACCTCGCGCACCTGGAGCCGCAGGACCGCACCGCGGAACTGCGCAGGCTGACCGCGGACCTGTGCGCGGGCTTCGACCTCGCGGACGGACCGCTGCTGACGACCGCGCTGTGCCACCGGGGCGAGCAGGACCGCCCGGTCCTGCTGCTGGCGGCCCACCACCTGGTCGTCGACGCGGTGTCCTGGCGGATCATCCTGGAGGACCTCGACACCGCCTACCGCCGGGTGCGCGCCGGGGGCCGGGCCGGGCTCGGCCCCAAGACCACCTCGTTCCGCGCCTGGGCGCAGCGGCTGCACGACCACACCGCCGCCGGCGGCTTCGACGACGAACTCGCCTACTGGAGCGCGCCGGACGGTCACACGGACCTGCCCACCGACCGCACGGGCCGCAACTCCGCGGACTCCGAGGACACCGTGACCGTCCGCCTGGACGCCGAGGAGACCCGCCGCCTCCTCCAGGACGTGCCGGACGTCTACCGGACCCGGATCAACGACGTCCTGCTGTGCGCCCTGGGCCGGGTGCTGGCCCGCTGGACCGGGCACGACCGGGTACGGATCGGACTGGAGGGCCACGGCCGCGAGGAGATCTTCGACGATGTCGACCTCTCCCGCACCGTCGGCTGGTTCACCACCATGTTCCCGGTCGCGCTGGACCTGCCGCCGCACGCGGACCTCGCCACGGCGCTGAAGTCCGCCAAGGAGGGCCTGCGGACGCTGCCCGGGCACGGCCTGGGACACGGCGCGCTGCGCCGGCTGCGCACCCCGGCGGCCACGGGGCTGCCGGCCGACCCGCAGATCGCCTTCAACTACCTCGGCCAGCAGGACTGGAGCGCGTCCGCGGGCGACGGCCTGCTGCACGCGCCGTACGGCGCGCTGGAGGGCGACATGGACCGGGCGGCCGACCGGCCGCACCTGATCGACGTCGTCGGCCTGGTGGCGGACAAGCGGCTGGAGTTCACCTGGTCGTACTCGACGAACCGGCACCTGCGGGCCACCGTGGCCGAACTGGCCGAGGCGATGACCGCCGAACTGCGGGAGATCGTGCGGCACTGCGCGGAGCCGGACGCCGGCGGGCGCACGCCCTCCGACTTCCCGCTGGTCCGCCTCGACCAGGACACCGTCGACCGGCTCGTCGGCGACGGCCGGGACGTCACGGACGTCTACCCGCTGACCCCCACCCAGACCGGACTGGTCTTCCACGGGCTCGACGAACCCGACCAGGGGCTCTACGTGGAACAGGCCACCTTCGTTCTGGACGGCGTCCCCGACTCCCGGCTGCTGGCCGCCGCCTGGCAGCAGGTCGTCGACCGCACCCCCGTGCTGCGCAGCGCCGTGATCCTGCACGAGGTGCCGGTACCCCTGCAGACCGTCCACCGCTCCGTCGCGCTGCCCGTCACCGAGCTCGACTGGAGCGGCCTGAGCGAGGAGCGGCGCGACGCCGAACTGACGCGGCTGCTCGCCGAGGACCGGGATCGCGGGCTCGCCCTGGACCGGGCGCCGCTGCTGCGGCTCACCCTCGTCCGGCTGTCCCCGGCCGAGGTGCGGGTCGTGTGGACCTTCCACCATGTGCTGCTCGACGGATGGAGCGTCTTCCAGGTCCTGTCGGACGTGTTCTCCTGCCATGCGGCGCTCACCCGGGGCACCGCCCCGGACCTGCCGGACCGCAGGCCGTTCGCGGACTACGCCGCCTGGCTCGCCGCCCACGACACGGCCCCGGCCGAAGCGCACTGGCGCACGGCGCTGGCCGGCCTGACCGCCCCCACCCCGCTGCCCTACGACCGGCGCCCGGCGCCAGGTGCCGCCACCCGCGCCGGCACCTGGCTCTCCGAGCGGCTCGGCGAACGGGAGAGCGCCGCGCTCCAGGACTTCGCCCGGCGCCACCACCTCACCCTCAACACCGTGGTCCAAGGAGTCTGGGGCCTGCTGCTGGCGCGCTGGAGCGGAGAGCGCGAGGTGTGCTTCGGCACGACGGTCTCCGGCCGGCCCGCCGACCTGCCCGGCGCCGACGCCATCACCGGCCTGTTCATCAACACCCTGCCGGTGCGGTGCGACGTGGACGGCGGCGCGGCCCCGGCCGACTGGCTGCGCGGTCTGCAGTCCGCGCAGGCCGACGCCCGCGGCTTCGACCACGTCCCGCTGTCCGACCTGCGCAACTGGAGCGAACTGCCCGCCGGGACACCGCTGTTCGAGAGCCTGGTGGTCTTCGAGAACTACCCGATCAACGACACCGCGGCCACCGCGCACGGCCTGCGGGTCCGTGATCTGCACGCCCTGGAGGCCACCAACTACCCGCTCACCGTGGTGATCTCGCCCGACACCCACCTGAGCGTCGAACTCGGCTACGACCCGCGGTACTTCGAGGAGTCCACCGCCCGGTCCCTGGCCGCCCAGCTGGTGCACACCCTGGGCGCCCTGGCGGCCCCCGACGGCGCGACGAGCGTGGACGGGATCGACATCCTGCCGCCGGACGAGCGCGACCGGCTGACCGGGCGCTCCGCACCGGCGGACGAGACCGTCCCGGCCGCCACCCTGGCGGCGCTCGTCGAGGCGGCGGTCGACCGCCGGCCGGACGCCCCCGCGGTGACCGCACCGGACCTCCGGCTCTCCTTCGCCCAGTTGGAGGCGCGGGCCAACCGCCTCGCACACCACCTCCTCACCCGGGGGGCCGGCCCCGGTGACCTCGTCGCCCTGGTCCTGCCGAGATCGGCCGACATGGTCGTCGCCCAGCTCGCTACCGCCAAGACGGGCGCCGCCTACCTGCCCGTGGACCCCGGGTACCCGGCCGAGCGGATCGCGCTGATGCTGCGCGACGCCGCACCGGCCGTCACCCTGGAGGCCGACGAGGTCCACGACCTCCTGGCCGCCGAGGACGACGCCGCACCCGCCCACCGGCCCACCGACCGGGACCGCGTCCGCCCGCTCGCCCTCGACGACCCGGCCTACGTGATCTACACCTCCGGCTCCACCGGCACCCCCAAGGGCGTGGTCGTCACCCACCGCGGCCTGGCCGGCTTCGCCGCCACCGAGGCCGATCACTACCAAGTGCGGCCGGGCGACCGGGTCCTGGCCTTCGCCACCCCCAGCTTCGACGCCTCGGTGCTGGAGCTGTGCATGGCCCTGCCGGCCGGTGCCCGCCTCGTGGTGCCGCCGCCCGGACCGCTGCTCGGCGAGCAGTTGGCAGAGGTGCTGCGCCGGGAGGGCATCACCCACACCCTGCTGCCGCCCGCCGCGCTCGCCACGGTGCCGCCAGCCACCGCGGGAACGCTGCCGGACCTGCGCACGCTCATCGTCGGCGCGGACGCCTGCGGCGCCGACCTGGTCGCACGCTGGGCCCCGCACCACCGGATGATCAACTCGTACGGGCCCACCGAGGCCACGGTCGTCGCCACCTGGTCAGGACCGCTCCGGCCGGACGGCGCCGCACCCCCCATCGGGCGCCCGCGGCCGGGCAGCCGGGTGTATGTGCTCGACGGGCGCCTGCGCCCGGTCGCCGACGGCATCGCCGGCGAGCTGTGGATCAGCGGACCCTCGCTGGCCCGCGGCTACCTCCACCGCCCCGGCCTGACCGCCACGCGGTTCGTCGCCGACCCGTACGGCGCGCCGGGCGACCGGATGTACCGCACCGGCGACCTCGTCCGCCGCGACGCCCGGGGCGAGCTGCACTACCTCGGCCGCACCGACCACCAGATGAAACTGCACGGCCACCGGATCGAGGCAGGAGAGGTCGAGGCCACCTTGGCCGGCCACCCCGCCGTCGCCGATGCCGTGGTGTCCGTACGGGAGGACGAGCCCGGAACGCCGCGCCTGGTGGCCCACCTGCTCGCCGCACCGGACGCCGAGGTCCCGGCCGGCGCGGAGCTGCGCGCGTTCGCCGCCCGGACGCTGCCCGGACACATGGTCCCCTCGGCCTTCGTCGTCCTGGAGCGCTTCCCGCTCACCGAGAACGGCAAGACCGACCGCGCGGCCCTGCCCGCACCCGGTCCCGACCTGCACGAGCCCACCGCACACGTCGCCCCGCGCACCCCCACCGAGCAATTCCTCGCGGACGTCTGGTCCCAGGCCCTGGAGACGACCGTGGGCGCCGAGGACGACTTCTTCGCCCTCGGTGGCGACTCGCTGCGCAGCCTGCTCATCGCCTCCCGGGCCAACGAGACCTTCGGTGTGGAGCTCACCCCCCGGGACGTGCTGACGACCCGCACGGTCGCCGCCCTGGCGGACCTGGTGGAGGAGCACGTCCTGCGCGAACTCGAAGACGCCGCACGCGGCAACAGCGACCACAACGAACGGTGAGGAACGACCACATGACGTCTTCGCATTCGAAGAAGGACCGTGCCGCGGCCCTGCCCCAGGAGTTGCAGGAGGCGCTGCGCCGCCGCCTGGCCGGGCAGGCCCCGCCCGCCGCCGGGGCCCGGCAGCAGATCCCGCGCGCGGACCGGTCGCAGCCCCTGCCGCTCGCCTTCGCCCAGCAGCAGTTGTGGTTCCTCGACCAGCTCCGGCCCGGCGACTCCCGCTACAACAGCGCCGTCGCCTTGCGGCTGACCGGCCCGCTGGACCGGGCCGCGCTGTCGCAGGCACTGGACGCCGCGGTGGCGCGCCACGAGTCCCTGCGGACCACGTTCGACGACATCGACGGCCGGCCCGTGCAGACCGTGCACCCGGCCGCCCCCGTGCCGCTGCCGGTACGCGACCTGGGGGAGGAGCACGCGTCTGCCGCGGACGCGGGGGACCGGACCGCACCGGGCCCGGAAGCGCTGGACGCCGTGCTGCTGGCGGAGTACTCCCGCCCGTTCGACCTGCGCACCGGTCCACTGCTGCGGGCCCTGCTGATCCGCCTGGCCGACGACGAGCACGTCCTGCTGCTCACCGCGCACCACATCGTCACCGACGGCTGGTCCATGGGCGTGCTGCTGGACGAACTGTGCACGCTCTACGACGCCCTGGCCCACGGCGAGGCACCCGCGCTTGCCCCGGTGGCCACGCAGTACCCGGACTTCGCCGTCTGGCAGCGCGAACGGCTGTCCGGGGCGCTGCTGGCCGAGCAGCTCTCCTACTGGACCAAGCAGCTCGACCAGGCCGTGCCGCTGGAGCTGCCGCTCGACCGCCCCCGCAGCGGGGAGGAGGCCGGCGAGGGCGCGGTCCACGCCTTCCGGGTCCCGGCCGCCACGGCGGCCCGGCTGCGGGAGGTGGCGGCGCAGCAGCACACCACCCTGTTCGCGGCGCTGATCGCCGCCTGCCAGGCGCTGTTCGCCCGCTGGTCGGGCCAGGACGACATCGCCGTCGGATCGCTCACCCCGGGGCGCGGCCGCACCGAACTGGAGCGCGCGGTCGGCCTCTTCGTCAACACGGTCGTGCTGCGCGCCCCCGTCGACACCGCGCGCTCCTACCGCGAGCTGCTGGACACCTCCGCCACCGCCGTCCTCGACGCCTTCGCCCACGGCGACACGCCCTTCGACCGGCTGGTGGAGGCCGCGGGGACGGTACGGGAAGCGGGGCGCAACCCGCTCTTCGACGTCATGGTCCTGCTCCACCCCGCCCCGCCCGCGGCCCCCGGGCTGCGGGGGATCACGGCCGGGACCGTCACCGTGCCCCGCCGCTCGGCCACCTTCGACCTGAGCGTCGAGTTCGTCCCCGACGGGGACGGGCTGACCGGCCTGCTGGAGTACCGCACCGACCTCTTCGACGCCTCCACCGCCGAACGGATGGCCGGCCAACTGCTCCTCCTGCTGGCGGGCGTCGCGGCCGAACCGGACCGGCCGCTGGGCGAACTGTCCCTGCTGTCGGAGCGCGAACGGCACCGGCTGACCACCGAATGGAACGACACCGCGCTGCCCGTCGCCCCCACCACCTACCCCGCCGTCTTCGAGGCACAGGCGGCCCGCAGCCCGCACGCGACGGCACTGGTGGCCGGGGACACCACGCTGGACTACGCCACGCTCAACGCCCGCGCCAACCGGCTCGCCCACCACCTCATCGACCGGGGCGCCGGCCCCGAACGGCTCGTCGCGCTGCGGCTGCCGCGCACCGCCGACATGATCGTGGCGATCCTCGCCGTCCTCAAGACCGGCGCCGGATACCTGCCGGTCGACCCCGAACTCCCCGACGAGCGGCTGCGCCTCCTGCTGGCCGACGCCCGGCCGATGCTGGTGCTCGACGAGACGGCCCTGAGCGCCGTACCGGCAGCGGCTCGCGACAGCGACCCCACCGACGCCGACCGCCGCGCACCGCTGCACCCCGGCAACACCGCCTACGTCATCTACACCTCGGGCTCCACCGGCCGCCCCAAGGGCGTGTCCGTGGAGCACCGTTCGCTGATGAACCTGCTGGCCGGCCACCGGCACGGGTTCGTCGCCGCGGCGGGCGGCGGCCCCCTGCGGGTCGCCCTGACCGCGTCGTTCTCCTTCGACACCTCCCTGGAGGGCGTGCTGCTGATGGCCGACGGCCACCGGTTGCACCTGGTCGACGAGGCGACCCGGCTCGATCCGGCCGCCCTGGTCGAGTACGTCGTCGAGCACCGCATCGACTTCCTCGACCTGACGCCCTCCTACCTGCGCCAGCTCCTGCCCGCCGGACTGCTCACCGACCCGCGCCACCACCCCCGGCTGCTGATGCTGGGCGGCGAGGCCGTCGGCCCCGCGCTGTGGCGGGACCTCGCCGGGCTGGACGACGTCACCGCGTACAACTTCTACGGGCCCACCGAGTGCACGGTCGACGCCCTGGCCTGCCGGATCGACGGCACCGCCCGTCCGGTGGTGGGCCGGCCGCTGGCCAATGTGCGCGCCCATGTCCTCGACCACCGCCTCCGGCCGGTGCCGCCCGGTGTCGGCGGCGAGCTGTACCTCGCGGGCGACCAGGTCGCCCGCGGCTACCTGCACCGGCCCGGCCTGACCGCCGCCCGGTTCGTGGCCGACCCGTACGGGCCGCCCGGCAGCCGGATGTACCGCACCGGCGACCTGGCCCGCTGGACCGCCGACGGTCGGCTCGACTACCTGGGCCGCGCCGACGACCAGGTCAAGATCCGCGGCCACCGCATCGAACCCGGCGAGGTCGAGGCGGCGCTGCTGGACCTGCCCGCCGTCGCCCAGGCGGCCGTCGTCGCCGTCGCCGACGAGCGCGGCCACGCCCGGCTCGCCGCCTACCTGGTGCCCGCCCCGGGGACCGGCCGCCCCGCCGCCTCCGAGCTGCGGGCCGCCCTGCAGCGCACCCTGCCCGGCCACATGGTGCCCGCCGCCTTCGTCGTCCTGGACGCCCTGCCGCTCAACACCAGCGGCAAGCTGGACCGCCGCGCGCTGCCCGCCCCCGACCTCGACGCGGCCCCGCGCGAGCGGGAGTTCGTGGCCCCGCGCACCCCGGCCGAACGGGAACTGGCCGGGATCTGGTCCGCGGTCCTCGGCCTCGCGCAGGTGGGGGTCACCGACAACTTCTTCGAGCTCGGCGGAGACTCGATCCTCAGCATCCAGGCCGTCTCCCGGGCCCGCGCCGCCGGACTGCGCCTGACCTCCCGCGACGTCTTCCTGTACCAGACCGTCGCCGAGCTGGCCGCCGCCGTGGACCTGCGCACCGCCCCGGCACCCGCGGCGCCGCAGCCGCAGGACACGGGACCGGCCCCGCTCACCCCCATCCAGGAGTGGTTCTTCGCCACCCACGGACCGCTGCGGCACTTCTGCATGTCGATGCTGCTCGACCTGCCGCACGACCTCGACCCGGCGGCCCTGGAGCGGGCCCTGCACGCGGTCGCCGCCCACCATCCGGCGCTGCGCACCCGGTTCGTCCGCACCGGCGACACCTGGCGCCAGCACCCCGTCGACACCGTGGCGCCCGGCCTCCTGGCCACCCACGACCTGTCCGGGACCACCGGCGCCGCCCGGGACACCGCGCTCACCGCGGCGGCCGACGCCGCCCGCGCGGACCTCGACCCCGCCACCGGCACCCTGCTGCGCGCCGCCCTGCTCCGCGCCGAGCCCGACAGCCGGCCGCAGCTCTTCCTGACGGCCCACCACCTCGCCGTCGACAGCGTCTCCTGGCGCATCCTGCTCGCCGACCTGGAGCGCGCCTACCGCCGGGCCGCCGCGGGTGAACCGGTCCAACTGGATCCCGTCACCACGCCGTTCACCACCTGGGCGGCGCAGCTGGCCCGGCACGTGCAGGACGGCGGACTCGACGGCGACCTGGCGTACTGGCGAGCCGAGAGCGAAGCGGCGCGCACCCCGCTGCCGGTGGACCGCCCCGGCACCGCAAGCGCCGGCTCGGTCCGCACCGTACGCGCCCGGCTCGACCGCGACACCACCGACGCCCTGCTGCGCCGGGTGCCCGGCGTCTACCGGACCCAGGTCAACGACGTCCTGCTCAGCGCGCTGGGCCGGGTGCTCGCCGACTGGGCGGACACGGACCGCGTGACGGTGGCCCTGGAGGGGCACGGCCGGGAGGACATCGGCGAGCACGACGGCGACGACGGCGACGAGGCCGCCGGCTCCCATGACGCCGCCGACCTGTCCCGCACCGTCGGCTGGTTCACCACCCAGTACCCGGTCACCCTCACCCTGGACGGCCCGTCGCACGAGCCGGACTGGGGCGCCACGCTCAAAGCGGTGAAGGAACAGCTGCGGGCCGTCCCCCGCCGCGGCCTCGGCTACGAGGCGCTGGCCCGCCTGGGCGCACCCGACCCGGCCGCCCGCGCGCTGCGCGAACTGCCGCTGCCGCAGGTCTGCTTCAACTATCACGGCCAGTGGGAGAGCGCACCAGGCCAGGACTTCGCGCCCGCCGGAGAGGTCCCCGGCCGCGACATGGCCGCCGGGGAAGCGCTCGACCACCTGCTGGACGTCTCGGCCGTGGTCGCCGACGGCGTACTGGAACTGACCTGGCACTACAGCGACCAGGTGCACGAGGAGAGCACGGTACGGGACCTGGCGGACGGCACCGCCCGTGCGCTGGCCGCGATCGCCGCCCACTGCGCACGGCCGGAAGCCGGCGGCCGCACCCCCTCCGACTTCCCCCTCGCCCGGCTGGACCAGCCCGGCGTGGACCGCCTCGCCGGGGACGGGCGCGCCGTCGAGGACCTCCTCCCGCTCACCCCGCTCCAGGAAGGCATGCTCTTCCACCGCCTGATGGGCGGCGCCGACGACGTCTACCTCGACCAGGCCGACCTGCTCCTGGACGGCGTCGCGGACCCCCGTGCGTTCGCCCGCGCCTGGCAGCGGGTCGTCGACCGGACGCCGGTGCTGCGCACCTCGGTCGTCTGGGAGGACGTGCCCGTACCGCTCCAGATCGTCCACCGGCGGGTGACGGTGCCCACCGTCCACGTCGACTGGCGCGACCTGGACGAGGAACGGCGTACCGCCGAACTCGCCCGGCTCCGGACCGAGGACCTCGCCCTCGGCCTGGACCTCGGCACCCCGCCGCTGATGCGGCTCACCCTGATCCGGCTGCCCGGCGGCAGGCTGCGGCTGCTGTGGACCTCGCACCACCTGATCCTGGACGGCTGGAGCCTGGCCCAGGTCCTGACCGAGGTCTGCGAGGAGTACGCCGCACTCGTCGCGGACCGCGCGCCGGCACCGCCCGTGCGCCGCCCCTTCGGCGACTACGTGCGCTGGCTGGCCGGCCGGGACGGTCGCGCGGCCGAGGAGCACTGGCGCACCGTCCTCGCGGGCTTCGCCTCCCCGACGCCGCTGCCCTGCGACCGGCCGCCCCGCGAGGCGCACCGGGCCCGCTCCGCAGCGGTACTGACGGCGAGCCTGCCGGTCGAGCTCTCCCAGGAACTGCTGCACACCGCCCGGCGCAGCGGACTCACCCTCAACACGGTCGTCCAGGGCGCCTGGGCGCTCCTGCTGGCCCGCTACAGCGGAGAGCCGGACGTGGTGTTCGGCACCACCGTGTCCGGCCGCCCGGACGCGCTCCCCGGCGTCGAGTCCATGGTCGGGATGTTCATCAACACCCTGCCCACCCGGGTACGGGTCGACCAGGACCGCACCGCCGCCGACTGGCTGCG
Organism: Streptomyces caniferus; assembly: GCF_009811555.1. Lineage (GTDB taxonomy): Bacteria > Actinomycetota > Actinomycetes > Streptomycetales > Streptomycetaceae > Streptomyces > Streptomyces caniferus. The sequence continues at coordinate 694,409 of NZ_BLIN01000005.1, read as the reverse complement.
CGACCTCCAGGACGCCCAGTCGGAGTCCCGGCGCTTCGAGGCCGTCTCGCTGGCCCAGCTGACCTCGCTCAGCGACGTCCCGGCGGGCACCGCGCTGTTCGACAGCATGGTCGCCTTCGAGAACTACCCCTTCGACGACGCCCGGACGTCCGGCGCCGGGGTGCGCATCCTGGACGTCGCCTCGCGCGATGCGACCAACTTCCCGCTGGTCCTGCGCGCCCACCACAGCGACCGCCTCGGCTTCGACCTCGCCCACGACCCGGACCTCTTCGACTCCGACACCGTCCGCGCGCTCGCCGACCGGCTGTGCCTGCTGCTCACCGAGATCGCCGCCGGCCCGGACCGGCCGCTGCGCGCACTGGCGTGGACGACCGCCGAGGAGCGCCGGCGGATGCTGGTGGACTGGAACGGCACGGAGCACGGGCGGCCCGAGCCGACCCTGCTGGACCTGTTCGAGGACCGGGCGGCCCGCACGCCCGACGCCACCGCGGTGACCTGCGCGGGCAGCACGCTGTCCTACGCCGAACTCGACGCGCGGGCGGGCCGGCTGGCCCACCGGCTGGCCGAGGACGGAGCCGGCCCCGAGCGCTTCGTGGCCCTCGCCCTGCCCCGCTCCCCGGAGATGATCGTGGCGATCGTGGCGGTGCTGAAGACCGGCGCCGCCTACCTCCCCGTCGACCCGGAACTGCCCCGCGGCCGCATCGACCACCTGCTCACCGACGCCGCGCCGGCCCTGCTGGTGACCACCGCGGCCGTCGCCGGACGGCTCGGGGACGCGGCCTGCCCCCAGGTGCTCCTGGACGCTCCCGAGGTCCGCGCCGACCTCGGGCGGCGCCCCGCCACCGGCCCGGCACCGGCCCGCCGCCCGCTGCCGGAGCACCCCGCCTACGTCATCTACACCTCCGGCTCCACCGGCCTGCCCAAGGGCGTGGTCGTCCCGCACGCCAACGTGGTGCGGCTGTTCTCCCGTACCCGCGACTGGTTCGCCTTCGACGAGCACGACGTGTGGACGCTGTTCCACTCCTACGCCTTCGACTTCTCCGTCTGGGAGATCTGGGGCGCGCTGCTGCACGGCGGCCGGCTCGTCGTCGTCCCGCACGAGGTCGCCCGTTCCCCCGAGGAGTTCCTGCGCCTGCTGGTGGACGAGCGGGTCACGGTGCTCAACCAGACGCCCTCGGCGTTCTACCCGCTGATGCGCGCGGACGCCGAACACCCTGAGCTCGGCGCGCGGCTGGCCCTGCGGCGGGTGGTCTTCGGCGGCGAGGCGCTGGACCTGGGACGGCTGGCCGAGTGGTACGAGCGGCACTCCGACACCGCGCCCGTCCTGGTCAACATGTACGGGATCACCGAGACCACCGTGCACGTCTCCTACGCGCCCCTCGACCGCGCCACGGTGACCGGGGCCACCGCCAGCGCCATCGGCCGCGGCATCCCCGACCTGCGGATCCGGGTGCTCGACGCCGGGCTCGCCCCGGTGCCGCCCGGTGCCGTCGGCGAGATGTACGTGGCCGGGGAGGGCCTGGCCCGCGGCTATCTGAACCGGCCGGGCCTGACCGCGGCACGGTTCGTGGCGGACCCGTTCGGGCCGCCCGGCACCCGGATGTACCGGACCGGCGACCGGGCCCGCTGGCGGCCCGACGGCACCCTGGAGTACCTCGGCCGCGCCGACCAGCAGGTCAAGATCCGCGGCTTCCGGATCGAACCCGGCGAGATCGAGGCCGCCCTGACCGCCCACCCGGACATCGCGGAGGCCGCAGTCGGGGTGCGCGAGGACACCCCGGGCGTACGGCGCCTGGTGGCGCATGTCGTGGGTACCGGCCGCGGCACCCCGCCGTCCGCCGCCGCGCTGCGCGCCCACCTGGCGGAGACCCTGCCCGCGCACATGGTGCCCGCCGCCTACGTCGCCCTGGACGCGCTGCCGCTGACCGTCAACGGCAAGCTCGACCACCGGGCCCTGCCCGCCCCCGGCTCCGACGGCTTCGCCGCCGGCGAGGACCGCACCGCGCCGCGCACCGAGGCGGAGCGCCTCGTCGCCGGGGTGTGGGCCGAGGTCCTGGACACCGCGGACATGGGCGTGGAGGACAACTTCTTCGCCCTGGGCGGCGATTCGATCCTCGCCATCCGCGTCACCTCCCGGCTCCGCACCGTCTTCGGCGCCGAGGTCTCGCCCCGGCTGCTGTTCACCCACCCCACCGTCGCCGCCCTGGCCGCCGCCCTGCCGGACCCGGCCGCCGCCCGGCGGACACCGGACGACACGATCCCCGCGGCGGACCGCACCGCCGCCCTGCCGCTGTCGTTCCCTCAGCAGCGGCTGTGGTTCCTGGACACCTTCGAGCCGGACAGCACCGCCTACCTGACCTTCTTCGTCCTGCGCCTGCGCGGCCCCCTCGACGAGGCGGCCCTGCGCACCGCCCTCGACGCCCTGGTGGCCCGGCACGAACCGCTGCGCACCACCTTCGCCGAAGAGGACGGCCATGCGTTCCAGCGCGTCCACGCCCCCCGGCCGGCCGGCCTGCCGCTGGACGATCTGTCGGACACCCCGGCGCACGACCGCGACCGCGCACTCGACGCACTGCTGACGCGCGAGGGCGCCACCGGCTTCGACCTGGGCACCGGGCCGCTGCTGCGCACCCGCCTGATCCGGCTCACCGCCGACGAGCACGTCCTGACCCTGGCCATGCACCACATCGTCACCGACGGCTGGTCCACCGCGGTGCTCGGCCGGGACCTCGGCGAGCTGTACGCGGCGGCCCTCCAGGACCGCCGCCCGGACCTGCCCAGGCTGCCGCTCCAGTACGCCGACTACGCGGCCTGGCAGCGGGCGCGCGCCGCCGGGGCCGACGGCGGGCAACTCGCCTACTGGCAGGAGAAGCTGGCCGACGTCGCTCCGCTGGAGCTCCCCACCGACCGGCCGCGGCCCGCCGTACGGACCGAGAACGGCGCGCTGCTGGAGTTCTCCCTGCCCGCCGCGTTGACCGACCGCCTGCGGGAGGCCGGCCGCCGCGCCGACGCCACCCTCTACATGACACTCCTCGCGGCCTGCAAGGTGCTGCTCGCCCGCTGGGCCGGCCAGGAGGACGTCGCGGTCGGCACCGTGGCCTCGGGACGCGAACGCCCCGAACTGGAGCACCTGGTCGGGATGTTCGTGAACACCCTGGTGCTGCGCAGCCGGGTGCCCGCCGGCCTGCCGTTCACCGCCCTGCTGTCCGAGGTGCGCAGCACCGTGCTGGACGCGTTCGCCCACCAGGACGTGCCCTTCGAGCAACTCGTCGATGTGCTCCAGCCCGAACGCGACACCAGCCGCACCCCCCTCTTCCAGGTGATGGTGGCCCTGCACAACCTGGGCGGCGAGGCACCGCGCCTGCCGGGCCTCGACGTCGAAACACTCCAGCCGCCGGGCCGGCACGCCGCCTTCGACCTCGGCTTCGACTTCGTGGAGCGTGACGGCGGCCTCACCGGCTACGTCGAATACAACACCGACCTGTTCGACGCGGCCACCGTCGAGCGGGTGAGCGCACGGCTGCGCCTGCTGCTCGAAGCGGTCGCGGACGACCCCGGACGCACGGTGGGCGAACTGCCGCTGCTGTCCGACGCCGAGCGGCACCAGGTGCAGGAGGAGTGGCAGGGCGAGACCCTGCCCGTCCCGGACCTGACGTTCGTGGACCTCTTCGAGGACCAGGTGGCCCGCACCCCGCACGCCACGGCCCTGGTGGCACGGGACGCCACACTGGACTTCGCCGCCCTGAACGACCGCGCCAACCGGCTGGCCCACCACCTCATCTCGCTCGGCGTCGGCCCGGAGCGGGTGGTCGCCGTGCAACTGCCGCGCACCTCGGACATGCTGGTGGCCCTCCTCGCCGTCCTCAAGGCGGGCGGCACCCAGCTGTCCCTCGACCCCGAACTGCCCGCCGAGCGCCGCGCGTTCCTGCTCGCGGACGCCGCACCCCGGACCGTCCTGACGGCCGACGCACTGCGCGACGCCCCCCTGGACCGGCAGCCCGGCCACAACCCCACCGACGCCGACCGGACCGCCGCCCTGTGCGGCGCCCACACCGCCTACATCAACTACACCTCCGGCTCCACCGGCCGGCCCAAGGGCGTCGCCGTCGAACACCGTCAGCTGGTCAACCTCTGTCACGACCACCTGGCCGGGCTCGTCACCCCGCACACCACCGACGGCCGGCCGCTGCGCTTCGCGCTGAGCGCCGCCTTCTCCTTCGACACCTCGTGGGAGGGCCCGCTGCTGCTGGCGCTGGGCCAGGAGGTCCACCTCGTCGACGAGGACGTACGCCTGGACCCGGCCGCGTTCGTCGGCCAGGTCACCGAAAGCCGCCTGGACTGCGTCAACGTGACCCCGTCCTTCCTGCACGAACTGGTGTCCGCCGGGCTGTTCACCCAGGGCCACCACCGTCCCCGGATCGTCCTGGTCGGCGGCGAGGCCATCGGCACCCCGCTGTGGCGGGAGCTGCGGGAGACCGAGGGCGTCACCGCGTACAACGTCTACGGCCCCACCGAGTGCACCGTCGACGCCGTGTACGGCCCCTTCACCGACCACGCCGAGCGTCCCGTGATCGGCCGGCCGGGCCGCAACCTGCGCGCCTACGTGCTCGACGGCGCCCTGCGGCCGGTACCGGTCGGGGTGCCGGGGGAGCTGTACCTCGCCGGTGCCCAGGTCACCCGCGGCTACCTGGGGCGTCCCGGGCTCACCGCCGGACGCTTCGTCGCCGACCCGTTCGGCCCGCCCGGCACCCGGATGTACCGCACCGGCGACCGCGCGCGCCGGGACGGGCAGGGGTTGCTGGAGTACCTGGGGCGCACCGACGAACAGGTCAAGGTCCGGGGCTTCCGGATCGAACCCGGCGAGATCGAGGCCGCCCTGCTCGCCGACCCCGCGGTGGCCGACGCCGTGGTGGTGGCCGCCGAACACGGCGGCCGGGCACGGCTGGTGGCCTATGTGGTGCCCGCCGGGGAGCGGACGCCCCCGGCGGAGGAGCTGCGGGTCCGACTGCGCCGGACCCTGCCGGACTACATGGTCCCCGCGGTGTTCGTCCCCCTGGACCGGATTCCGCGGACCACCAGCGGCAAGACCGACCGGCGCGCCCTGCCCGAGCCGCCCGCCCAGCCCGACACCGCGACCCCGTACACGGCCCCGCGCACCGCTGCCGAGACGGCCCTCGCCGGCATCTGGGCGGAGGTGCTCGGCGTCCCCCGGGTCGGCGTTGAGGACAACTTCTTCGCCCTGGGCGGCGACTCGATCCTCAGCATCCAGATCGTCTCGCGGGCCCGCCGGGCCGGACTCGGACTCACCTCCAAGGACGTCTTCCGCCACCAGACGATCGCCGAACTCGCCCTGCGCACCGCCTCCGTGAACCCGCCGTCCGCCGACGCCACCGGCACACCGGCAGGACCCGCGCCGCTCACCCCCATCCAGCACTGGTACCTCGACGGCCGACGGCCCGGGGACGCGCTGCGCTTCACCATGACCAACCGGCTGGAACTGGCCCCGCAGAGCGACGAGGCGGCCCTGCGGCACGCGGCCACCGCCCTGGTGGCCCACCACGAGGCGCTGCGCACCCGCTTCCGCCACACCGACGGCACCTGGCACCAGGAGGTGCTGCCGGCCGCCCCCGGGGACGTCTTCGCCCGCCACGACCTGACCGGTCTGGACGCCCCCGGGCGGGAGGAGGCCGTCCAGCGCGCGACCGCCGCCGCGCAGACCTCCCTCGACATCACCGAGGGCCGGGTCGTGCGGGTCCTGTACTTCGATTGCGGACCCGACATCCCCGCCCAACTCGTGCTCACCGTCCACCACTTGGTGGTCGACGGGGTGTCCTGGCGCATCCTGCTGGGCGACCTGGAGGCCGCCTACCGCGACGCCGTCGCGGGCCGGCCGCCCGCCCTCGCCCCGGCGAGCAGCGGCTACGGCCACTGGGCGGCCCGACTGGAGCAGCACACCCGCTCCGGCGCCCTCGACGGCGACCTGGCGTACTGGACCCGGGCCTGCCGGACCCCGGCCGGCCTCCCCGTCGACCGGCCGGGCCCCACCACCCACGGCGCCGCCGCCACCCTCACCGTCCGCCTGGGCCGGGCCGAGACCGATGCCCTGCTGCGCCAGGTGCCGGACGTCTACCGCACCCAGGTCAACGACGTCCTGCTCAGCGCGCTCGGCCGCACGCTGACCCGCTGGAGCGGCCAGGACACCGTCCTGATCGGCGTGGAGGGCCACGGCCGCGAGGACCTCTTCGACGAACTGGACCTCTCCCGCACCGTCGGCTGGTTCACCGCCGAGTTCCCGCTCGCCCTGTCCGTCGCCCCGGAAGCGGACTGGCGCGACACCGTCCGGTCCGTCAAGGAGCAGCTGCGCGCCGTGCCGCTGCGCGGCCTGAGCTACGGCGCGCTGCGCCACCTCGTGCCGCGGTGCCCGCTGCCCGAGGCGCCGGAACCGCAGGTCGGCTTCAACTACCACGGCCAGTGGGACATCGCCTCCGCCGACCGCCCCGATGACGACGGCCTCTACCGGGCCGCCCTGCCGCCGGCCGGTCAGGACACCGATCCCGACGAGCCCCGCACCTACCTGCTCGATGTGACGGGGGTGGTCCAGGACGGCCGGCTCGAACTCGGCTGGACCTACCCGCCCGCGGTGTACGACGAGTCCACCGTGCGCCGCCTCGCCGAGGACACCCTCGCGGCCCTGACCGAACTCGTCGCGCACTGCGCCCGGCCGGACACCGGCGGCCGCACCCCGTCCGACTTCCCGCTCGCCCGGCTCGACCAGCGCGAGGTGGACCTGGTCGCGGGCGACGGGCGGGAGGTGGCGGACATCCATCCGCTCACCCCGCTGCAGGCCGGCATGCTCTTCCACGGGCTGGTCGACTCGGCGGGCGCCTACTTCGACCAGATGGCGGTCCGGATCTCCGGCGTCGCCGACCCGCGGGCCTTCGCCGCGGCCTGGCAGCAGGTCGCCGACCACACCCCGGCGCTGCGCAGCAGCGTCCGCTGGCAGGGCCTGCCCCGGCCGGTGCAGGTCGTGCACCACCGCGCCGTCCTGCCCGTCGCCCACCACGACTGGCGGGCCCTGACCCCCGAAGCACGCGACCGTGCGCTCGACCGGCTGCTCGCCGAGGACCGCGCGGCCGGCATGGACGTGACCACCGCACCGCTGAGCCGGATCGCGGTGGCGGCCCTGCCCGGCGACGAGATCCTGCTGGTGTGGTCCTCGCACCATCTGATGCTCGACGGCTGGAGCAGCGGACAGCTCTTCGCCGACGTGTGTGCCCAGTACGCCGCGACGGTCGAGGGACGCACCGTCCGCCCACCGGCCCGCCGCCCGTTCCGCGACTTCCTGCAGTGGCTGGAAGAGCAGGACGAGGAGGAGGCCGAGCGGCACTGGACCGGCACCCTGGCCGGGTTCACCGCCCGCACCCCGCTGCCCTACGACCGGCCGCCCGTCGAGGCGCACCGCGCCCGCTCGAACGCGCTGGTGCACCTGGAGCTCACCCCCGAGGTCTCCGACCGGCTGCGCGAGACGGCCGGGCAGAACGGCCTGACCGTCAACACGGTGGTGCAGGGTGCCTGGGCGCTGCTGCTGGCGCGCTACAGCGGGCGCCGGGACGTGGCGTTCGGCACCACGGTCTCCGGCCGCCCGGCCGAACTGCCGGGTGTGGAGTCCATGGTCGGCATGTTCATCAACACCGTTCCGACCCGCGTCCGGACCGACGGCGACCGGGGCGTCCTGCCCTGGCTGCGCGACCTCCAGGACCAGCAGAGCGACTCCCGGCGCTTCGACTTCGTCTCGCTCGCCCGCATCCAGGCCCTGAGCGAACTCCCGCCGGGCGAGGCACTGTTCGACAGCATGATGGTGTTCGAGAACTACCCCTTCGACGAGGCGGCCGCCGCCGGCGCGGGCATCCGCATCCAGGACGTGCGCGCCGAGGACGCCACCAACTTCCCGCTGTGCCTGCGCGCCTACCTCGCCGACCGCCTCGGCTTCGACCTCGCCTACGACGGGGCGCTGTTCGACCGTACGACGGTGGAGCGGGCCGCGGCCCACCTGGAGACCCTGCTGACCGCGATCGCCGACGGCACCGCCCGCTCCCTGGACGACCTCGGCCTGCTCACCGCCGCCGACCGCGCGGTGCTGGACCGGTGGAACACCACCGCACGCCCCGCGGCGGGCGGCTCACCGGTGGACCTCTTCGCCGAGCAGGCGCGGCGCACCCCGGACACGATCGCGCTGGCCGAGGTGAACGGCGCCGAGGTGACGTACCGGCAACTCGCCGACTGGTCGGACCGGGTGGCCGCCCGGCTCCGGGCGGACGGCCTGGCCCCCGAGAGCCGGGTGGCGCTGCTCATGGACCGCTCGGCCGCCCTCGTGGTGGCCCAGCTGGCGGTCCTCAAGGCGGGCGGCGCCTATGTGCCCGTGGACGGCCGCGCCCCCGAGGAGCGCCGGCGGATGCTGCTCGACCAGGCGGGAGCGACGACGACGCTGACCGCCGAGGAGGTGGCCGCCGCCCGGACCGCCGGACCGGCCGCCGCGCCCGCGCTGCCGCCCGCCGACCCGGACCGGCTGGCGTACGTCATGTTCACCTCCGGCTCGACCGGCACCCCCAAGGCCGTAGGGGTGCGCCACCGCGACGTGGCGGCGCTCGCCACCGACAGCCGCTTCACCGGCCCCGCCGGCGAACGGGTGCTGCTGCACTCCCCGGTGGCCTTCGACGCCGCCACCTTCGAGGTCTGGGCGCCGCTGCTGAACGGCGGGCGCGTCGTGGTGGCCCCGCCGGGCGCCGTGGACGCGGCCCTGCTGCGGCGCCTGGCCACCGGGGGAGGGGTGACGGCACTGTGGCTGACGGCCGGACTCTTCCGGCTGCTGGCCCAGGACGCGCCGGACTGCTTCACGGGGCTGCGCCAGGTGTGGACCGGCGGCGACGTGGTCCCGGCCGCCGCCGTGCGCCGGGTGCTGGCCGCCTGCCCCGGCCTGACCGTGGTGGACGGCTACGGACCGACCGAGACGACGACCTTCGCGACCTCCTTCGCCATGACGGACGCCGCCGAGGTCCCCGACACCGTGCCCATCGGCCACCCGCTGGACGATATGCGGGTCCATGTCCTCGACGCCCGGATGCGGCCCGTGCCGCCGGGCACCGCGGGCGAACTCTTCCTGGCGGGCGAGGGCGTGGCCCGCGGCTACCTCGGCCGCCCCGGCGCGACCGCGGACCGGTTCGTCGCCGACCCGTCCGGTCCGCCCGGCGCCCGGATGTACCGCACCGGGGACCTGGCCCGCCGACGGCTCGACGGCACGGTGGAGTTCCTCGGCCGCGCCGACGACCAGGTCAAGATCCGGGGCTTCCGCGTCGAGCCCGGCGAGGTGGAGGGCGCGCTCGCGGGCCACCCCGGCGTCGCGGACGTCGCGGTGGTGGCCCGCGAGGAACGCCCCGGGGCCAAGCGGCTGGTCGCCTACGTGGTGGGGCACGACGGCCTCGACACCGAGGCGCTGCGCGCCCACGCCCGGCGGACCCTGCCCGACTACCTGGTCCCCACGGCGTTCGTGCCGCTGGCGGCACTGCCGCTCAGCACCAACGGCAAGGTGGACCGGGCGGCCCTGCCCGCACCCGGCACCGGCCCGGACCGCCCGGCGCCGGTCGCCCCGCGCACCGAGGCCGAACGCCGCACCGCCGAGATCTGGGCCGAGGTGCTCGACGTGGCGGAGGTCGGTGTGGAGGACGACTTCTTCGCGCTCGGCGGCGACTCGATCCTGAGCATCCGGCTGACCTCCCGGCTGGCGGAGGCGTTCGAGACCGAACTGACCCCGCGGGCGGTGTTCACCCACCCGACCCCGGCTGCGCTCGCCGCGCTGCTGACCCAGGGCGAGCGGGCCCCCGCGGGACGGGGCGCCATCCTCCCGGCCCCCCGGGACACCGCGCCGCCACTGTCCTTCGCCCAGCAACGCCTGTGGTTCCTCGACGCGTTCGCGCCCGGCAGCACCGAATACATCACCCCGCTGGCGCTGCGCCTGCGCGGCCGGCTCGACACCGCCGCGCTCGGCGCCGCCCTGACCGCGCTGGCGGCCCGGCACGAGTCGCTGCGCACCACCTTCGACTCGGAGGACGGCCAGGGCATCCAGGTCGTCCACCCGCCCCAGGACGTACCGCTGCCGCTGCGCGATCTGTCGGCGCTGCCCGCCGGAGAGCGTACGGCGCAGCTCGAACGGCTGCTGGCCGAGGACCGCACCTGCCCCTTCGACCTGCGCCAGGGCCCCCTGCTGCGGGCCCAACTCGTCCGGCTGGCGGACGACGACCACGTCCTGACGCTGACCCTGCACCACATCATCACCGACGGCTGGTCCACCGCGGTGCTCACCGGCGACCTGGCCCACCTCTACCGGGCCGCGCTGGGCGACACCACGGCCGAACTGCCACCGCTGCCGGTGCAGTACGCCGACGTCGCGCACTGGCAGCGCACCGCCCACGGCGCGGACGCCGACGCGCAACTGCGGTACTGGCAGGAGCGCCTCGCCGGCAGCGAACCCCTGCACCTGCCCACCGACCGGCCGCGCCCGGCCGTACAGACCAGGAACGGTGCGACGGCCCCGCTCGTCCTGCCGCCCGAAACGGCCCGCAGGCTCGCGGAGTTCGGCCGGGCCCGGCAGACCACCCTGTTCACCACGCTGATCGCCGCCGCACAGACGCTCTTCGCGCGGCTGTCGGGACAGCGCGACATCGCCGTCGGCACCGTCACCTCGGGCCGCGACCGCGCCGAGACCCAACGCCTGATCGGCTTCTTCGTCAACACGCTGGTGCTGCGCTCGGACGTCGATCCCGACGAGGCCTTCCCCGCGTTCCTGGCGCAGGTGCGGGAGACGGTACTGGACGCCTTCGCGCACCAGGACGTGCCGTTCGAGCAGGTGGTGGACCAGGTCCAGCCGGTCAGGGACACCAGCCGTACGCCGCTCTTCCAGGCCATGGTCGTGCTCCAGAACGCGCCCGGAGCGGCACTGGACCTGCCCGGTCTCCAGGTGAGCGACATCGAGCCGGATACCCACCACGCCGGCTTCGACCTCACGCTGGAGTTCGCCGAAACCGACTCCGGTGCCCTGCACGGGCTGCTCACCTACAACACCGACCTGTTCGACGCCGCCACCGCCGAGCGGATGGCCGACCAGCTCACCACGCTGCTGACCGGCATAGCCGAGGACCCGCACCGCCCCCTCGGCGCGCTGCCCCTGGCCCCGGACGGCGAACTGCGCCGCCTGCTCGCCCACGGCAGCGGTACCGCCCGCCCGGTGGCCCCGGCCACCCTGCCCGCACTGTTCCAGCGGCAGGCCGCCCGGACCCCGGACGCGGTGGCGCTGGCCGACGGCGCGCGCGAGCTGACGTTCGCGGAGCTGGAGAGCGCGGCCAACCGGCTGGCGCACCATCTGATCGGCCGCGGTGTCGGTCCCGAGAGCGTGGTGGCGCTGGCGCTGCCCCGCTCGGCGGAGACGGTGGTGGCCCAACTGGCCGTCACCAAGGCCGGCGGCGCCTTCCTGCCCGTGGACCCGGCCTACCCGGCCGAGCGGCGGGAGTTCATGGTGCGCGACGCGGCGGCCGCCGTGGTCCTCGACGACCCGGCGGGCATCTGGCGTACGGACGGCCCCGACACCGCGCCCACCGACGCGGACCGCCGCGCGCCGCTGACGGAGGCGCACCCCGCCTACGTCATCTACACCTCCGGCTCGACCGGCACCCCCAAGGCCGTGGTGGTCACCCACACCGGACTCGCCGCCTTCGCCTCGGCCGCCGCCGACCGGTACGACGTCCGCGAGGGCGACCGCTTCCTCCAGTTCGCCTCGCCCAGCTTCGACGCCTCCGTCCTGGAGCTGTGCGGCTCGCTGCTCGCCGGCGCCACGCTGGTCGCGGGAGAGGAGGGACCGCTGCTGGGCGACCGGCTGGCCCAGGTGCTCGCCGAGCGGCGGATCACCCACGCCCTGATCCCGCCGGCGGCCCTGGCCACCGTGCCGCCCGAGGCCGCCGACGCCCTGCCCGCTCTGCGCACCCTGATCGTCGGCGCCGAGGCCTGCCCCGCCGACCTGGTGGAGCGCTGGGCCCCCGGCCGCCGCGTGATCAATTCCTATGGCCCGACCGAGGCGACGGTGGTGTCCACCTGGACCGGCCCGCTGGCCCCGGAAGCGGGCGCCCCGCCCATCGGCCGCCCCAGCGGCCTCACCCGGGCGTACGTCCTGGACGCCGCCCTGCGCCCCGTACCGGTCGGCGTGACCGGCGAGCTGTACGTCGCCGGCGCCGCACTCGCCCGCGGCTACCTGGCACGCCCGGGGCTGACCGCGGCCCGGTTCGTGGCCGATCCGTTCGGCCCCCCGGGCGAGCGGATGTACCGCACCGGCGACCTGGTGCGCTGGGGCGCCGACGGCGACCTGCGCTACGCCGGACGCGCCGACGACCAGGTCAAGGTGCGCGGCTTCCGCATCGAGCCCGGCGAGATCGAGAGCGCGCTGCGGCGCAGTCCCCAGGTGCGGGACGCGGTCGTCGCCGTGCGCGCCGCGGCCGGGCAACCCCCCGCCGGCCCCGCACGGTTGGTCGCCTACGTCGTCCCGGCCGACGGCACCCCGGAGCCGCTGCCCGTCTCCGAGCTGCGCGACCACCTGGCCCGCCTGCTGCCGCCGCACATGGTGCCGTCGGTGTTCGTCCGCCTGGCGCGGCTGCCGCTCACCCCGAACGGCAAGACCGACCGGCGCGCCCTGCCCGACCCCGACCCGGCAGCCACCGCCACCGGCCCGCACATCGCGCCGCGCAACGACACCGAACGCCGGATCGCGCAGATCTGGGGCGACGTCCTCGGCCTCGACACCGTCGGCGCCGACGACAACTTCTTCGACCTCGGCGGCGACTCGATCCTGAGCATGCAGGTGGTATCGCGGCTGCGCCGGGCCGGACTGCACCTGGCCACCAAGGACCTGTTCACCCACCAGACGGTGGCGGAACTGGCGACCGTCGTCACCACCGGAGGGGACCGGACCGACAGCGGGCCGGTGACCGGCGACCTGCCGCTCACCCCCATCCAGCAGTGGTTCCTCGCCACCCCCCGCGCCAACCACCACCACTTCAACCAGTCCGCGCTGCTCGAACTGGACGGCATTCCCGACCCGGCCGCCCTCCACACCGCGCTGGCCGCCCTGCTGGAGCACCACGACGCACTGCGCATGCAATTCACCGAGGACGGCGGCCGCTGGCGCCAGCAGAACCCGCCGCCCTCGGAGCCGGACGGCCTCCTCGTCCGGCACGACCTGAGCGGTCTGCCGTCCGACGAGGCCGACACCGCCATGGAGAAGGCGGCCGACGATCTGCACTCCGGCTTCGACATCGGCCAGGGCCCGCTGCTCCGCGCGGCGTTGTTCACCGGTGACCCGGACCGCCCCGCCTTCCTGCTCCTGGTGGCCCACCACCTGGTCGTCGACGCGGTGTCCTGGCGCATCCTGCTGGACGACCTGGAGACCGCCTACCAACAGGCCGCGGCCGGGCAGACCCTCTCGCTCGACGAGCGGACCACGGCCTTCCGGGACTGGTCCAGAGGCCTGGCCGCACATGTCGCCGACGGCGGCCTGGACCACGAACTCCCGTACTGGGAAGAGGCGGTGGCACCTGCCCCGCTTCCGGTGGACCACGAAGCCGACGCTCCGTCGGGCGGGTCGCGCACGGTGTCCGTGACGCTCGACGAGGCGGACACCACGGCGCTGCTGCGCGCGGCCCCCACCGCCTACCGCACCCGCATCAACGACGTGCTGCTGGCCGCCCTGGCCCTGGCGCTGGCGCGCTGGACCGGCCATGAGCGGGTCTGCATCGACCTCGAAGGGCACGGCCGTGAGGACGTCCTGGAGGGGGTGGACCTCTCGCGCACCGTCGGCTGGTTCACCACCGTCTACCCGGTCGGCCTCCAGGTCTCCGACCCCGCGGACCTCGGTCCCTCCCGCGACTGGCGGGCCCTGGTCAAATCGGTCCGGCGCCAGTTGCGCGCCGTCCCCGGCAACGGCCTCGGCTTCGGCGCCCTGCGCACCCACGGCCCCGCCGAGGTGCGCGAGCGCCTGGACCGCACCGGCCGCGGACAGGTCGTCTTCAACTACCTGGGCCAGTGGGACGCGCGGCCCGGCGGTTCCTCCGGGGCACTCGTCCGTGCCGAGCACGGTTCCTTCGGCCAGGACCACGATCCCCGCGACGGCGGCTCCCACCTGCTGGAGGCCGTCGGCGCGGTGCAGGACGGACGGCTCGCCTTCACCTGGCACTACCGCCCCGACGTGCACGAGGAGGCGACCGTACGGGCGGTGGCCGAGGACTTCGCCGAGGCCCTCCGCCGGATCGCCCAGCACGCCCGGGACGGCGCATGAGGAGGCCGGGGCCGGGCTGCCCACGCACCGCATGCGGCAGATTACCGAAAAGCCCCCCGCGCACGGGCCGTTGAGGGCAGCCTGAAAGTGATCAACCGCCCGGCCGACCGCCCCGACCAGACCGCTCGACCGCACACACCACCTGACCCCGCACCTGAACCGAGACTCCGACCGCAGACCGACCGCACGCCGTGGCCCCGCCGCCACCCGACGAACCGCCCGACGAGACCCGCCCGATCGACAACCCGACCCACGATGGGAGAGCGTGACATGGACGAGAACGCCCGCTACCAGGTGCTGCGCAACGACGAGGACCAGTACTCGCTGTGGCTGGCCGACCTGGAGGTCCCCGAGGGCTGGCACGCCGTCGGCAAGGAGGGCACCCAGGACGAGTGCTCCGCCTACGTCGACGAGGTCTGGACCGACATGCGCCCCCGTAGCCTGCGCGAACGCATGGACCACGCCGGTTCCTGACCGATCCGCCCCGCAGGGCCGCGGCCGACCGCCGCGCCCTGCCCTCTCCCGCACCACCTCCGTGCGGGCCGCGACCACGGGCCACCGGCCGGCGCGGCCCGCACGCGTGTGTCCACTGCCGGGGCCGGTACGGGGAGGCCTGCCCACGGGGAGCGGCCGTGCGGCGCGCCCCCCCACGGCACCGCCGGTTTCGGGTATGTGGCCTGACCGCGCACAGGACAGTGCGAGCGGCCCCGGGCCGAGCAGCTCGCCGCCCCGGCCTCTCCTCTCGCGGCCGCGTCCTTCCCACCGCCGTGTCGCCGGCCGCTGTGCGGCCTGCCCGCTGTGCGACCTGCCCGTGCCGCTCGGCGGCCACGCCGCCCGCCGGTCGCACCGTCCGGCCGTCGAGAGCCGCGCTGCTGACCGCCGCCGGAAACGATTTCCCGGCGGGCCTCTTCCCTTTCGCCTTTCCGCTACCAGCCGGTAGTCGACAAAGGGCCGAGCGCTGCCCGCGTTCCGACCGCTTGCGTCGGCAAATGACAGCGTACGCCTTAATTACCTGTCATATCGGATTTGGCGCCAGGTAGTGACGATAGGCCATTATTACGCTATACCAGTGACATGCACCGCACAGGCCGGATGCCTGGGAGCGGAGTTCGGGACTTTTACGGGGTGAGGGAACTGCGGATGGCGGGGGGCTTTCTCAGTGGCCGGTCCGTGACATGGGCCCGTTCTGCCTGGCCGGAGCGCCGGGCACCGTTCCGTTCCGTCGGTGGGCCGGTGCGTTCGACGGCATGACATGACGGGGTAAGCCCGGTTCCATGAACCGGAGTTCGCATGAGATCACTCGTGCTCGCGCATGCCCGGAAGTAGTCTGCGCGCGCCCACCTCACGACTGGCACATTCTCCGGAATCCAGTCTTCCTGCTCCGTGCCGGCGCTGCCTTTCGCCCCACCGAGATCATTTGACTTTCCCCATGAGAAGGGACCCTGGAATGCCCCCGATCTTGCGTACCGACCGACTGATTCTTTCGCCTTACCGGCCCGAGGACGAGGATGTCTTCGTCGCTCTGCTCGGTGACGAAGAGGTCTGCCGTTGGATGGGCCAAGACCGCGTACCCGAAGAAGAGATCCGGGCCATATTCCACGCGATCCTCCATGAGATCTACGCCAAGAACATGTTCGATGTGTGGGCCGTTTGGTCCGACGGTGTCTATGTGGGCCACGCGGAGATCAAGAAAACGGGCAATGTCGACGGCTACGAGATGATCGCCGCACTGGTCAAGGGGAGCCGGGGCAGGGGCGTGGGCAACGAGCTGGTGCGCGGCCTGCTGCACTACGCCGCCGACACCTTGCAGCTCGACGAGGTCTACGGCATGGTGGGCGCCGAAAATGCCGCCAGCCTGGCGCTGGGCAAGAAGCTGGGCTTCACCCACGTCCGCGATGTGGTCGCGGACGACGGCACGGTGACGAAGATGCTGGTCCTCCCCACCGGGAACCGCCAGGCTCCGGACACCAGCCCGGCCACCGCCTCGGCGCGCTGAGCGGGGTTCCGCTCACGCTCCTCGGCACCCGCCACGGACATCCACCGCGAGACGGCGTACGTCCGCTCTCCGGACGCCCCTGGTGTCAGAGGTTCTGCCCGAAGAGTTCCAGCAGATTGCGCCAATGGCGCGCGTCCGCCTCGGCGTTGTACGCGGCGGTGTCGGTCTGGGTGTAGCCGTGGTGGGCGCCCTCGTACAGCTCGCTGCGGTAGCGCACGCCCGCGGCGTCCAGGGCCTGCTCCAGGATCGTGATCTGTGCGGGCGGCATCGAGTGATCCTGGTCGGCGTGGCCGAAGTACAGCGGCGCGGTGATGCGGTCGACGAGCTCTTGCGGGTCGTCCAGGCCGGAGTGGAAGGAGGCCGCCGCGCCGATGCGGTCGGGGTAGGCAGCGGCGGTACGGATCGCGAGGACGCCGCCCATGCAGTAGCCGGTGGTGCCCACCGGGCCGTCGGTGACCAGAGGGGAGGCGGCCAGCCAGTCGAGGTAGCCGCCGGCGTCCCGCATCGCCAGGGCGGGGGTGAGGGCCCGCATGATCGGGAGGAGCTGCTCGAAGATCTCCGGCCGTTGGGAGGGGCCGATGTGGTCGGGCAGCTCCACCAGCGGGGCGCGCCCGGAGCGGTAGAGGACGTTGGGCACCAGCACCGTGTAGCCGTGCCCGGCCAGGTGCCTGGCCATCTCCTCCAGTGAGGGCCGTAGTCCGTAGGCGTCCATGTACAACAGGACGCCGGGGTGCGGCTCGCCGTCGTCGGGGTGGGCGAGATAGGCGTCGGCGATGCCGTCGGGGGTGGGGATGTCCAGGGCGGCACCGTGCACGCTCGTCATGTCCGTACCTTTCCTCGGGCTCAGGGCGACGCGCGGGGGCCGCCCGTCCGCCGGGCGGCATGCCGACGGCTTTCTCGACAGTAAGGGCTGTCCCGTAACCGCCATCGGCAGTCCGCGCGAACGGCGTCCGCCGAATGAGCCGGTTTCGCGCGCCGGCGAGCGGATCGTCGGTCGGAACGGGTGACGCGGTGCCGGGCCGCCCAACCGCTGTCGATCTGTCAAGAGCCCACCACGCATGCCCCGCAAGTCTGTTCCTGCACGCACAAGTCCCGTGCGTTCGGGCTGTGTTGGAATCCAGGCATGACCACTACGCCTCCCGGACCCGTGCCGGTCTCCCGGAACGAGCTGTCGAGCCGGCCGCGAGCCGAGGTCGAGCGGTTACGCGACGAAGCGACGCGGCAGAAGGACCTGGCGCACCGCCGGGCCGAATTCTGGGTCAAGGTCGATATCGCTCTGGGGTTCCCCGCGGCTCTCCTCGCGGGCGTGTCCGGAGCCGCGGGGCTGGCGTCGGCCAACGCCCGCGTTCCCGCGGCACTGGTGGCCCTGGCCGCTGCGGGGTTCGCGGCGGGGGCGGGCTTCCTCCGCAGCGACAGCAGGCGCCTGGGCAACAAACGCGCTCGGCAGGCCTGGGCCGCCGTGGAGGCCGGAGCCCGGATGAAGCTGGCGAAGGACCACGTGCTGCCCGAGGATCTCGGCGCGGTACTGGAGAGCCGCCAAGCCGCGCTGGCGGCCTATGAAGGGGAGGAGTCCCCGTCGGGGCCGATACCGCCGGTTCCGGGCTGACACCGCGCGTCCCGCTCGGCCAGCTTCTTGAGGGTCAGCAGTTGCTTGCGCATCATCACGAGGTCGCCCCAGGCCAGCAGCCCGCGGCGCAGCCGGCGGGGGAGCGGCCCCTCGGCCTCGGCAACGACTTTCACCATGAGGCGGCAGCCCTCTTCGAGCGGGCTCAGGGTGTAGCTGACCGCCATCTGCCCGTGCCGCTCGGCGAGCCGCGCCGGGAGCACACCGGTGATGTGGGTGCCGGTCTCGAAGCCCGCGATCTCGAAGACCAGGAAGGGCTGACCCAGGGCCAGTTCCGGTAGTCCCTGGACCAGTGTGCGCGGACTCTTCTGCCCGCGGAAGTCGATCCAGTCGTAGCTGTACGGCGCGAGGGCCAACTGCCGCAGCCAACGGAAGACGAGGCCGGGCGGCGCCGCCACGTCCACGGCCCGGAACCAGCCCTCGGCCGGCGCCGCCACCAGAGGGTCACAGGGGTAGGACGCTTCCCGCTCCGGACGGGTGGCGCCCCAGACTTTCCCGGTCAGGTCCATTCCGCGACCCTACGGGAACGCCCCGCCCCGAACTCCCCACCCCGCGCCGGTCCAACGGGCGGCACGCCGCCACGGGCCCGGACGCGGGGACGGTCGTCGCGGTCAGCGTTGATGCTGCTGGGCCTGCGCGACCTGCTGGACGAGGGAGGCGGGCGAAGCCCTGCGCTGGACGGCGGCCGCCAGGGTGGGGAAGAGGCCGCCGATGGCGCTGCCCAGGCGGAGTTCGAGCGGTGCCACATTGACCTCGGCACGGTCGCGTTCGATCGCCCGGAGGGTGCCGGCCACGACCTGCCCGGGGCTGACGGTACGCATCCCGGCGGGCGGCCTGGCGCCGGAGTCGGCGAACATCCCCGCGTCACGGACGAAGCCCGGCTGCACGAGGGACACGCCGACGCCCGTGCCGTGCAGATCCTGCCGCAGGGCGTGGGTGAAGCCGCGCAGGCCGAACTTCGCGGCGTTGTAGAGGGAGGTGGAAGGGGAGGACGTCCGTCCCGAGAGCGAGCCGATCATGACCAGGTGGCCGCGGCCGGCTGCCACCATGCGCGGTGCCAGGAGCCGGGAGAGCATCAGCGGTGCGCGCAGGTTCACGTCCAGCGACCGGTCGATCTGGCGGGTCGTGTAGTCGAGCAGACTGCCGCTGGAGGGCAGAGCGGCGTTGGCGACCAGGATGTCCACGGGCCCGGCGCGTTCGACGAGGTCCTCGACCGCCTCGGGGTCGCTCAGATCCGCGACCAGGGGCCGGGCGCCCAAGGACGTTTCGAGTTCCGCGAGAGCGTCGGCGCGGCGGCCGGTGACCACCAGCTGGGCGCCTCTGGCCGCGAACGCCCTGGCCAGCGCGTTGCCGATGCCGCCGCTGGCGCCGGTCAGCAGAACGGTCGATCCCTCGATGTTCAACAAGACGTCCTCCGTTACTGTTCGTTCGAACGAACAGTAACGGAGGGCGTCGGGATCCGCGATACCCCGGACGAAGGTGCGTCGCCGCGGTGGATGCCGTCCCGGCCGGTCATGGCACGATGACGACATGCCGAACACCTCCCAGGCCCGCGCACGCATCATCGCGGCCACGCTACGGATCATCGGCGACGACGGGATCGCCGCGGTGACCAACCGCCGCATCGCCAGGGAGGCCGGTGTCTCTCTCGGCTCGGTCACCTACCACTTCGCGACCCAACACGACCTGCTGCGTGAGAGCTTGCGTTCCTTCGTCGACCAGGAGACCCGCCGCTTCACCGACCTGGCCGCACACTACTGCGAGGGCCGGACCACCCCGGAGCAGGCCGCCTCCGTGATCGGCCAGGTCGCCGCCGACACCGCCTTCGACAGCGAACACATCGCACCCTTCGAGCTCTACCTCCAAGCCGGCCGGGACCCCCAGCTCCGCGCGGCCGCCGAGGAGTGCTTCGCGGCCTATGACCGTTTGGCCGCCTCCCTCCTGGGTGCGATCGGCACCCCCGACGCGGAACGCCTCGCCGCTCCCACCGTCGCCCTCGTCGTCGGCATGCAACTGCGCCGCCTCGCCACCGGCGGCAGCACCGACGACCTCGTCGATGCGCTGCTCCTGCTCGCGGGCGTTCCGTCGCAGACGACCTGAGCGGTGCGGACCGGAGCCTTCGCCGCGACTCCACGGAACGCCGGTGGTGCCGAGGAGGAGCGCCTCCTCCTCGCGGCGTCCCGCACGGGACGGGCGCCGACGGGCGCGGCCGGTAATCTGGGACCCACCATGGGAAAAAGCCGACAGCGCTTCGTGGCCGACGTGTCCTACCGGCCCTCGTCGAGCGCGCCCATCGGGATCGACGTCCTCGACTTCGCCGAACTGTCCGCCCGCGGAGACCGGCGGGGCCTGGACCTGTCGGCGCCGCTCCGGCCGGCCTTCCACCACCTGATCCACGTCGGTCGGGGCCCGGTGCGGCACACCGTGGACTTCCAGGACCACACCCTGGAATCCGGCTCCTGGCTCTGGGTGCGGGCCGGCCAGGTCCACCAGTACGTTCCGCGGGATCACCCGGCGGCGCGGGGCACCCTCGTCATCTGGCAACCCGGCTTCGTGCCCGCCGAGCCCCTCCAGGACGACTCGCCGATGATCCTCACCGGCCGTCACGCCCGCTCCGCCGGCCTCGCGCTGCGCCACCTCGTCCACGTATACGGCGACCCGGCCTCCCTGCCCGCCTGGACGAACTCGGCGCCGACGGCGTCATCCTGCTCACGAACTACCGCGGTGCCTACCTGGGCGACCCCGGGTTCGCACCGCTGATGGCCGAACTCGGCCGCCGTGGAACCACCGTGTTCATCCACCCGGCCGAGCTTCCTGGCCCCACCGCTCCCGGCATCCCGCCCTACGCAGCCGACTTCCTCCTCGACACCGTCCGCGCCGCCATGAGCCTCACCCTGTCCGGCACGACCACCCGCCACCCGGACATCGCCTTCCTGCTGTCCCACGGCGGCGGCTTCCTGCCCTACGCCGCACACCGCATCGGCTTCGCGCTGGAGGTCCATCAGCAGGCCACCGGAGGCCACCCCGTCATGGACCGGGAAGCGCTCCTGACCGAGCTCCGCCGCTTCTACTTCGACACGGCCCTGTCCGCCAACCCCGACACCCTCCCCAGCCTCCTCGCCTTCGCGGACCCCACCCGCATCACCTTCGGCAGCGACTACCCTCACGCCACCGCCGAGGGCGCCGCGTACGTCACCGACCAGCTCGACGCCTATCCACTCGACGACGCCCAGCGCACCGCCCTCAACCGAGGCAACGCCGAAGCGCTCTTCCCCCGACTCGCCGCCTGACGCCGGAGACGGGCAGCACCACAGGCCGATGGCGGCCACCGCCACGCCGCGAGCCCCTCGGGGCGCCGTACACCCACGGGCCCGTGGCCGCCGTCGGCCGATGCCACCACCGGCCGACGGCGAGCGGAGAGGGGCGAGTTGTTAGGGGCAACTGGCGAACGGCGACCGGCAACTGGTCAACGGCGAGCGCCAACCGGCGAACGGTGAGTGGCACGTGACGAGCGGCAAAGGGCGCCGAGACCGCCCGCGCCGGTCAATCGCCAGCCGGTCGGAAGACTCAGGAACGAGCGGCCACCAGCAGGTCGACCACATAGCGCTCCTCCACCCTCTCGGCAGGGAAGATCTCACGCAGGCGAGTGCGCTCGTCGGCGAGGAACGCCTGGGTGCCGGCCTCGCCGAGTACGAGAAACGCCGAGTGACTGCTGATGTTCGCGAGATGCATGTCCAGAGGAACGGTCCGGCCCCAGTGCACCTGGCGTCGCGCGACACGGAGACCCGAGAGCCCCGCGAGCAGAACGGCACGATCGTCGTCGGGAAGCTCCCCGGACGACGGTTCGCCGTCTCCGCAGTGCTGCGCGATGCGTTCGTGCTGCGCGACGATCCACGGCACGTCGAAGGCGTGGGTGTTCCACCAGACCGCGAGGGCGCCACCCGGCCGCAACACCCGCAGCGCCTCGGGGACGGAGCGACCGGTGTCGGTCCAGTGCCAGGACTGCGCATACGTGATCAGGTCGCAGGAGGCATCGGCGAGCGGCAGGGCATTGCCGTCGCCCCGGACGATCGGCACGTCGGGGAGAGCGCCGCGGAACTGGGCGGCCATGCCGTCGCCCGGCTCGACGGCGAAGACATCGGCGCCGCGCTCCCGTAACAACGCGGTGGCGATGCCCGTACCCGCGCCGATGTCGGCCACACGGGTGCCCGCGAGGGGGCGGCCCATGAGCTCCTCGACGGCGTCCAGGAGAGCGGGCGGATAAGAGGGACGGCTCGCGGCGTACTGTGCGGCCGCCGCATTGAACGAATGGGCACGCGAGGGGGCAGTCATCCCCCCATCCTCGCCTCTCCACCGTCGTGACGGGCCCCGTAAGCAATATGACGAGGTGCAGCCTTCGCCCGTCCGGGCCGACCGTGACGCCGAAGAAGCCCGACCGGCCGCCGTTCCCGCCGGTCACTCGCCCGGAAGGCTAAGGTGCGAAAAGGTGCCCGGGCGGCAGTCGGCCCGCCGGGCCTGCCGGAATGGAGCGCAAGGTGACACTCTCCCCCTTGGTTCGCAGAGGGATCTGGATCGCACCTCTTCTGCTGGCGGCTCTGGGCATCGGTGTGGTCGTCGCCGTGAGCATGGCGGATGCCGGCACCGCGCAACGGCCCGAGCCCGCCACCCCCGACAGCCCGCTGCTGGCCGAGGTCGCCGAGCAGATCGCGTTGCCGGCACGGACCTGGACGGCGTCGGGCACCCACACGGCACAGGGATATACGTCCGAGGCGGCCCGAACCCTCAGCGTCGAGGGCATGAAGGCCGACTGCGACAACATCAACCTGAACAAGAAGCTGGCCGCCGACTTCCGCAGCGACGTGTTCGGCCCCGGCATGAAGGGCTTCTTCTACAAGTGCCAACGGGTCGGCCAGGGCCTCAACAAGTACTGGTTCACCATCAGTTCCGCGAACCACGCCCAGATCGACACACTCTGCGACCCGCACACCAAGTACCCGATCGTCTACGACGCACCCCACCACACCTACTGGCTCGACAAGCCCTTCACCTGCACCAGCCGAGTAGACCCTTCGTAGTACGTCACGCCTGCCGGTCCACCCACCCGGCGCCTCACCCGCAAAAGCCCGCGGCCCGGCGGCGTGCACGAGGTGGGACGAGGTGAGGAGGGAAAGTCCTGCGAGAGGAGAAGTGGTTGCCGCACGCGGCTGACAGACGAGGAACCGGCCATGGCGACGGCTGGCTTCCGGGTAAGCGCTCCCCGGGCCGGAGTACATCAGGGATCATCAAGCATGCGCCCGGATGACTGGCACCTCACCGAAGACGTCGACGATTTCCTCGCCCGAGCCGGCGACTTCCTGCACTCGCGCCCCGCCCTGCACAACACGCCGCTCACGGTGACCGAACGGCTGCGAACGCTCGGAGCGGACGCATACGGCCCCGAGGCCACCATATTCGGCCGACTGGAGTCCGGGGGCAGGGTCGGCGCCATCTTCTACCGCCTTCCGACCCTCCGCCTGAGCCTCACCCCTCTTTCCCCCGAGCAGGCCGACACCCTCGCCGCCCACCTGGCCGGGCTCGGCCACACTCTCTCCGGCGTCACCGCGGAGCACGACACCGCCACTGCGTTCGCCGAAGCGTGGCAGCGGCACACCAACGCAGCGCCGACCCTCCGACAGCGGTTGCACCTGTACCGTCTCGGAACGCTCACCCCACCGGAGCCGCGCCCAGAGGGCAGAGGCCGGGCCGTCGGCGAGCAGGACCGTGAGCAACTCATCCGCCTGTGCGGCGAGTTCGTCGACACCGTCGGGGAAGTACCCGCCGTGGACGCCGCCTCCTGGGCCGGCTCACGCTTCGCGGACAGACACTTCACGTTCTGGGAGACCCCGGACGGTACGCCTGTCTCCATGGCGGCCGTGACCTCGATGGTCGCCGGCATGGTCCGGGTGGACCCTGTCTACACCCCGGCCCACCTCCGGGGCCGCGGCTACGCCGGCGCCGTGACCGTCGAGGTGAGCAGGACCGCACTGGCCGCAGGCGCGACGGACGTCGTCCTGTACACGGACCCGGCCAACCCCACCAGCAACGCCCTCTACCAGCGCATCGGGTACGTCCCGGTCACCGACTTCGCCGCGTACGACTTCTCCTCCACCGCACCAGAAGCCGACTGAGCACTCGGCCGAGACGAAAGGCCCCTGCCGCCAGGAGGCATCTCCGCCGACATTGCGCTGCCGGGACAGAGTGAGGCCTGTGAGCACGACGAGGCTCTGCTCCACAACGCTGGGCGCGACCTGGACCACTCGTCGCCAAGAGCCTGAACGCCCGGTCTCGATGGAGTGGAGCACGATGTCTTTGCGTTCCGGCTGCGGTTGCCTCTGTCTGACATGGGCCTTTCCGGCACCCGTGCAGGTCGCGGTCCCTTCGCTGCGGCCCGGCGGTCTGGGTGCACGGGGCACGGCGTCCGTCCGCGCAGCTCCTTGGCCCGGGGCGCGGTGGCAGAGAACTGCCCGACGAGACGCCGGACCTGACCTGTACGACCTCGTCTACGAAGTCAGCTCCGTTTGGGCGGGCACTGTGGAGACGTGCTCGTGGCGGATATACCACTCGGTGGACAGCAGACTCTCCCGCTCGGCCTGGGGCAGGCCGGCAATCCGGCCCGGTAGGGCTCCCCGTTGCACTTCGGTGCGATGGGCCAGCACAGCGCCGATCTTCTGCTCGATCCATGGGCGCACATCGACAGTTGCAGTGATCCAGTCGTCCGGGACGCTGTACATCGCCCTTCCCTCCCGGACCAGACGTCCGTCCCCCAGCGCCCGAGCAGCGGAGTGCGGGTGCGTGGCCAGGTACAGGGCGCCGGGCTGCCAGGGGGCGCCGGCATCCGGGTAGAGCTGGGCCCACCCGGCCGCCTGGACCGCGAGCGTGGTCACCCTGTGGGTGTGGACATGGTCGGGGTGGCCGGTCAGCCCGCCATAGGCGTCGTGAGTGACGACGATGTCCGGGCGGAACTCCCGGATGTGCATGACCAGCCGTCGCACCGACTCATCGAGCGACGCCTCGCAGAACCGGACGCGGCCCGGGGCCGACTGCGGCGCACGGGCATCGGCATAGCCGAGCATCCGCGGCTCGCCGGCCTCGAGGATGCGGAGCGCCTCGGCCAGCTCCGCGGCCCGCTCGGTGTCCGCTGCCCAGGTCGCCGTGACGACTGCGGTGCGAGCTCCCGCGGATGCGTGGCGGGCGAGTACGCCGCCCGCCGAAAGGGACTCGTCGTCGGGGTGGGCGAAGACGGCGAGGAGGCTTGGATGGGGCATGGGGGGCACCTCACTTCCTGTGGGGAAGCCGGAGTGTGGTCCATAGTTCATGGCCCATGGTCCCGTGCAGGCTACTCGCCGCTCTCCGACCCTTCGGAGCTCTCCGTCTCCGGATCCTGGGCGGTGACGGGGCGGCTGCTCCTCCTCCGGCGTTATGTCATCGCGGCCTCGTAGACCGCCTTCGACAGGCGGGCGTTCACCGGCGCCGCGCCGCCAGGGAAGGCGAACCGGCGGCGCGTGTAGCCGTAAGCGAGCCCCGAACGTGCGTCGCCGAAGGCGACCCATGACGTTCAGCGCGGCATGACGCGGTCCAGCTCTCGTGACTTCTGCTGTAGGGCGATCACACGTGCTTCTTGGCCGGCTGTCGTGAGAGACGTGGGGGCTGTGCCGTGGACGGCTGTGTGCCCGCCTTGCAGGGCGGGGTCGCCGAGCATCCAGTTCACGTCGCTGCCTGCGCGCTCAGCGAGCGTCAGCATCGTGGCAACGAAGCCTTCGGACAGAGCAGTCATGACGGGGTGACTCGTTCTGTGATGCCACGTCAGCAGAGCGTCGACGAACACTTGGAAGGTGGCGGGGTCGATCTGGCACTCGTCGGCCTCCATAGGGCCGATGCCAGAGGGCAGGCCCAGCAGGTCTTCGAAGACGGCTGCCTGCCGCAGGAACAGCCGGGAAGCACCGTTGGACGGGTTCCACAGCGTCTCGTCACCCATGTCGAAGTACTGGCTCACTGCGGCGTCTCCCTGTTCGGTGGGCACAGCAGCGTAACCAGCGGCTCATCGACCCGTGGCGGAAGAGCTCGCTGGGGGGCTGGTGCCGTCCGGCCCGAGACCCTCGTTCACGGTCGTGTACGTCCATGACGACCCGGAGACGGCGCTGCGGCGGGCAGTCGAACGAGAAGGTGGTGCCTGGGAGGGCTGGTACGTGCGGAAACTTGCCGGTTCCCCTGGTACTCGGGCTGACTCAACGCCTCTGAGTTCCCAAGCGTGCTCGCAACGCAGCAGCGCGAGGCGAATCATCGGCAAACTCAGGGAAGCACCAGTACGCATAACCGGTCGTGGCGCCTGCAGATTCCCGCTTTCGCTGTGACATTCCCCGACCACCAGGTGCCTTCTCCTCACGGCTCTGACCTGGGCATACTCCACGCCTGTCGCGTCTCAAAGCGGCACAGTGCGCGGGCCGTTGGGAGGGTCGGTCTCTCCATGAGCGGCTCGCCCCACCCCGATCAGCGCAGCGAAGCCATGCGGCACGCCGGCTTCGCCTGGCCACCCACCCCTGATCTCGGCACGGCACGATCGACAGATATTGGAGCAGAGGGTGAGTCCAGCCTCCACCACATCAACCGACAGCACTCCTGGGGCAATCAGCGACACAGACCGAGCCTGGCTCGTACGGCGAGGGCTGCTGTTGGATTCCGGGCCCCAGCGGAAGCTGGCCCTCGCCGGGTTCATCAATCAGCTCGGCACCGCGGCCTTCCTGGCGACCGTGCCGCTGTACGCCCTGCGGGTGGTCCACCTGTCCCTCGGGCAGGTCGGCCTGGGTCTCGGTGTCGCAGGAGTGGTCGGTCTGATCGCCGGTATCCCCGCCGGGCATCTCGCCGACCGCCACGGCCCGCGTGGCATCTATCTGATCACCCTGCTGATCCAGGCCCTGTCCATGCTGTCGCTGCTGTTCGCCCACTCGCTCTGGTCCTTCGTCCTGGCCGTGACCGTGACCGACCTCGCCGGCTCGTCCGGCGGTGCGGCACGCGGTCCGATGATCCGTCGCTTCGGCGGCGACGAGGTGCCGAAATTCCGGTCCTACCTGCGGTCGGTGGCCATGCTCGCCGGCACGTTCGGCGCGATGGCGGCCGGTGCGGTGGTGCAGATCGATACCGACACCGCCTACCGCGCCCTCATCCTCGGGAACGCGTTGACGTTCATCGGCTGCGCCGCCGTCATGTGCCGGGTGCCGAAGCTCGAACCCCTGCCGTCCCCGGTCGAGACCGGCCGATGGATCGCGCTGAAGGACAAGCCGTACGTGATGTTCGTCGTGCTGGACGGCATCATGTGGATCCAGAGCGAGGTGCTGTCGTACGCCCTGCCGCTGTGGGTGGTCCTGCGCACTGATGCGCCACGGTGGTTCGTCGGTCTGGCGATCGCCGTCAATACGGTGATGGTGGTGTTGCTGCAGATACGTACGAGCCGCGGGGTCACGGGGGGCACGGCCGCCGGCCGAGCGATCCGCCGTGCCGGTCTCGTGTTTGTCCTCGGCATGTCCGTCATCGCGATGGCCTCCGGAGTGCCCGGCTGGGTCGCTGTGACGATCACGATCGTCGGTGTCGCCGTGCATACGGTGGGCTCGCTGTGGCATGCGGCCGGCTCGCTGGAGCTGCGGTTCCGGCTGGCGCCCGCGCATGCCCAGGGCCAGTACTCCGGGGTGTTCGGCATGGGCATGGGCCTGTGCTACGTCGTCGCGCCGAGTCTGCTCGGTCTGCTCTGCGTGACCTGGGGGACGCCCGGCTGGCTCCTCATGGGCGGCGTCTTCGTCGTCGTCGGCGTCGCCATGCCGTACGTGATCCGGTGGGCGGGACGCAGTCGGGAGACGGCGGACGCCCCCGCCTGACCCGGTGCCGGACCAGCGGCGGAGGCATTGTCAGTGGGGCGCCGTAGGCTCCAGGAACATGAGCGAAAACCGACTGACGGCCCTGCTGGAGGCAGGGTTCACCGACCGGCTGGGGGAGCCGGACAGGAAGCTGCTGGCGCGCCGCGCCCTGCTCAAGGCCGGTGACGAGAAGCCACCGTTCCACCTTCCGACCAGTTGGTGGTACGTGGTCCCGGGGGAGAGCTACGAGGGCCTGTTCGCGGCGCTGGACCTCCACGACCGGGTGCCGGTCACCTTCCGCGAGGGACTCGACGTGGCCGACCTGCCCTCGCGGCCCGACGCGGTCCCCGTCTTCGTCACACCCGAAATCGACGGCTGGCGCCTGATATTCGGGCACCTCGACAGCGTCATCGGCTGGGGGTGGGACGACATGATGGGCGCCGTGGAGCGGTTGAGCGCCCGGTGCGGTCAGGCACAGATGTTCTTCGAGGACATCGCGGGCGGAGCGGACATCTGGGTGGTCGCCGAGGCGGGGCGCATCCGGCGCCGGTATGCGCGCGAGAGCGACCCCGAGTGGGTGGGCGAGCTCCTGCCGTGGGAGACGCCGGCCACCGATGACGAGGACTTCGACCCGGAGTTCGACGAGGCCGAGCCCTACGAGGGCACGGCCAGTGCCATGACGGCGTGCGAGTACTTGTCCGTGTACCCGTTCCCGTTCGACGAGGAGGCCGAGATACGCGGTCACGGCTGGCTGGCGGTGAGCGCCTCCGGGGTGGGGCACGAGGGACTGGAGGCCTTGGCCCGGACCTGAACGGCGGGATGGGTGGTCGTTCCGCAACGGGTGGACCTCCGTACCCGGCCGTCCAGTTCCTGGCGGGCGTGGCGGGCTTGGCGTCACCGAGCGGTTGCGGCACCACGAGGGGAACTCTGTGTCAGGGCGAGGAGGCGGCGGTGGCCGAAGCTGCGGCCGTGGCCCGGGTGGACGACGGAGATGTGCCGAGGTCCGGCAGGCGTTCGATGTTGCGCTGTTAGGGAGGTGGATGTGATGCGGGGCGGCAGCGGTGTCGTGGGATGCGTCGCCGCAACTCGTCGGCAGCGCGGTGCGGAGCAGACGATACGACGTACCGTGTACGACTCCAGGACCATATGCCCCAACAGTCCGTCCGCCCACAGTTGGACGCAGTGTGCCCCGCTGAGGGATTCGTCCCAACTGCCTTGTGCGCAAGGGTTGGTGCGTCCCACACGTACCGATCCGAAGGGCCTTCTCCACGTGCGAAGCAGACGAATAGCCCCCGTCCTGGCGGTGAGTGCGCTCGCGGCACTGGTTCCGGGATTCACGCCGGCGACCGCCTCCGCCGCGGCGCACTCCTTACCGCAGTACGCCCAGCAGAAACCGGCCTGGCACCGCTGCGGCAGCTCGACCCCGGCCGCCTTCCAGTGCGCCACCCTCAAGGTCCCGTTGGACTACAGCCGTCCGGACGGCAAGAAGATCGACCTCGCGATATCGCGGATCAAAGCGAGCGAGCCCGCCGAACGCCGCGGTGTCCTGCTGCTCAATCCCGGGGGGCCGGGCGGCGAGGGCCTCGGCATGCCGCAGTACCTGAGGGCCGAGCTCCCCGGGTCCGTGACGAAGAAGTACGACCTCATCGGCTTCGACCCGCGGGGCGTCGGGCAGAGTTCGCCGCTCGACTGCGGGCTGACCGCGGAGGAGCAGAACTGGCAGCGCCCCTACAAGGCCGCGGCATACGCCAAGGACGTCAAGTGGGCCCGGACGGTCGCCGAGAAGTGCGACGCGAAGCAGGGCGACAAGCTGCGCCACATCACCACCCGCAACACCGCGCGTGACATGGACGCGATCCGGGCCGTCCTGGGCGAGAAGAAGATCTCCTACCTCGGGTACTCGTACGGCACCTATCTCGGAGCCGTGTACACGCAGATGTTCCCGCGGCGCACCGACCGCTTCGTCCTCGACAGCGCCATCGACCCCGCGCGGATCTGGCGGGGCATGATGCAGGTCTGGTCGGAGGGCAGCGAGCCCGCGTTCACGAGGTGGAGCGAGTGGACCGCCCAGCGGAACGCCACCTACAAGCTGGGCAGCACCGCGGACCAGGTCCGCAAGACGTTCTGGGATCTGGTCGCCCGGGCGAACCGGAAGCCGATCGTGTTCCACGGCACCCCCGTGAGCGGCGACGACATCCGTGCGGGCCGCGCCATGTTCTTCAGCGTGCGCGAGGCTGCCGAGACGGTCGCCGACCTGAAGAAGGCTGCCGCGGGCAAGAACCAGGCCGCCACCCCGGGCACCGGCAAGCCCGAGCGGCCCGCACCGCCGGCCTTCGGCCGTGCCGTGCCCTCGGACAACGCCACTGCCGCCTTCTGGGCAGTCGTCTGCGGCGACACCCGCGCCTGGCCGCGCGACCCCGAGCAGTACCGGCGCGACGCGGTCCGGGACAAGGCCAAGTACCCCCTGTACGGCGACTTCGCGTCCACCATCAAGCCGTGCGCGTTCTGGAAGAAGAGCGGCAGCGAGCCCGCCACCAGGATCGACAACAAGGTCGGTGTCCTCACCCTGCAGAACGAGTGGGACCCCCAGACGCCCCTGTCCAGTGGCCGCGGCATGCACCGGGCCATGAGGGGCTCGAAGATGGTCATGGTGGCCGGGGGTGTCGGGCACGGCATCTACGGGACCAAGTCGTGTGCCGACAAGACGGCCACCGCGTACCTGACCACGGGCAGGCTCCCGGCGAAGGACGTGACGTGCCAGGCACCGGCGCCCGAGCGTGAGCGCAGCAGCGTCCACAAACTGCCGCTTCCCACGCCGCCGGGCCTCCCGGGGATGACCGGCCGTTTCTGAAGCGTTCCGGATGAGATGAGATGAGATGACGTGGCGTGGGGCATCTGCCGAGCGGAGGCCCCACGTCGCATCGGAACCGGACAGCCGGACAGGCGGACAGGTGGTGGTCGTGACCTCCGCCGCCCGGGCCCCGGCAAGGCCTGCACTGCGGCCGGGCTACCCGGAATCCTTGTCGGTACGGGCGAAAATGCCTTCCAGCATGCCGGTGGCCTGGCCGACCTCGATCAGATAGCCGTCGGGGTCGCGCAGGTAGCAGCGGATCTCGGCCCGTCGGTCGATCGGCGGCGTCAGGAACTCGGCCCCCTTCGCGCTCCATTGGGCATAGCAGGCCTCGATGTCGGCGACCCGCAGATTGATGAAGGCGGAGACGGTGTGCGGGTCGTCGGGCGGGACCAGCGTCACTTCCGGCTTGTCGGGAGTCGGGCCGCCGCCCGGGTTCATGATGATCCAGCTGTTGGCGAGCCGCACAATGCACGGGTTCTCCGCCAGGACCACCCGCCCGCCGATCACCTCGCTGTAGAAGCGGCGCGATCGCGCCACATCACGCACCGTCAGGAAGTGCGTCACCAGCAGCCCCTCGCTCGGGGCCGGAAGACCGTCGTTGTCCATGCCACGCCTCTCTTCGCCGGCCGTGATCCCGCGACATCCGCGATATCCGCGATGTCCCGCGACATCCGGCGCATTGTCGAGCTGTACGAGTCCGGCACCGTCGAGGGACAGGTAGGCGAGGCGCAGGTAGGCGAGGCGCACACCGCCGCGGTACGCAGGGCCGAGAGCCCATCGCCGTGAGCACCGTGAGGCGCGTAGGGAGGGAGAGAGGCCGGGGACGACCGCTACCCCGGCGAGGGGGCGGCCCCGTGGTGCCCTGTGGTGTGCCCTGCGGATCTCGGGGCCTCTGCTTTCCATGCAATCCCGTCACCGAGCGCGCTGCAACCCATGGGCGCACGGCCGACGCGCGGTGGGCCGTCCTGCCTGGTCGGGGTGCGGAGGGGCAGCCGTGGCCACGGACGCGGCCCGGGAGCTTCTGCCAGGCGGGACGGGGCCGGGCGGGTGACGATGGAACCGGACCGACCGACCGTGCTCTTCCGTGGAGGAGGCAGACGGCATGACACACCCCTCCGATTCCTCAGACACCGGCCCTCCGCGCGACACCGGGACACGAGACGTTTCCCCGGACGAGGGCCTGAGCGCCCTGGCGAACATGGGCTGGCAATTCCTGCTCACCATGGGCTTGGCCGCGATCGCCCTGGGCGTCGTCGCCCTGGCCTGGCCGAGCCAGACCCTGCGGGTCGTCGGCGTGCTCTTCGGCATCTACCTGCTGGCCATCGGTGTCTTCCAGCTGGCCGCTGCCTTCGGGACGCACGTCCCACGGCATCTGCGGGTGCTGCATTTCGTCACGGGTGCGCTCTCCGTCCTGCTGGGCCTGGTCTGCTTCCGGGGCACCCTGGAATCGATTCTGCTGCTCGCACTGTGGATCGGCTTCGGCTGGCTGATCCGCGGCATCATGATGACCGCCACGGCGGCCTCCGCCGAGGGCATCCCAGCGCGCGGCTGGCAGATGTTCCTGGGCATCCTCACGACTCTGGCGGGCATCGTGCTGATCGTGTCGCCGTTCGGCTCGATCGCCGCGCTGACCTTGGTGGTCGGCATCATGGCCCTCGTCCTGGGCGCGGTCGAGGTCTTCCACGCGCTCAAGATGCGCGCCGAAGTCGCCCGCCACCTCACCCCGGGATCCGCCCCCAGGCGGTGGCCCCTGTTCCACTCCGGCCCCCGCCCCCGCCCCCAGCACTGACCGGCTTCCCGTTGGCGGGCCCCGCCGCGCCGGTCATGGCGCGGCGGGGCCCGCAGCGGGCGTGCTCGACCGAGATCGGCGTCGGGCCCAGCCCTAGCATGGGCGCATGTCCGACAACGGCCCGTCCGACAATGACCTGGCTCGTTCCTCTCCCCGCACGCCGATGCCACCCGGCATGCTGGTCCGCGAGCTGGACCTGAGCGATGCCACGGTCGCGGCCACCGTGCACGCGGTGGGTTTGCGCGCCTATGCCGTCGAGGCCGAACTCATCGGTTTCGACGGCATCCCCGCCCTGTCCGAATCCCTCCAGGACATGACGGCCCGGCCCCTGAGTTGGCTGGGGGCGGTGAGCGGCGACGGAACGGTGGCCGCCTTTGTGGCCTGGCAGACCGACACTGGCCGGCGCCTCACCCATATCGACCGGGTCTGTGTGGACCCTGCCTGGTTCCGCCGGGGCCTTGCCTCCTGCCTGCTGGACCACCTGCTGACCAAGGTGGTCGACAGCGGTCGGGTGAGAGTCAGCACCGGAGCGGCCAACCGGCCCGCCGTGAAGCTGTACGAACGGCTCGGCTTCCGGCGTGCAGCCGATTTCTCACCCGTACCGGGCCTCCGCATGGCCCAGTTCGTACGGAACGGCTGAGTGAAAAAAGGCCGGGCCTCGGGAGTCTTGGGGGGCCTCGTCGGATCTGCGATGGCGATACCCGGGGTGCCCGGGATGCCCAGGGGTTCGCAGGATCAGCGGCCGAGAAGCGAGACCAGGACGTCGGCCAGTCCGCCGCGCCAGCAGGCGTAGTCGTGGGCGCCGTTGAAGTCGGTGCGGCTGACGGTGACACCGTGTTCGGCGAGGCCGCTGTGGAGCGCGTCGACGGGGAGGGCGGCCGACGGGCCTTCGTGCAGGCCGGCTTCGAGGTGGATACGGATGTCGTGGTGCGTGGTGTGCGAAGAGCGGTGGTCCGGGCGGGGGAGGGCCGCTGCGACCACTTGGTCTACGAGCTGCCGCACGCCCCGCCTCAGCCCCGGCGGGACCGGCGTACGGAGATACGCCGCGGCACCGTCGAGCACCACCCGGACCCGGTGAGATGTCGGCGACGATCAAGTAGGAGCCGCGGTGGTCGGCGCCCAGCCGACAGGTCAGGTACCAGATGTCGGTGCCGGGCAGCCGGGTGCGCAGGGAGGCGGCGAACCCTTGTAAGGTAAGCCTTACCTAATGAGGAGGTCCCGATGGAGGCACGTCACCGCACCGAACCCACCACGGCGGAGCGGGCCCGCTCGATACTCGCGGCGGCCTCTTCGCTCAAGGTCACCACGGAAGGAGGGGCCGGCCGCCTGATCGATGCGCACACGGTGCACTCCTCGGGCCGATTGACCCTCGACGAACTCCCGGGACGTCGCCGGCGCACGGCACCCGCCGACGTGCCCCCGGGCGACCTCGCCGCGATCCTGGAATTCACCGATATCGCACCGACCCCGGTCCGTCACCGCGTCCGTGCGCGGCTCACGCTGCGCGGCTCCCTCGCCGCCCACGGACCCGCTGGCGCCTGGCGGTTCCGCCCCGTTCACGGCACCCTCGACGAGGACGACACGGCCACCCGCTTCAGCCGCGACGACCTGGCTCTCGCCCACCCCGATCCACTCGCGCCGTACGAGGCCGACCTCCTGGCCCACCTCGATACCCGCACCGACACCACGACACGACTGGCCGCCCTGGTCCCGGCCAGGCACCTGCTCGGCGTCGTCCGCATCCGTCCGGTGCGCCTCGATCGCTACGGCCTGGTGCTGCGGCTCGAGCATGCCCGCGGCGGACACGACGCCCGACTGCCCTTCTCGGCATCCGTGAGCGACTGTGACCAGGCGAAACGGGAGATCCGCACCCTGCTCGCGCAAGCCGCCGCCCCATGCCCCCGCCTTCGACGTCTTCGCGCATCCTCATGACGGTACGGCCCATCGGCCCCGTTCGCCCCGTGGGCCCCGCCCGACCGTCTGCGGCGGCCACCGGCGACGGCGTACTGCCCGGACACGTAGCGGCGATCATCGCCGCCGCTCCGGCCGCTGCCGCGCTCTATACGCCTCCGCCGCATCCGGATCCCGGGGCCGGCCGGCGCTGTGGTCCACGCCGAGGGGGCGCGGGCGAGGGCGAGAAGCCACCGGAACCACCATCGACGGGCCGCCGGAACCGCTGTTGACGGATCACCGGGCTCGCTGTCCGGGCGAGGCCTCCAGGCGTACGAACGGGATGGATCGCCCGGCCCTGCGGAACGCCGCTTCGCTGCCGTCCACCTCGAAGCCCATGAAGGCGCACAGGCGGCGGGCGAGCCGTGGATGCCGGGGAGCGTAACGGGCCATGAGGGCGGCGCCGTCTTCCGGGGGGAGGAAATGCGCGGTGGTGCAGTAGTGGCGACTGCCGAACTGGATCGTGGTCCGTGGGGCCCGGCGCAGGTTCTGGTACCAGGCCGCGGCCGGGCCAAAACCGGACGTGATCGTCCAGCTGAGGGTGTCGCCCGTCCGCTCGTACGCGATGACTTCCAGGACCACGCTGCGGCGGAGACCCGTGACGCGACCGGTGTGATGCAACAGGAGCAGCCGTTTGCCGAAGAGCGGCCCGAGACCTGCGCGGTAGAGGCGGATCGGCAGCCGAGCCAGCAAACGCCGCCATCCGGTGGGCAGTTGCGGGCGTCCTTCTGTCGCGAACGGTTGCCTCATCGTCGCCCTCCGGAAATCGGGAGGCCTCGACCGATGGCGATGCCGGTAAGTCGCCCCGCACAACAAGCCTGCGGCCGGTCCTCGTTCAGCCTTCGCCCAGGTTACCTTTGCACAGTCTAAAGGTAGGGGGCCGGGTGCGGCCGGAAGTCCGGCGCACAAGGGAGGGCGTGCCGTGGCCGGAGGACCGTAGCTGCCCCATAACGGCCGCCCCGGGTGGCCGAGTGAGTCCGCAGGGAGCAAAGCACGGTAGAAAGAAGGAATGGCCGAGCGTGAAGCCCCTGTGCGGGACGTGGATGATGTGGACGCGGTGACCCGGGCGGTGCTCACGGCGTCGAGGCTGTTGGTAGCGGTGTCTGCGCGTTCGCTGGCAGAGGTCGAGGAGCGGGTGACGCTGCCGCAGTTCCGGATGCTGGTGGTGCTCTCCACGCGCGGCTCCGCCAAGTTGGTCGCCCTCGCCGAACTGCTCCAGGTCGCCCCCTCGACCGCGATGCGCATGGTGGACCGGCTCATTGCCGCGGGGCTGGCGGACCGGCAGACCAACCCCGACAACCGCCGCGAAACCGTACTGCGGCTCACGGACGAGGGACGTCGGACCGTGGAGAACGTCACCAGCCGGCGCCGCGCCGAGATCAGTGCGATCGTCGAGCGGCTCGCCCCGGATCAGCGCACGGCCCTCATCAAGGCCTTGGCCGCACTCAACGAGGCAGGGGGTGAGCCGCCGGCGGAGGACCTGGAGCTGCACCCCCTGGGGTGGGTCGACGCCTCGGCGCAGCGCGGGGCCTGAGTCCGGCGCGCGCCCTGAATGGTCCACCCCGCGACGGCGGTCCGCTCACTTGGGAATGGTGGAGGCGACGTCATCGAGCGTGGCGTCGGTGACGAGACCGGTGTCCTCCAGCACGTCCATGTGGTCCTGAACGGTGTTGTTTGCCTGGGTCGCCAGCCGCCGGATCAGGTCATTCTTGGTGGTCGCACGGACCTCGCCGATGGTGACGAAGATCTTGCCGTGCGATGCGCGCAGAAGGTCCACGAAAAGCTGGTCGAAAGCGTGGCCCCGGGCGTTCTTCAGCTGGTCGACCCACCCTTGTTGTTCGGGGGTGGCCTCGTCGGGGATGGGCGAATTCAACGCCTTGGAATCCTCGCGGGCCAATTGGTCGAGTTTGCTGTGACCTTCGAGCAGATGCATGCCGGCGCGTTTGATGGCTTCGCTCGACGCATGCGTCTGGGAGAGCCGGCCGGCCGGCATCTCCCACAGCCCCGCCTGGCGGACCTTGGTGAGAAAGGTCTTGTCCAGCGCGGAGAGAGTGCCCGTGTCACTGGCCTGACCTGCCTGAGGGGCAGCCGGACCCGCGTCGGCCGCCGGCAGATTGGCGGAGACCGATTCACCGGCCGAGCTGTTTCTCTGATAGAGCCAGACGGATGCGGTGGCGATGACCGCCAGAACAGCGACCGTTATGGTGAGCACCCGACCACGGTTGCCTGCCTGCTTGGGATTCCGAGCGTGAGATTTCATCATGCCTCCTGGAGGGCGCAACAATGCGCCTGCGGGCACTGTGGCGCAGCGAACTGCTGGGGCATGAGCCACGCTAATCTTTGCATGGAGCAAACGAATCGATTCAGCGATGATGCTCAAAAGCGGGTACCGCTCGACAACTATCCGATACGATCCCGCCTTTGTCGGCCGGCCGTCGAGGGCATGACGCCGCTGCCCCTCGCCTGGCCTGGTCACGCGGCACCGCCCCCCACCCCGCCGAACTGCCCGCGCTCCCGGCCGGCCCGGCGGCGCCGGGTGGACTCGGACACCTCGCATCTGACCCGACTGACCGTCAAAGCGCCCTGCGCGATGGCCCGGTGAGCAATTTCCAGTCCCGTGGTGGCCGCTCGGCGAGGTGTCATCGGCAGGCGGAGGGGTGGGAGTCTCGCCGCCGCTGAACCTCACGGCTCAGCCGGAACCTGAGAGTCCGATTTTTCATGTCAGATCCGTCTTGTTGGCTTGATTTCGCCTGGGTAATCTTGCCGCTGATCAACTCAGCTCACTGCAGGAAAAGGACTCCCCATGCGCACCCACACTCGGGTCGGCGTCATAGCCGCCACCTCCCTCCTCGCCGCCGCGGGCCTGACGGCTCCGGCCTCGGCCGGCGAGCCGGCCGGTGCGGTCCGCAACGCCGGCCCCTCTTGCACCTCGCTGTCCAACGGTTCGTTCTGTGTGGGCATCATCGACGGCGGCCACACCGTGAACCTCGTGTACGGGAAGACCGGCGGTTCCGCGGTGACCGTGAAGTTCGGTTACCGGAAGGGCCACTCGAAGCACTTCAGCAACGCGTACACGGTCAAGAAGGGGGACACCAAGACGTACAAGTTCAAGAACCAGGACCTGGGCTGCAGCACCATCTACGGTGTCCTGGCGGTCGAGGGCCAGGGTGACTTCGAGACACCTGGTCTGCACAACACCGGCTGCTGACCGTCATCGTTGCGGCCCGGCGCCCACGGTGCCGGGCCGCACGCGCGTCGTCTTCACGGCCTGTCGTGGTCCATGCGGGGCATCCCCTCCCGGGCTCTGGGCCTTGCTCTCCTCGGTGGCGGGAAGGCGTGGGTCGTCTTCAGGCCACCCGTAGCGGAGGTGGCGTATGGCGTGGCCACCGTGCGCCCAGCTGTTCCGACGCGGCGGCCCGGAACGCCTCCATCAGTGCGCCCCCCGGATAGGCCCCGAACACCGGGTACTTCCAGCGGTAGTAGCACGACCAGTAGCTCACCACTCGTCGCTCCGTGCGCGCGAAGAACGCTGGGTTCCGCGTGATGAACTCCCCATAGAGCCTGCGCTCGGCAGAGCCCGGGACGGCGAGGCCGGCAAGCCGCTGCCCGATCACCTCAAGGATCTCCAGCACGTACTCGCCGGCCAACTGCACCACGAACGGGACCACCCACGGCTCCCTCGACCCCACGAGCTGTTCGAGGTGGTGCTGGCGGACCCGACCCGCACTGTGCCGGGAGTACAGGCAATGCAAAATCACCTGCTGGGTTCCGGTCAGGAGCCGGGTCGAGTCGGCGCCCGGCTCCTCGTTGCAGATGCGTGAGGGGAGGTCGACGGTCTCGCCCTGCACCTCGACCTCGAAGGAGTCCATCGGCGCGAGCCCGGTGTCCGGTACGACAGCCAAGACGCGTCGCACGTCAGCGGCGAGACAGGTCGGAAACGCCGCGACCAGGACATGGGTGGCGTGCGAAGGGGCCTGAGGCAACTGCACTCCATGAGGGTGGGCGGCGCACCTCTGGCTCCCTGGACGGCGAACCGGAGGTGCGGCGCGCGTCGTAGCCGTGTGAGGTCTCGTCGCGGGCCGGACGCCGGGTCTCGTGGTGGCGGTTGAGGCCTCACGCGTCCGGGGCGACGAGGCTGCGGAGCAGGGGAGTGGTGATCCGGACGATGTCCTCCACGTCCGCGTCGGCCAGGCCGGGCATGTGCAGCAGAAAGCGCTGGGTGGCGACGCCCATCATGATCGCGCTGAACACCGCGGCGCGCAGCCGTGCGTCGGGGGTATCGATGGTGGCGGCGATGTGATCGGTGACCTCCGCGGTGACATGCCGGCGCAGCAGCTCTGCCGCTTCGTCGCTCGTCATGCTGGTCCGCAGGAGCACGGCCATGGGGCTGTCCGGATCCGCCGCCCAGTTGTCCAGCATGCCGCGCAGGCGGTTCTCCACCGTATGGCCGGGGTCGTCGGTGGTGAGTTCGTCATGGGCGATCTGCCAGTGGACGGCCTCGCGGAACAGGTCCTGCTTGCAACCGAAGTACTGGATCACCGAGGACTTGTCCACGTCGGCTTCGGTCGCAATGGCCCGGATGGTGGCGCGCTCGAAGCCGACCTCCGCGAACTTCCGTCGTGCGGCCGCCAGAATGCGCCGACGGGTGCGCTCGCCTTTGCGCTCGCTGAGCGTTGCTTCCTTGGCCGGGCCGCCTGAACCGGCCTTCCGCTCCGCGGCCTGTCCGGGCGCATTCGTCACTGCATCGGCGCAGGTCAAAGTCGGTCCCCTTTCCGGTGCCGGTCCTGATGCTACAAGTACCTCCGGGCGGCGCCGAGGTCTTGACGGAGGCGGATCCGGAAGGCTCGGCAGGGGAGGAGCCGACATGGGCACTGGGAAGGGCGCACGCCCCCCTCGACGGCTTGGGCCTGCGGAGTCCGGCCGTGCTGCCGTCTGGGGAGCCCTACCGCGCTCCGGCCGGTGGAGCCTCCACGGCCGGAGCGCGGCAGAAGGGTTCAGTGAAACCAGCCCGGAGACCTGTGCGAGCGACCGTCGCCGCGCTCAGGCCGCCAGCGCCGCTGCGTCCTCCACCAGCCGGTCGAGGTCCGGCAGCGCGTGGGTCCGCCGCTGGATGCCTTGGGCGCGGGACCGGTAGGAGCGGTCCTCCAGTACGTTACGCATCGCCGAGGCCAGCGCGTCGCGTGTGACGTCCTGGACGTCTATTCGGGTCCCGACGCCCAGCTCCTGGAGCCGGCTGGCGTTGTGCGACTGCTCGGCGAACAACGGCACGGCAACCATGGGAACTCCGGACGCCAGCGCCTCCCGTGTGCCGTTGAAACCTGCATGCGTGAGGAACAGGTCGCTGGACCGGAGCAGCAGTTCCTGCTGGACGAACGACGTCAGATGGACGTTGTCGGGGCGCGGCCCGTCCCACTGCTGCGGGTCGCGGTCCGCACCCAGGGCGACGACACCGGTGACCGGCAGCTCTCCCAGGCTCTCGATGATGGTGTTCAGCAGGGTGTGAGCGCCGCCGGGCAGCCGGGTGGCGTTCGAGCCGAGGGTGGCCAGGACGAGCGGCCGGTCCGAGGGGAGTTGGGCGATCTCCGGGTCGAGACCACCCTGTGCCGTCTGGGTGGGGACCTGGTAGTAGCGGGCGCCGGGCAGCCGGCTGTCCGTGGGGTAGAAGTCCTCCGGAACGACCCCCGCGCGAAACGCGCGGAACGGGTGCCAGGCGTCGCTGACCGGCGCCAGGCCGAGCTTCCCCCGCTGCCGGTTGAGCTCCTCCGCCACGGCGGGGTGGGCATAGGGCGCCATCGGCGCGATGTCCAGAGCGCCGTGCGGGATGCCGAGGCTCTCCGCCGCCAGATAGCCGCCGTACTCGGTCGACTCGTGGAGGATCAGGTCCGGTCGCCAGTCCCTCGCCACTTCGAGGAGATCCTGGGCACTGGGCTCGGCGAGATGCCCGACGAAGGCCGCCGCGAAGAATTCCGGCGCCAGCTCGACGGTCACGGACCCGGCCTTCGCCATGCCCGGCGGAGGCCGGAGCCCACCGCTCTGGAACGCTTCCCCCATCGACTGGAGGTGGGGCAGCGTCAACGCGGTGAGCCCGCGCTTCTCGATGTGCTCGACCACGCTGGAGCCGGTGGCGATGGCCACCTCATGACCCGCCGCCTGGGCCCTTTCGGCCAGGGGCAGAACCAAGGGTGCGAGGTGCGAATAGATTGCCTGTGCGGTGATGAGGATGCGCATGGTGCTCGCTCTCCACGATGCGGTGCGGGCGCCACGGCGTGGGCCCCGCCGCGGACTTCACGGCCGATTTCTCAAAAAATAAACGCTTGTTGAGAATCTAGCACTCGCGCCCTTCGCACCTCCGTCGGCCCCCGCGTCCTCCCCCTCGACTTCGACAACAACGCGTCAGGTTTCCGCAACGCCCGGCCCAGCCGACGCACTTGGGTGCCGACGGTCCTACCGCACGCTGTTGCTCTGATTCCCTTGGTGGCCGCCACACGGGGTGGCCCACACGTCAAACCGCGCTGCCGGCCTTCCAGTCGGACCAGGACAAGTTCCAGCCGTTGAGTCCGTTGTCGGGCTTGACAGTCTTGTCGTGCGAGTTCTTCACGACGACGACGTCGCCGACCAGCGACTCGTTGAAGAACCACTTGCCGGGGGTGTCGCCCCCGCCGCCCTGCTGGTCGCGCAGGCCGATGCAGCCGTGGCTGGTGCCGGAGTTGCCGAACACGGACGGGGAGCCCCAGTAGTTGCCGTGAACGAAGGTGCCGGACGACGACAGGCGCATGGCGTGCGGGACGTCGGGTATTTTGTACGTTTCTTCCTTGCTCGTGAAGCCGACCGTGGCGCCGTCCATGAGGGTCTGCTCGAATTTCTCCGAGATGACCATCTGGCCGTTGTAGGTCGGGTGGTCGGGGCTGCCGCCGGAGATCGGGATGGACTTGTAGGTCTTGCCGTCCCGCTTGACCGTCATGGTCTGGGTGTTCATGTCGACGGTGGAGACCTGCGAGCGCCCGATGGTGAAGGACACCGTCTTGGACTGCACACCGGTGATGCCCTGGCCGCCCTTGACGCCGTCCAGGTCGATCTTCATCGTGATCTTGGAGCCGGCCTTCCAGTAGTCCTCGGGCCGGAAGTCCAGGCGCTGGGTGCCGAACCAGTGGCCGACGACCTGCTGGCCGCTACTGGACGTCACCTTGATGTGGGACTGGACGTCCTTCTTGTTGCTGATCGCCTTGTCGAAGTTGAAGGACACCGGCATGCCGACGCCGACGGTCTTGCCGTCGTCGGGCGTGTAGGAGCCGATGAAGCTGTTGGCCGAGGAGACCGTGGTGAAGGTGGTGTTCTCGGTGGCGGACCGGCCCTTGGCGTCCTCGGCATTCGCTGTGAGGTGGTACTTGGTGCCGCGTTCCAGCCGGACGCCGGGCTTCCAGGACGCGCCGTCGGACGATATGGCACCGCTGACCTTCTTGCCGGACGCCGCTTCGGTGAGCTTCACCTCGGTCAGTTTGCCGCCGGATACCGTCACACTCGTGCCAGTGATGCCGGCACCGGTGGCGCCGTCCTTCGATGAGACCTTGATCTTGGCAACCGAGATGTTCTTGGCCGACGCGGCGTCCGCACCACCCGCTCCGCCTTCATCGGCACAGGCGGAAAGCACCAGAACACTCGCAGCAAACAGTGCGGTGATCGCCGGTATGTTGCGCGCCCGGAGGCTGCGGTGCGGCGGCGAGCTGAGCGGCACCTGCTGGGTCTGATGGGCCTGCAGGAGCAGGTGAGGCGGCTTGCGGGACCTAGCGGGCGCGGGGTTGTCCGGCGATGTCACGAGCTGCTCCGTACAGGGGTGTGGGATTCCGTGCCCGTAGCGGGCGCGCGGCGGGTTTTGGGCAAGGGGACGACCTTGTTGTGGCCGAAGGGGCTGCCGCCGCCGGGCCTCGGTCTCCCGCAAGTCCACCTGGAAGTTTTAAGAGGCGGACTTATCCACCGTTCCGGGTGCTCCAGTGCGCTGCCCGGGAGGTGATGGATCGAGCCGTTGCTGCCGTTGCTGCCGAGGCGGCCGCGTCGGCAGCGTTGCTGAGAGCCGTGGGCCGAGCGTCTCATCCGGGATCGCGGGGGTACACGGAGACAATGGTGCAACGCAGCGTTACTGCTCCGGCCCCCTCCTACGCGGCACGTGAAGGCCCCGCTTGGGCGGGCTGGGTGTACCTCGGGCTGGCGGCGCTGGCCGGTGCGCAGTTGCTGGCCGCCGTGCTGGAGGCGCCTGCCGGTGAGTCGGCTGTGGTCTCCGGCGTGGTCGGTGTCGTCGCCTTCCCGGCATTGGCGGCGAGGGCCTTCCTGCACTCCCGTCGACTGCTCCGGCGCCGGCACGGGCAGCCGGAACAGGGAGACCTGAGTCCCGGCACGTTGCCATGAAGTGGGCCACGGCGGCGGTTCAGCGTCGTGTACGAGGCGGCGGGGCGTGTGGTGACCCGGAGGTTTTTCGGATGGCTGCAGGGTAGGCGAGGACCGAGGCGGCAGAGCGCAGAACGAAGAACACCGGGAGGAGCGCCATGGCGGCACCAGCAGCGTCGGAGTACACCGTGGGGGCTCGGCCCCTTGCCGAGGCGTGAGCCACCTCAGGCCCGGCTGAATCACCGGCCCGATCACCGGCCCGAACCGGGAAGGACCCGGCAGGATCCCGGGACCCGCCCCACCACCTCCATCGCACGCCCGAGGCGTCGACCGTTCCACCGACCCGCCCGGCCACGATCCCACCGACCCGCCCGGCCGCCCCACCGCGAGCCCCCCCGGCCTCCGCGTCCGTTCGGGCGCGCGCCAGGCCGTCCGCCCTCGGTGTCATCGTCCAGGGCCATGAGCAACCGAACCGCTGCACCAGCGGCCCCCAGCAACAGCTGAAGCGGTAGCACCATGCCTGCCGCGCAGAGAAAGGAAACCCCGTGTCGATCAAGGTCTCCGATTATGTCCTGCAACGGCTGCGTGAGTGGGACGTGGAGCATGTCTTCTCCTACGCCGGTGACGGCATCAACGGGCTGCTGGCCGCCTGGGAACGCGCGGACAACAAACCGACGTTCATCCAGGCCCGACACGAGGAGATGGCCGCGTTCGAGGCGGTCGGATACGCGAAGTTCTCCGGCAAGGTCGGGGTGTGCGCGGCAACGTCCGGGCCCGGTGCGATCCATCTGCTCAACGGTCTCTATGACGCAAAGCTCGACCACGTTCCGGTGGTGGCGATCGTCGGGCAGACGCACCGCAGCGCGATGGGCGGCTCCTACCAGCAGGAGGTCGACCTGATGAGCCTCTTCAAGGACGTCGCCTCCGAGTTCTGCGAGACGGTCACCGTCCCCGAGCAATTGCCCAACGTCATCGACCGTGCCCTGCGCACCGCGTACGCGAGGCGGACGGTGACCGCGGTGATCATCCCCGCCGATGTGCAGGAACTGGAGTACAGCCCGCCCACCCACGCCTTCAAGATGGTCCCGTCCAGCCTCGGAGTCGCCGCCTACGCCCCTGTCCCGGCGGAGGAAGAGGTCGCTCGGGCCGCCGAGGTGCTGAACGCCGGTGAGAAGGTCGCCGTGTTGATCGGCCAGGGCGCACGCGGCGCCCGTGCCGAGGTCGAGGAGCTCGCCGACCTTCTCGGCGCCGGCGTGGCCAAGGCGCTGCTGGGCAAGGACGCGCTGTCCGACGAACTGCCGTACGTGACCGGGGCGATCGGCCTGCTCGGCACCCGCCCCTCCTATGACCTGATGCAGGGCTGCGACACCCTGCTGGTGATCGGGTCCAGCTTCCCCTACACCCAGTTCCTCCCGGAGCTCGACCAGGCCCGCGCAGTCCAGATCGACATCGACCCGCACATGGTGGGCCTGCGCTACCCCTTCGAGGTCAACCTCGTCGGGGATGCGCGCGCCACACTCCAGGCATTGTTGCCGCAGCTCCAGCGCAAGGAGCACGGAGCATGGCGGAAGAAGATCGAGAAGGGCACGGCTCGCTGGTGGGAGGTGATGGAGGGACGCGCGGCCGTCGACGCGGAACCCATCAATCCCGAATACGTGGTGCACGCCCTGGACGCCCTTCTGCCCGACGACGTGATCCTGGCTGCCGATTCCGGTTCGGCCGCCAACTGGTACGCGCGGCACCTGCGTATGCGCGGCACGATGCGCGGGTCCCTCTCCGGCACCCTCGCCACCATGGGACCAGGCGTGCCCTACGTCATCGGCGCCAAATTCGCCCACCCGGAACGCCCCGCGGTGGCGATCGTCGGCGACGGCGCCATGCAGATGAACGGCATGGCCGAACTCATCACCGCCGCCAAGTACTGGAAGGAATGGCAGAACCCCCAGCTCATCATCGCGGTGCTCAACAACCAGGATCTCAACCAGGTCACTTGGGAGATGCGCGCCATGTCCGGGGCTCCGCAGTTCCTCGCCTCCCAAGCACTGCCAGACGTTCCGTACGCCGATTTCGCCCGCTCCATCGGACTCGACGGAGCCCGTGTCGAGGAGCCCGGCGAGGT
This sequence comes from Streptomyces caniferus, assembly GCF_009811555.1. Taxonomy (GTDB): domain Bacteria; phylum Actinomycetota; class Actinomycetes; order Streptomycetales; family Streptomycetaceae; genus Streptomyces; species Streptomyces caniferus. The sequence goes on along the minus strand of NZ_BLIN01000005.1, from coordinate 649,443 downwards.
CGAGCCGGCCTGGCGAAGGGCCTTGGCCGCCGACCGGCCGTTCGTCCTCGATTTCCGCACCGATCCGGCCGTACCGCCGATCCCCCCGCACGCCGACCTCGACCAGATGGAGGCCACGGCCGCCGCCATCATCAAGGGCGACAGCGACCGCGGCGGCATGATCCGCCAGGGGATCAAGGCCAAGGTCCAGGAGATGCTCCCCGGCCACCGCCACCGTGGAGACCGGCCCGGGGCTCAGTAGCGGCGCCGGGAGCGCACGGACCGAACCTGTCGGAAGTGCACGAGCCCTGGAAGGAATGCGGTTAACCCGATATGTACCGGCTGGCTTTCCTCGTCATCGTCATGTTCGCCGCGGTCACGTCGTTGGTCCTGGCGGTGGCGCACTCCCTTTGGTGGTGGTTGCCGGCCGGTGCACTGGTGTCGCTGGCCGTGATCGGCCTATGGGACGTGCTGCAGCCTCGGCACTCGGTGCTACGCAATTACCCCGTGTTGGGTCATATGCGCTACCTGCTCGAATCGATTCGCCCGGAGATGCAGCAGTACTTCGTCGAGCGGAATACCGACGGCCGTCCCTATGACCGCGACATTCGCAGCATTGTCTACCAGCGGGCCAAGGGCACCGAAGCCGAAGAGGCATTCGGTACCGAACAGGACGTCTATCAACCCGGTTTCGAGTTCCTGGTGCCCTCCATGGCCCCGAAACCGGTGCCCGATCGGGCCCCCGTGGTCCGGATCGGCGGACCGGACTGCACGCAGCCCTATGACATGGCACTGCTCAACGTCTCCGCGATGAGCTTCGGCTCGCTCTCCTCGAACGCCATTCTCGCCCTCAATCGCGGAGCGGCCGAGGGCGGTTTCGCTCACGACACGGGCGAGGGCGGACTGTCGGAATACCACCTGCGCCACGGCGGGGACCTGATCTGGGAGATCGGTACCGGCTACTTCGGCTGCCGGACCGCCGACGGCGCTTTCGACGAGCGGGAGTTTGCCGCCAAAGCAGCTCACGAGCACGTGAAATGCGTGTCCCTGAAGCTGTCGCAAGGAGCGAAACCCGGCATCGGGGGAGTGCTGCCGGGAGGCAAGGTCAACGCGGAGATAGCCCGTGTACGTGAGGTGCCCCAAGGCCGTACCGTCATATCGCCGCCCTACCATCGGCAGTTCAGTACTCCGCGAGAGCTGGTCAGGTTCATCGCCAGAATGCGGGAGCTGGCCGCTGGCAAGCCGACGGGCTTCAAGTTGTGTGTCGGCTCGCGACAGCAATTCCTCGCGGTCTGCAAGGCGATGATGGAAGAGAACACCACACCGGACTTCATCGTCGTCGACGGCGCCGAAGGCGGCACCGGCGCCGCCCCGTTGGAATTCGCGGACAACGTGGGCGCCCCTCTCACCGAAGGACTGATCACCGTCCACAACGCCCTGATGGGCACAGGACTGCGGGGCCGTATCAAGATCGGCGCCAGCGGCAAGGTGGCCACCGGCACCGACCTGGTCAAACGGCTGCTCCAAGGCGCCGACTACACCAATGCCGCGCGCGCGATGATGTTCGCCGTCGGGTGCATCCAGGCGCAGCGGTGTCACACCAACACCTGCCCTGTGGGTGTGACCACTCAGGACCCGCGCCGTGCCCGTGCGTTGAACGTCGAAGACAAATCCCAGCGGGTCCGCCGCTATCAAGAGGCCACCGTGCGCAGCGCCCTGCACATCATGGCCTCGATGGGTATCCATGACGCCGCCGAACTGGCTCCTCACCAACTGCGTCGACGACTGGACCCCCGCACCGTCTGCTCCTACGCCGACCTGTATGACTGGCTCGCCCCCGGCCAACTCCTGGCAGACCCCCCGCAGGACTGGCGACAGGACTGGGAGGCGGCCGACCCCGACCGCTTCACGACCTGACGAAGCCGGCGTACGGCCCTCACTGATCGTTCTGATCGTTCGTACCCGCCCGGAGAGCCGCCGGGAGGACTTCCCGAGGGACTGTCGGGAGGGCCTCCGGGCGGACCTCCGGGCGGCCTGTCGGGAGGGCTGCCGGCCGGCCGGGCGGAGAGTGGCCTCGCCGACGGGTCCTCGCGCACACGGCCAAGCCGGCCGGCCTGCCGCCGCCGCCCGTCAGCCGGTCCGCAACGAGCGCTCGCCGCCCTGGCCAACAGCACGAACCACACCCCCTCCGAGACCAGACGGATGCGCTGCGCCAGGCCGTGCCCGCCCGGGTGCCCGAAGAACGGCCCGACGGTGGAGATGGCGGCCGCCATGGAGACCGCCAACAGCCAAGGTCCCCATCGGCGCACCGAACTCAGAGCCGGGTCGCCGTGTCGGGAGGAGCTGGTAGGGCTGGTCGGCGGCGAACAGCTCGCTGACGTAGGAGTCCCGCTGCAGCAGCCCCGTGGGCAGGAAGAGTTGCAGCATCCAGTCGTTGTAGACCACCGACGCCGCCACCAGCAGACCTGCCGCAGCGACTCCCCGCGCCGGCCGCGGCCTCACCGGGACGATACGGAAGTGCACGCGGATACCGCACCCTCCTCCCACCTCACCGAAACGCCGACCGGCCGGCTAACGCGGTCCCCAGCGCGAAGCCCCGCATACGGTTGCTGCCCGTGGCTGCTCCCGCGCATCTCTCCCCCAGCCGCCGTTCACCCGAACAGGTACGGCCGCCCCCTGCTCACCGGGCGGCCCGTCGCAGTGGTGTGAGCGCCTCTACAAGGTCCTTGGCCCCGCCGATCGTCGACGGCCGCCGCCTCGCGGACGCTGTGGCACGGCGGCCGACGTCGCCCGCGTTCCCGCAGAGAGGTGCCGCACTTCCCGGTACGGGTGTGTCTACCGTTGCCGGGCACGAGCTGAGCAGGAGGCCTGGCGCCGGTGCGGGCCGGCACAGGAAACGGAGGGTACGCATGGTCGGCTATGCGCCTCAGGCGACGCCGTCGGAGGCAGGCCGGTTCGCCCGCATCGGTCAGTGGTGGCGTCGGGCACTGGGGTCGGACGGCCCGGAACGCCATACGGCGTTGTTGATCGGCAAGAGCACCCTGGCCGCGACGATCGCGTGGGTGATCTCCTCCGACCTCCTGAACGCACAGTCGCCGGCGTTCGCGCCGTTCTCGGCGGTGCTGATCATGCAGGTCACCATCTATCAGTCGCTGGTGCAGTCACTGCGTTATGTCGGGGCGGTAGCGGCCGGAGTGGCCGTGCAGATCGCCCTGGGCTTCCTGGTGGGGCCTCAGGTCGTCACCTTCGCGTTGGTGGCCCTGGTCGCCCTCCTGATCGGGCGGTGGTCGGCGTTGGGAGTGCAAGGCGGCCAGGTGCCGACGGCGGCGTTCTTCGCCTTCGCCACCTACGCCTCCGCGACGGGGCTTCCGGAAAAGATCAGCCAGCTGGGGCAGATCGTGCTGCTCGTCCTCATCGGCTCCGTCGTGGCCCTCTCCGTGAACCTCGTGGTCTTCCCGCCGATGCGGTTTCGCAGCGCCGAATACAGCGTCCGCACCCTCGCCCACACCCTGTGCGAACTGATCGGCGACCTCCATCCCGTGCTGTCGGCAGGCGAACTCGACGAGGAGCACACCCAGCAGTGGCGCACTCGGGCCGCGCAGACCGGGGAGCTGATCGCCCAGGCGCAGGCCGGTATCCGCACGGCGCAGGAGAGCCTCTACTTCAACCCGCGGCGCCTGCTCCGCCGCCATCGCCGGCACACCGGTTTCGAGAATTACGGTGCCGTGCTGGAAGCGCTGGAACGGGCCCTGTACCAGGCCGCTTCCCTCACCCGGAGCCTCGACCAGTGGCGCGACGCCGAGACCAGCTACAACTACCGGGAATTCCTCGAGCGCTACGGCACGTTTCTGGCGGCCATCGCCGACAACGCCCGCCTCCTCAGCACCCTGGACGAGGACCACTTGGCCACCCAGGCCGGTGAACTGTGCCGACTGGCGGACCGGGCCCAGCGCTACCGACGGCAGGTGGCCGAACAGGCCGAGAGCGACGGCCTGCCCCTCGCGGACCCCACCCGCCCGTATGGCGTACTCGTCGTCGAGGCCACCCGCCTGATGGAAGAGTTCCAGCACACCAGCGACGTACTCCGGCGGTACGCCGACACGTAGGCGGCAGTGATCCCCTCGTGCCTTCCCTGAGGCCTGAGGTCTGAGTCTTGAGGTGCGGACGCGACCGGCCGACCGGGCAGGGTAAGGCCGGGCAGGACAGGGCCGGAGAAGCAGCCTTCACGGGCGACCTGCCACCAAAGAGGCCTACGAGCCCGGCGTGGGTCGTGTGATTCGTGGCATCAGATGGGGGCACCAGGCGACTCCGTGGCCTCAGGCGGGTCACCATGCGACGCGGAGGGGCGCGCCGCTCACCAGACGAATTCGCTCCAGGATTGAGCACCTTTCCCACTCCGGGGTCCGGAGCAGCAGACGGGGTGCAAGCTGGGCTCGACATGGAAGCCGGATACGTTCTCAGGGGCCTGCGGGCCGTGGCGTTCGCCACGGTCTGTGTGCTGCTCACGGCTCTCGGGCACGCGCTGTCGTCCGGATCGCCGCTGCTGTGGCACGTGGTGCTCGCGGCTGTTCTGGGATCTTCCGCCGGTGCGTGGTGCTTCGCCCGGCGCGAGCGCGGGCCCGTGACGGTGGGGCTGCTGACCGCCGGTACCCAGGCGGCGCTGCACACGGCGTTCGCGCTCAGCCAGACGGCCCCGGGCCACGGCGACGGCTCGTGGTCCTTGGTCCGGCTGGTGCGGAAGGCGCTGGCGTGTGACGGCGGGACGCTGCTCTCGTCCGCGCGGTTCGGCAGTCGACTCGTCCGCGACCCGATGGGCGGCATGCCGCCGTCGCTGCACGAAGGGATGCAGAACGGTGGGCACCCGATGCTCGCGGCCCATGTGGTGGTCGCGGCGCTGAGTGCCTGGTGGATGTGGGGCGGGGAGCAGGCGGTCTTCCGGGTCGTACGGACCGTGTCCCTGGTCGTCTTCCGGCGGATCTTCCCTGCGGTGCGTCCCCTGCTGCCCGCGGTCCTCCAGGACGCCCGGGTACCGGAGCAGAGGCCGCGCCGGGCCCTGCGCGAACAACTGCTGGCCCATGTGGTGTCGTTGCGCGGTCCTCCGCGGGAGCCGGCTGCCTGCTGACAGCAGCTGACACGGGTGCGGACGTCGTGAGTGGCAGAGACGGCGGCCGCGCCTGCCCCCGACTCCGCCGGTCCGTCCGTCCGTACGCACGGCGACCGGATGACGCGAAGGACTCCAGATGATGACGCCTGTCCGGACGTTGGCATCCCAGGTGCCCACGGCCGATCTTGTTACCGCCATTCGCCCCACTCCGCACAAAGGTCACGCCCCGCTCGTCAGGTCGGCCGGGACGGATCGCAGGCCGGTGGGTTCACCACGCGAGCCGCAGCCGTTCCAGCGGCGTGCTGCCGGGCCCGCTCTTCCGATATCCCGCGTTGCGGCAGCGGGAATCGGGGCCGTGTGTCCGCCCGTCCTCCCCGAGTCAGGTGATGTGCGGCGAGGGGAGGGCTCGCGTGCGTGAGGCGGAGGACGCTCAGGTGACCCGGTGGGCCCTGGCGGCCCGTACGGGGGATGAAGCGGCGGTGGAGAATTTTGTGCGGGGCACCCAGCGTCATGTACTGCGGTATGTCACGCACTTGAGCCGCGACGCCCAGGCCGCGGACGACCTGGTGCAGGACACCTATCTGCGTGCCCTGCGCAGCCTGCCCGCGTTCGAGGGCCGGTCCTCGGCCCGTACCTGGCTGCTGACCATCGCCCGCCGTACGGTCGCCGACCGGATCCGCGCCAACAAGGCCAGGCCCCGGGTCGCCGGGCTCGCCGACTGGGAGGTCGTGGCGGAGCAGGCGCAGTGCGAGACCGGTCCGGGCTTCGACGAGGGGGTGGCTCTGACCGATCTGCTCTCCGCCCTGGAGCCGTCGCGACGGGAAGCGTTCGTGCTCACCCAACTGCTCGGGCTGCCGTACGCGGAGGCGGCCGCTGTCGTCGGCTGTCCTGTGGGCACGGTCCGCTCCCGGGTGGCCCGGGCCCGCGAGACGCTGATCGCGCTGCTCGACGCCGCCGACGGTGAGCCCGCGTACCGGGCCGCCGCCGTGGCACAGGAATGGAAGCAGCATTCCCGCGGTCGGTCGTGGAAGGTGGCCGGTTCGGTGGCGTGAGCCGCTGCCGGCGGGATGAGGCCACGGGGCACAGGAGGCGTGAGGTCTTCTGTGCCCCGTTGGCGATCGGCCCCTGAGCCGGTCACTGCTCTTCCGGTTCGGCCGGTCCCACCGTGGCGGCGACCGCCGTGGCCGCTGCGGCAGAGCGAGGCTCACCGACACCGGAGAGAATCGACGGGAACTGAACCGTCCGGTCTTCCGACTAGCTGGCTGTGGAGTGCAGCGATGAAGAGTCAGGGTCCCCGGCGGAACGGCCGGCGCGCGATGCGGCCGGCCTCGATCTACGGCTTCGGGGCGTGGCGTGCCGGCACGGCCGTCTGGAGGCGGTGGCCGGTGTGGATTTGGATGTCGGCGCCGGTGAACGCGTCGCGCTGACCGGGACGAACGGATCAGGCAAGACGACTCTGCTGCGCGCGGTGCTCGGCCTGCACCGGCAGGCCGACGGCGAGATCCTCGTCGGCGGGCGGGGCCACCGGACGGCCGCGGAGCGGTCCTGGCGCCGGCGGGCCTGCGCCTGGATTCCCCAGCGGCCCGCCGCCGGGCGCTTCCCCCTGCTGGCGCGGGAGCTGTTGGCCAGCAGCGGCTCCCCGGCGCAGGCGGCCGAGGCGGCCGAGCGGCTGGGCGTGGGCGCACTGGCCGACCGGCCGCTGAGCAGCCTGTCCGGCGGGCAGCTCCAGCGTATGCATCTGGCCCGGGCGGTCGGGTGCGTGGCGGCCGGCGCGGGGGTCCTGCTCGCCGACGAGCCGACGGCGGCACTGGACTTCGCGGGCCAGGAGGAAGCCGCCGAGGTGCTCACGACGTTGCCGGTCACGGTGGTCGTGGTCACGCACGACCGGGCGATGGTCGCCCGGTGCGACCGGACGCTGGAAATGGCCGCCGGGCAGCTGCGGGAGGTCCGGTGAGCGCGTGGGGGCAGGTGGGCGACCTCCTGCAACTGGTTCCTGTGCAGCGGGCCGGGGCCGGGCTGCTCCTGTCCGCGCTCGGGTTGCCGATCGTGGGCGTGGTGATCGTCGGGCTGGACATCATGCCGGTGCGCTTCGCGATGATGCATGTCGCGCTGCTGGGCATCGCCGTGGGCCAGTTGCTGGGCGTGGACCCGGTGCTGTGCGCCCTCGTCGCCTGTGCCCTGGCGGGCGCGGGAGTTGCCCCGCTGGCCCGCAGTGCCGACGGACTCTCTGGGGCCATGGGCTTGTTGATGAGTCTGGCCATCGCCGCCGCGCTGTTGCTGCTGGCCCTGTCGGGGGTGAACGCCAACGGCGCCTTCGCGCTCCTGTGGGGATCGATCCTGGCGGTGCGCCCCGCCGACCTCGCTGTACTGGGCGCACTCGCGGTGGCCCTGCCGGCCCTGTTCGTCTGGCGCCGCCGCGATCTGGCCCTGCTGCTGCACGACCGTGAACTCGCCCTGTGTTCCGGGGTGGCGGTGCAGCGGCTGACCGTGCTGCTCCTGGTCCTGGTGGCGATCGCGGTGGCCGGCGCCATCCGGCTGACGGGGGCGCTGCTGGTGGACGCCCTCACGCTGCTGCCCGCGCTCGCCGCCCGCCGCCTCGGCCGCTCCCTGGTGTCGATCACGCTGTGGGCTGTCGGCATCGGCCTCGTGGTCAACGTCGTCGGCTTCCTCGTCTCCCTTGCCTGGGACCTGCCGCCCGGCCCGGTCCTCGTCCTCGCTGCGGGGGCCGTCGCCCTGGCAGCTCATCTCCTACCCGAACGGAGAAACTCCTCATGGCGCGTGCCCGCGTCCTCGTCCGTCCCCTCACCGCGCTGAGCGCGGGGCTGCTGCTCGTCTCCGGATGTGGTGCCTCCGGCGCGTCCTCGAAGGACGCTTCGGCGGACTCGTCCGGAAAGTCCTCCGGTCCCGTCGTCGTCGCCACCACCTCCTGGGAGGCGGCACTGGCCAGGGCGGCTGGCGCCAAGAACGTCAAGTCCCTGGTCCCCGCCTCGATCCGGCATGCGCCCGACTACGACCTCAAGCCGACCGACCTGACCGCCGTGGCGGGAGCGGACTACGTCCTGTACGCCTCCTTCGAACCGTTCGCCGGACGTATCAAGGAGGCGGCCGGATCCAAGGCGAAGATGATCGAGCTCGATCTGGACAACGCCCCCGCGAAGACGACGGCCAATGTGACACGGCTGGGCAAGGCGTTCGGAACGCAGCAGGCCGCCGCGAAGTGGAACGCCACCTTGACCGGCCAGTGGAAGTCCCTGTCCCATCAGGTGAAGGCTGCCTGGCCGGGCGGTAAGGCCCCCGCCGTGGCATCGCAGGCCTTCACCAGGTGGGCGGCCGACTTGGCCGGGGCGCGGGTGGTGGGGACCTACGGCCCGGAAGCGGTCACTCCGGCGCAGTTGTCCGCCCTGTCCGGCAAGAAGCCGAAGTTCGTCCTCGACAACGAGAACATGTCGACCGGGACCGTACTGCCCGGATCGGGGGCCGAGCAGCTGAACATCGTCAACTACCCGGGAGCGGACCTCGACCTGCTCGGGGTCTACCGCAAGGCCGCGCAGCAGATGAAGAAGGCGTTCGCCGCGTCCTGACCGGCCTCCTGAGAGGCGGCTGTCGAGCCGGGAGGGGCTGCCCGGCTCGACAGCCCCTCCCGTCGTGCGTCATCCCGTCTGTTCCCGGGCACTCGGGGAAGCGGCGGCGAGCCTCTCGCGCAGTGCGGTGCGATCGGGTTTGCCGGCCGGCGTGAGCGGCAGCTCGCCGGCCACCGTGAGCAGGCGCTCCGGATGCTTGCGGCGCTCCAGACCACACGCGTCGAGGTGGGCGCACAGACTCGCCAAGGTGATCTCGCGCCCGGACCTCGGCACCACGCAGGCCGCCAGCCGCTCACCCATCAACGGGTCTGGCACACCGACACAGAGCACGTCCCGCACGTCCGGGTGGGAGGAGAGCTCGCCCTCGACCTCGGCGGGGCTGATGTTCGCCCCGCCACGGATCACGATGTCCTTGAGGCGGCCGACCACGCGCAGTGTGCCGTCCGCGTCCAGCATCCCCAGATCACCGGTGCGCACCCAGCCGTCCGCGGTGCGGTAGCGCATGTTCAGCTCCGGTGCGCCGACGTAGCACAGCGGCGTCATCGGGCCCCGCGCGAGGATCTCCCCGGCCCCCGTCGAGGCACTGCCGTGCAGGGGAGCGATACGGATCTCGCAGACCGTCGGATCGGGCCGGCCCACCACGACGCCCGGACCGCCCGCCGGTACGCTCTCCCGTGCCGGCCCCGTATGGCAGTTGACGCCGTCGGCGGACCCGTAGAGGTTGACCACCGGGCAGTGGAACACCCGGCGCGCTTCCTCCTGGGTGGCCGCATCCAGCGCGGAGCCGCCCAGGACCAGCGCCGTCAGCCCGTCGACGGGGACGGGGTCCGCCTCCCACTGCTCCAGCATCATGCGGACCATCGTGGGCACGCCCAGCACATGGGTCGGCCGGTGGGCGCGGATCGCCGCCAGCGCCGCCTCGGGCGTGAAGCGGTCGAGCAGGACGAGAGTTCCCCCGTGCCGGGCGAGGGTGACCGCGGTACCGCTGCTCCCGAACGCCGAGGCGAGCGGTGTGAGGAACAAACACCGCGGGGGAGTGCCCTCGGTGAGCAGGGACGCGAGGAAGTTGCCGCGGCCACCGGCGAGGGCGTTGTGCGTATACGCCACCATCTTCGGCTCGGCCTCGGAGCCGGAGGACACCAGGATCCGGGCCGCCGTGTCGGGGTGGGGACGCTCCGGGGTGAAGCTGTCCTGGCCGGCGCCGAGCAGCTCGGCCAGCGACAGGCATCCGGCGGGGAGAGGGCCGGGGCCCGCGGCGATCACGGTGCGCAACGCGGGCAGTTCCCCGGCCAGTTCCGCGAGTTCCCTCGCGTGCTCGATGCCCCGGTACTCCATGGCCGCGATCACCGCACCGGCGCCGGACCGGCCGAGCAGCGATCTGGCCTCCCGGCTGCCGCGCCCGACCGGGAAGGGGAGGGCCACGGCCCCCAGCGCGGCCAGGGCCAGATCGGCCGTCACCGCCGCTGCGCTGTTCGGCAGTTGGACGCCCACGACGTCACCGGGACGGATGCCGGCCTCGACGAGACCGGCGGCCAGACATCGGGCCCGGCTGTCCAGCTCCGCGTAGGAGGTCTCGCCCCGTGCGTCCACCACGGCGGTACGGAGCGGATGGGCGGTCCGATGGGCCCGGAACAGGGTGTACAGATCGATGTCGGGACAGTGCCCTTCGGCGGCCCAGGCACGCCGCAGAGGGGCGGGGACCAGATCGTGAAGCGGGTGGGTCATGCGAATCTCCAGGGCGCGGGGACGACGAGGGAGCCGAGCGGGTCACGGGTGAGGGCGCCGCCGAACCGCGGGTCGTGCGGCAGGGCGCCGAGCTCGGTGACGACGGCGGTCGCGGACAGGCCCTGTTCGTGCAGTCCGTCGACCGCCTGCTGTGAGGTCAGCTCGCGTAGCGCGGCGGCACGACGGCCCACGGCCGGAGCGGAGTCGTCGCTCGGCGCCAGCCATCCGTCCGCGGTCGCCAGGGGGCGCCGGAAGCCCGCGGGCCGGCGCGGGGACCCGCCGGCCATCGCCCTGCGCAACGCCGGTGCGGTGAGCGTTTCCGCGGCCCCCAGCAGCGAGGACTCCACCCGCACCCCCCGACCGACGCGCTCACGCAACAGCAGCCCGCTCACCACTGCCTCGGCGCCGAGCAACCCGCCCAGGACATCGATCAGGGTCATCAGCGACGGTGCCGGCGCCTCGTCGGCGGGACGTGCCGCCTCGCCGACACCGGTACGGGCCTGCACCATGAAATCGGTGCCCATCGGGACGTCGGCCAGCCTCCCCGCCCAGCCGCTGGTGTAGGCGTACACCAGGCCCGCGTTGACCGCCGCGAGATCCTCGGCGCCCAGCCCGAACTGCTCGGCCTTGCCCGGCGCCCAGTTGTGCAGGAAGACATCGGCACCGGCGGCCAGCTCGCGCAACTCCGCCTGTCCGGCACGGGACTTGATGTCGATCTGGACCGCTCGCTTGCCCCTGTTCAGGGCGAGCCAGCGCGCCGAGATGTCGGAGCAGCAGGGCGGCATGCCGCGCAGCGGGTCCCCGCCGGGGGGTTCGATCCGTACGACGTCCGCGCCGAGCAGGCCGAGGAGGTGTGCCGCGAGCGGGGCCTGGATGCGTCGGCCCGCCTCCAGCACGGTCAGCCCCGAGAGCGGAAGAGCAGGATCAGGGGCAGGGGCGGAGCCGGGCGCGGCCCACGCCTCCGCACGCGGCGTCAAGGTCCACGGCGCCGCGCCCCCGCACTCCGCAACCCTGTCGGCCAGCGGGCGCAGGGGACACACCTCGGCTCCCGCGGCGGCCGCGGCCTGCCGGATCCGCGCCCAGGAGGTGTCGCGCGCCGTCCGGTGCAGCGCCTCGGGCAGCGGGGCACAGGCAGTGGCGTAACGGAACTGGAAGGGCGGCCAGCCGGCGCGTATCGCGGCCTCGGGCGCGCCGAGCTCCCGCCAGAACCGGGCCCACGGGACGGGATCCAGCGCTTCCAGCTCGAATCGGGTACCGCACCGGGCGGTGAACGGCGGTCCGCCCGGGGCCGGCGCCACCGTCTCGGCCTCCGGCGCGTTCGCCGCGGCGATGTACTGGGAGAGGGTGAGCAGCGCGGCCCGGTCGGCGCCGGTGGTGACGTGCGTGCTGCGCACACCGCCGCGCGCCCGGCCCAGCATGGCGGCCAGCAGTCCCTGCACGGTCAGCACGGAGGCACAGGTCGCCGCGTAGTCGACCGCCAGGCCGCGCGGGCGGCCGTCGCGCCTGCCGTGCACATGCATCATGCCGGTGGCCGCCTGGACGGTTGACTCGTCGACGGCAGCGGTCGCCGGCAGGGCGTCGGCCCACGCGGTGTGCGCGGTGACCTTTCCCGGTCCCTTCCCCGCGGCCGCGAAGCGCGCGGGGCCGCCGTGCGCCGGGGGCGTCTCGGGAACCGTCGCGCCGAGTGCTCGCAGATGGCCCAGCGCCGGGGAGGTGAGCGCGGACGGACCCGATACCTCCAGGCGAACTCCCTCCAGCGGCTGGGTCGCGCAGATGACGGCGGGGTGTCCCACGGCACTCCTCTCCGGCGGGCGGACCGCCCTATGGCTCGCTCACATCCACGGGAACCAGGCGGCGTCCGACGCCGACCAACTCCACAGCCAGTAAGTCGGACCGTCGGTTCACCGAGTTCCCGGTGAGGTGGAGGAAAGCTGTGAACGCCAGGAACGCCGCGCAGAATCCAGGGGAAACGGCATCCGCAACGGACGCGTCCCAGGGGCCCACCGGGTTCGGGCAGCCCGACTGCCCACCGGAAGTGGCCGCACTTCGGGAGCGCGTGAGCGCATTCGTACGGGACCGGGTGATGCCGTGCGAGCCGGTCCTCGACGCGGGCGGCGCGGCCGCCCGTACCGCCTTGCGCGGACTGCAACAGGAGGCGAAACAGGCCGGGTTGTGGGCGCTTCCCCTGCCCGTGGAGTTCGGCGGCCAGGGCATCGGCCTCGCCCACTACGCACACCTCGCGGAGGCCGAGGGAGCCAGCGACCACGGCCCCGCCGCCCTCGGCTCGGGGCCCCTCCTCGACGTACGGATGCTCGCCCGGCATGCCGGTGAGCACGTAAGGGACCGCTGGATTCCGGGGATCGCGGCCGGCGCGCTGCGGAGCAGCTATGCGATGACCGAGCCCGACACCTCCGGTACCGACCCCGCGCAGACCGCGACCCGTGCCGTCGCGGAGCCCGACGGGAGCTGGACCCTGGCGGGCCGCAAGTGGTTCATCACGGGTGCGGGAGACGCCGACCTGGTCACGGTGCTGGCCCGGACGGATGCCGCCGAGCGGGGCGCGGACAGCCTGTCCCTGTTCGTGGTGCCCGCCTCCGCGGCCGGCTTCACGGTGGTGCGCGAGGTACCGGTGCTCGGGGCCGGGGGCCAATGGGAGATCGCACTCGACGGCGTCACGGTGCCCTCGGACCACCTGGTGGGCGAGCCGGGCCAGGCGCTGCGGATCGCGGGGGAGCGGCTGCGGCTCGGCCGGGTGCTGCGCTGTCTGCGCTGGCTCGGGCAGGCCGAGCGCGCCTTCGACTTGATGTGTGTACGGGCCAGGACCCGGCAGCATGCGTCGGGCCCCCTTGCCGACCGGCAGCTCGTCCAGCAGATGGTGTTCGACTCCCTGCTGGCCATCCGATCCACCCGCCCGCTCGTGTACGAGGCGGTGAACCGCTTGGCGGCGGGCGACGACGCACGGCTGGAGACCGGCCTGGCCAAGGTGGCGGCGGCCCGCATGCTGCAGCAGGTGGCGGACGCCGCGATCCAGGTGCACGGCGCGGCCGGACTCGGTCCCGACACCGCACTGCCCGGTTTGTTCCGCACCGGCCGCGCGGCCCGGCTGCTGGACGGCCCCGACGAGCTGCACATCGCGGCGGTGGCCCGCCGGGTGCTCCGCGGCTACGGGGTCATGTCGTGAACGGCTCCGTCAGCCCGGTGAGGATCGCCAGCCCGAAGGCGAGGAAGAAGTCCCCCCAGATCAGCTCGTGTCGGGGAGCGAGCCCCCGCCCCGCGTCGTAACAACCCGCCGTCAACGCGCCCCCGGCCGTCAGATGTCTGCTGCACAACCGGTACAGAATCCGACGCGCCCGGCGGGTCGGCGCGTCGGCGCCGTCCGCAGTCCCCACAGCCTCCCCAGTCCTCCCAATCCCCGCAGCCCTGGTGAGGGCGGCCAGCTTCAGCAAGGCCACCGCCTCGATGGCCGCGGCAGAGGTGTCCAACGGCCCCGCATCGTGCCCGTGGAGTCGGGCGTTCCCGGTCTGTCGGGCGTTCCCGGCCGGTGGGGCGTTCCCGCCCTGGGCGTTCCCGTCCTGTGCGTCGGGCACGAGCGGCACGCCGGCGACGAGCCGCGGCGCGGCAAGCTGCTCCGCCGCCGCCCACAGACCGCCTGCCCCGAGCCAGTGCACTCCGTCCGCGAGCCCCAACAGCAACCACGGCACCGTACGGCTCCACCCGGGTGCCGGCTCGGGGCAGGCCGTCCACGAGCCGTCCTTCGCGGCCGCCCATGCCGGACGCGGAGGATGCTCGGCAAGACTGAGTTCCAGCTGCCGGGTCAGATGCCCGTACGCCGCGGCCCTGCCCGCATCCGACCAGCCCGCCAGCAACGGCACCAGCCCGGGCACCGCATCTGCCCGCGCCAGCATCCGGGGACCGCCGAAGGCCGCGCCCCAGGGCACCAGTCCGCGTACCGGGTCGTACCCCGCCAGACACGCGCGTGCCGCCTGCTCCCTCAGCTGCTCCGCCGCACCGCTGCCGCCCGGCCCGGCGGCGAGCGCGGTGCCGTACCAGAAGATCAGTCCCCGGGTCGCGGTGTCCTGATCGAGCCAGTGCGCGAGCCTCCCGGTGCACTCGGCCGCCGCCGAGCGGTCCCGGGGCGCCCCCGAGGCCAGGGCGCGCAACCACAGCAACCCGGCCCAGAAGCCGCCCGTCCACGACCCCTTCGACGTGGACTTCCAGACCCCGGTGCCGGGCTCGGCATACAGCGGAAAGCGCGGGCCGACCTGGTCCGCGGTCACCCGGACCCGCTCCCACACGGACGCCAGCGCCCGGTCCGCCCACCGCATGTCGTCGGCCGCCTCATGCATCGCGCGCTCCCGCACGACGCGGCATCAACGGCACGGCCACGACCGCTGCCATCGCGAACTCGGCCGCCGCCAGGAGCCAGCCCGTTCCGTACCCGGCCGCGGAGGCCAGGGCGCCGAACAGCGGCGGGCCCACGGCGAACCCCGCGAAGAAGCCCGCCGACACCAGCGCCGAATCCTGCCCCGCCCGCCCCGGCGCGGCCCGGCGCATCACCACCACCATGGAGACCGCGTTCGCCGACACCGCGAACGACCCGACCGCCACCGCGGCGAGCCACACGAGCGGATGGAGCCAGAGCGCGGCCGCGAGCAGCAGCGCCGCACCCACCGCTCCGGCCGCCAGCAGGGCGGGCAACGCCTCGGCCCGCCCCGGCCGTCCGGCCACGCGCGACCACCCCACGCGCCCGGCGATGCCCGCCACTCCCAGCACGGCCACCAGCGCCGCCGCGGTGGTGGGCGCCAGGCCCAGCCGCTGTGAACCGAACAACGCGAGGTAGGTGTTGACCGAGGCGATACCGCAGCCGAGCAACAGCGAGAAGCAGGCCAGCCGCCGCGTCACGCCGTGCGGCGAGGAGGCGGCGCCCGGACCCCGAGCGGGGGCGGCCGGATCGGACGGCAGCGCTCGGGCCGCCCACAGCGCGGCCACCGCTGCGGCACCCGCCGCCGCCCACACCGCGCCCCGCCAGCCCACACCGGCCGCCAGCAACGACAGCGGCAGACCCGCCACGAACGCCCCGCACTGCACCCCTGACTGCTTCAGCCCCGTCACACCGGGACGCCGCTCGGCCGGGAAGGCGGCAAGGATCACCTTGTTCGTCGCCGGGTTGGCCAAGGCCTGGGGCACACCACCGAGCGCGACGGCCAACAGCAGTACCACCGTCCCCGGCGCGGCACCGATCAGCCCCAACGAGACCGCGGTGAGCACCAGCAGCGCCACCAGGCACCGCCGCGGCCCGGCCCGGTCCACCAGCCGCCCGGCCAGCGGCGAGAGCAACGCGGCCGCCCCGAAGCCCGCTGTCGTGGTCAGCCCCAGCACCGTCGTGGAGATCCTCAATTCCCCCACCAGCCGCGGCCCGAACGCCCCAATGACAAACAACTGCATCATGGAGAACGCCATAGCCGACGTCAGCAGCACCACCACCGCCGGCCCCGCACCCGGCGGCCCCGTCGTACCGCTGCCCGCCTCGACAGCCTCCGATCCCCTGACCCGGTTGGCCCGCACAGCACCCCTCCCGACAGCCCCGGCCCCGCTTCGGGACCCGGTCCAGTCAGTCGTACGGAGCGGGCCTCTGGTTCCCGCAAAACCTGCCCACTTCACTGCAGAGCGGCCGTTGGCCGTTCCCCGCCTACCCACCCCCCGGGGCCCTCCGCAGAAGCCGTACCACCGCGAACGGCAACCCTCGCGCACGCGGTCGCGTCCATGCCGTCGCCCTGCATGCCACGGTCCCAGCGGATCACCCGGTCCCGCACAAGCGACGGAGCGAACCACGCCGGAGTCTTCACCCGCCGTCACATTGAGCGCCCTCTGCCAGGAATCAGTCATTCCCGGCAGATATCCGGACGTCTGGTCAAAACCCATTCGACACAGAGGTATTGACTCATAGCATCTCTCACCCGCCCGCATGCCAACTGACCTCGCAAAGAAGCCTGACCCACCCGGAGCACACCCCGATGACTCGTAGCCCGCTCTCCGGGCCCGTGACATGGCGCCCGGACACCGAGTTCCCGGCAAAGGAGGGCACAGACCATGTGGACAGGAGCGGTCCTCATTGCGATCGCAGTGTTCGTGGCTCCGGCTGTTCCCTGGTTTCTCTTCCTGGCGCATCGCGTGTGGGGCGCCGTCGCCAGTGGCGTTTTCGCCGCGGTGGTTGCAGGGTCGGCCTGGCCGTCCGAAGGTGCGAGAACCGGTATCTGGCTCACGGTGCTGTCCGCGCTCGCCAGAATCGTTGTCGAGGCGATGGGGCTCTTCGAGCCGGGACGGGCCCACTACAGACGCTCCCACCGTGGAGAACGAAGCCGTCGAGCCGCCGGAATGGGTGGACACGGCAATGCCGACGAGGCTCTGGGGGGCCTAGAGGTGGGTCAGACCGACCCGGAGGGCCACCGGATGATGGCTGAGAACGCCGCGCGGCTATCCCTGTGCAAGCGCGCCAACTGCTCCGGCCGCTCAGCATCTTCCGCGCCTCTCAGCCCGTCAGCGGCAGTCTTGCGTCCCCTGCGTCCCCTGTACCCCCTGCGCCTTCTGCCTCCCCTGTGCTGCGGGATACGGCCGGTGCCGCTCCGGACAAGCAGGACGAGGCAGACGGCCGGCGGACACCATTCCACTCAGAATCGGTGCTGCCGACGACGCGGCGTCATGCTGCCGTCGTACCGAAGGGCCGTAGGCGACGGCGCCCAAGTCGGCGAGACTATTGACCGCACGGCTTCATGTGGCCGCGGACAAGGCTTACAGCTCACGCGGCTACCTGCGGTGACGCGGCATCGCGCAGACGATCCCCGAGAAGACCGGCTGGCAGCGCCACCCGATACGAGTGTGACCGCCACCTCCTACGAAGCAGCGGTCACACTCGCATCACTCCTGCTCTGGGCAAGATCCATTGAGGACGGGCCCTGGGGAGGCTGCCGCCGTCGGGCCGTGACGGCGGCAGCCTCCCCCGCAGGTCTCAGGCCTCGCGAGGGGAGAAAGTGCCGCCGGCTTCGCCGTGGACCGTGCAGTCCGTGTCGCGGTAGCGGTCGACGAAGGTGCCGGTGAGGTTGGTGAACGCGTCGTACGCATGGTCCAGGGGCAGGTCTTTACCCACCCTGAACCGCAGCTGCATGTGGACGGACTCGCGGGGCTTCAGTGTCTTCGGGCCGGGGACGGCGCCGCGGGCGTTTCCATTGGCCTGGCGCAGCGTCTTCCAGGCGCGCTGCGAGGTGTCCCAGTACTGCAGATCGCCGTACGGGCTCAGGTCGCGCTCGCCCTCGTTGTAGACATAACTGCCCAGATTGGCGCTGAGCTCGAACGACTTCAGCTCCTTCGCCGAGGAGTTGGTGAGCGTGGCGGTGTAGGTCGTCCAGTGAGTGCCGAGAGCGATCGAATGGGGTACGCCGAACGAGCGGCCCACTAAGGCGTTGTTGTCGTGCTGCCCGTTGCTGACGTCGGAGCACGACGGGAGGTCCGTGGCAGGGGCCGCCTGGGAAGCGGGCGCGACGGCCACCGCCACGGGGAGCAGCGCGGCCGTCGCGGCCGTGATCGACAGGGCGTGGCGCAGCTTCATGAAGATCTCTTCTCTGGTTGTTCCGGCCCTTGGAACTTTGTTCCAGTGCGATGGAGTCCCAAGACCGCGGACCGTTGGGTAGTCGGGTTCTTGGAGAGACGGTTGGGCTTACGCGGTGGTGTCCGTGGAGCCCGGACCGGCTGCGCCCTTCCGGCGGCGCACGCCGATGACCGCACCCGCGCCGACCACCATCGCGGCTCCGCCGGCGAGAGCGATCATCGGGAGCGCGGACGAGGAGCCGGTCGAGGCAAGGCGGCCGCCGCCCTGCGGACTGAGGCCATCGCTGGAATCGGAACCACCCGTACCGCCGCCGGACGCGGAGCTCTGGCCGGCTTCGCCCGCGCCACCAGGCTTGCCCGGCTCACTCGGCTTGGCGGTCGGGGACTGCGTCGGCTTCGCGCCTGCGGGGAGGATGGTGAAGTCGTACCAGGCTTCCTTGGCCGAACCACAGGAACCGTCGCGGTTGCGGAAGTCGCCGGCGGCGAGCGCGTACCCGGCGCCGGGCTTGGCGTTCTTGACCACGCGGGTGCGCAGTTGGAGCGTGAGGGTGCTGCGGGGACCGACGGCGAAGAAACCGAACAGGTCCTCGGGCTCCGCGTCATGGAAGGTCTTCCACCGCCCCGTCTTGGCGTCGCGGTACTCGGTCTCCAGCTCCCAGTACGGCCGGTCGACATTTTCGGCGGAGGACACGCGCAGGAAGGGCTGGACCTCCGCCAGAGGCTTGCCGGTGGTGTTGGTGAGCTTCATGGAGAAGGCGGTCCAGGCGCCGCCCGCAGCCAGCTGGTGCGGCAGCCCGTCGACGGTCACGTGCAACTGGTCGGACTCGAACGCGCAGGGCTGACCCGCATCATCGGAATCACCGGCGTCCTTGCCGCCCTCGGTGGCACCACTCGCGTCAGTGGTTCCAGTGGTCCGTTCGGCGGTCCTGGCGGCTTTCGGCGGCTTTCCTGGGGCGGGGCGGGCGGCCCCGCCGTGGTCCTGGGATGCCGAGCCACCGGCAGCGGCTTCGCCCGGGCGCCGCGGGTCGTGCGGGGTGCCCGTTCTACCGCCGCTCGTAGCGGAATCCGCCGGCCGGATCGCCGGTGTTGCGGCATCGGGTAACTCGGGAGAGGCGGGCGTACGGAGACCGGCCTCGGACACCGGCTGCGTTGCGAACGCGGCGGCCGGCGCGGCCAGTACGGCGGCGGGCGCTATCACGGCAGTCGCTGCGGCGGCCGTCAGGGCGCGGCGAATCTTCATCCAGCAGACCTTTCGTTTCCCAAGTGCCGCCTGAGCGGCACAGGTTGGCGTGGTTCATGTTCAGGCCGTGCGTGGCTCATGGTGTGCGTGGGTGCGCATACAGGCATGAGTGCCTGTGCACACCTACGCCTCATATATGAGGATTCGCACTACGAAAAGGTTCCGCACTCACGTCACTGAAGTGGCACAGGGGTGCGAAATCTCCTGTGACTTCCCTTTGGGTACGTCTTCAAGCAAAGATCACCGAGCGGTGGATCACGGTGGGGTGATACATCGCCATGAACTCATTCACCATGACTGAGAGTTGCGCGCCTCGCTGATACCGCGGGCCGTCACCGGACGGCCGCGGGTGGCAGACCGCCGGGTCATCATGGGGGTGGTCTACCGGAGCCGTACTGGCAACTCGCGGCGCGACCTGCCGGAACGCTATGGGTCGTGGCGGACGGTCTACACCCGCTTCCGCCGGTCCTACGGGGTCCGTTCGCGGAGGCCTTCCGTGCCGTCGGTGGTGTGGCACCGGATGTTCTCCAGGCCCCGTTCGTGGTGGATGGATGACGTCGGCCAACGGGTCGGGTAGTACTCGATGTCGAAGCTGGTCACTTCACCGTCAGAGCCGACGAGTTGGGAGGTGAGTCCGCCGGAGCAGCCGGAGCCTGTGCCGTACTCGGCGACGTGCAATCCTCGTGTGCAACCGTTGTCTGAGCAGGTGAACGCATCCATGGTGGAGAACCCGGCAGGAAGAGGAAACGCATGAGCAGAACCACTGGTGCTGAAGCCGCAGCCCGCTTGTGGCAGGAACATCTGGACGCGCCCTTTCCTGCCGGATTGCGCGGTGTGGAGCTGGCAGGCATCGATATGGTGCTGCTCGACGCCGATATCGCCGGGTGCGTGTCCACCTGGCTGAACAATGACGGTTTCCTCGAAGGCGAGCGTCACGGGATCCTGCGTGACCGTATCGAGGAATCGGAACGGGTGCTGCCGCTGCTCAAGGAAACAGGGCACCTTCGCTACCACCAGCGCCTGCTTCAGCTGGCTCACATCGTGAAGGCGGAGGTGTAGCGGTTCCCCAGCCCACCTGAGCAGTTCAAGGGACGGAGCTCTCGCCCGAGCGGCGTTTGTTCGCGTTCGAGACGCGGGCGATGGCCCAGGTCGCCGCGGCGAACCGCTGAACGGGGCGGGGTGGGACGAGGGGGCGTCTCGGCTTCGAAGGCCGGCTGCCAGTCGGTGAACGTCGTGGCTCATACGCGGCGTTGAGGTCGGCCACGAGCTGGGGGCGGTTGCGCTGTTGCAGCTTCGGGGCAACAAGCGGTGGGCGAGAGACATCGGGCCGTTCATGTGGTGGTTCAGGGCCACGATCCGCGTCTCCTTCGCGGTCAGCGGGTGTGGGGCGGGCTGTGGCCGTGCGTCCGCGACGGGCTGGCCTTGTTCGGCCATGACGTCGATCCTGCTCGTAGTGCTGGCGGGGCGTGGTGGCGGGTCCAGATGCCGACCGCGCCGCCGCCCTCCTGGCGTACGGGGCCGAGGAGAACGGTGGCGCGGATCCGGACCTGGTTCGTGGATCAGTGCGCCTGGTTGTGGGTGGGGGCCTCGGCGGCGGTCTTGAGGTCGCGCAGCCATGCTTCGAGCCCCTGGCGGAGGATCTTTGTCGCGGCGGGAACGTTTGCTTCGACCTCGGGACCGCTGTGGGTCTCCTCGGTGCTCACGCGAACGCCGCCCTTGACCCTGGTGAAGTTCCAGACGTGGACGCCGTCGATGCGCAGCCCTTCGCCGACCGCGGGGCCGGTCCAGCGGATGCAGGAGTGGTGCTTGAGCTGCTCGACGGTCGAGGTGATCTCGAGGCTGGTGGCGGGAGTAGTGGGGTTGGGAGGTACGGGGGTCGTCCACCGGAACGCCGAACCCTTCCGAAGAGGGCCGTGGTCGAGGCGTTCCCGTGGTCGTGACCGCGGCCTGCCAGGACGGCCAGTGCTCCACATCGGTCTGCAGTTTCCAAATGGTGTGCAACGGCGCGTGGATCACGGCCTCGGTCCGGTAGCGGACGAGGGCGTGAGGGTCGACGCCTTCCCCGCGGCAGGTGAGGGACTTGGGGGGAGGAGGGGTGGTGGCTCCGGCCGGTGCAGCAGCGGTACCGAGGGCGGCTATGGCGACGAGCGGGACGGCGAGAAGGGCAGCGCGGGTGCGGGTGCGAGTGCTGGGGATGCTGGGCACGAGGTTTCCCTTGTCGGTTAGTGGGCGGGCGTTGTCTGTTGAGCGCGTGTTTGCTGGCGGGTGGGCGTCGGTCGTCGGGTGGGTGTGGGGCGGCTGGGGGGCGTGCGCTCGTCGGCGGAGGCTTCTCATCCGGTTGCGGATGTTCCTTGCGCGAGGGCGCCTGCTGGGTACGGCGTTCGGTGTGGTCCGGCGGGAAGGGCACCGGAACCGCGCTCGGTGTACGGCGACGATGCCGGCGGCGGACGTGGAGAGGATCAGCCCTGCGAGAACGGATGCATGTCCTCGGACGGGCTCTGCGTCTTGTGGGCTGAGTCGGCCATACGACGAGTGGGACGGCGTACGCGACGGCGAGCAGGGGGCCGTCCGGCGTGAGTTGCCCTGCCGGCGTGGCGGGGACCGCCGAGGAAGAGACGGTCACCGGCAGCGAAGCTCGCCGGTCTGTGTGAGTGCGCGGTGGCTCGGCTGTGGTGGCCACGGGGTTCCCCTCGTCCGGTGGAGTGCACGTTGCGGAGCAGCACCGCACATCCCGTACTGAGCACTGAGCTACAAGCTCGTACGTTCGTTAGAAGTTATAACTCGTGCGAGGTGATGGGTCAACAGGTACGTGATAGCCTCTAACGAAATATTGAAGGTGTATTCATTTTGGGTGGGGAAGGCGGCGGATCGTGGCGAAGGAAGCTGCGGAGACGGACACGAGGACCCCGCGGGAGCGCTATCGCGCCCAGGTGCGCACAGAGGTCAAGGAGCGCGCTTGGGAGCAGATCGCCACGGCGGGTGCGTCCGCGCTCTCCCTCAATGCGATCGCCAAGCAGATGGGCATGAGCGGGCCCGCGCTCTACCGCTACTTCGCCAGCCGCGACGAGCTCATCACCGAGCTCATCCGCGAGGCGTACCGGAGTCTCGCCGAGACCCTCCGCGCGGCCTCGACCACCGGTGCCGACCTTGCTGGACTGGCGCATGCCCTGCGCGGCTGGGCCCTGGAGGACCCCCAGCGGTATTTCCTCATCTACGGCACCCCCGTCCCCGGCTACCACGCTCCCGAGGACATCACCGGCATCGCCTCCGAGATGATGACAACTCTGCTCGACGCGTGCACGGCGCTCGCCCCGGACGGCCCCGCAGCTGAGTTCAGCGCCCACCTGGAAGACCACCGGGACTGGGCTGACGGCCACCCTGCCCCGCCCGCGGCCCTCCACCGGGCCCTGGCTTTCTGGACCCGGCTGCACGGCGTTCTGTCCCTGGAACTCGCCGGCCACTTCACCAACATGGGCTTCGACCCCGCCCTGTTCTTCGCAGCCGAACTGGACGACCTGCTGGCAAACCGAGCGTGACATCGCGGTGCAACGCCTGCTCGAACCTCATGCCGTCCGGCGCAGTGAGGAAGCCGAGGGGCTCGTAAAGCCGACAGCAGCGAAGGTGTTTGCCATCCGCGTCGTGAGCGAGGGGCAAGAGCGAAGTGGGTAAGCAAACCCGAGGACATTCGCTCTGCCAACGAGCCTCGCCGCATCGCCAAGTCTCCGCATCGGCAGCGTGATGCCCCGCAACGAATACGAGCAGACCACCGATACCGCAAGGGCTTCAGGGCCGTAGCCACCCGCGTTATCAAGTCGGCGTGCGTTTGCCACGGCGCCTTCACGGTTGCTGCTCTCCGCCCCCGGCGGACCTTGTGACTACTAGGCTGCGACGATGGAACACGTAACCGATGTGCCCGAGCGCCTCGCGCGGTCTGCGGTTCCGGCCCCCTGTCCGCAGCACTGCGCGACCGCGGCGCCGTCGTCACCTGCATCGACACCAGCGCCGGGATGCTGGCACTGGCCAAGGGGCGGCTCGGTGACGACGCGGATGTGCACCAGGTCGACCTTCGCGACCGCTTACCGTTCGACGATGGCGCGTTCGACGACGTGGTCTCTTCGCTGGTCCTGCACTACCTGGAGGACTGGGGGCCGACGCTGGCCGAGCTGCGGCGCGTGCTCAGGCCCGGCGGCCGGCTGATCGCGTCGGTGGACCACCCGCTCGTGGCCTACACGATCCAGGAACCTCGGCCCGACTACTTCGCGACCACCAGCTATACCTTCGACTGGACGTTCGGCGAGCAGACCGTCCCGATGAAGTTCTGGCGCAAGTCGTTGCATGCCATGATCGATGCCTTCACCACCGCCGGCTTCCGCCTTTCCACCATCAGCGAGCCGCAACCCGACCCGGCCGCCCGTGAGCTTTTCCCCGACGGCTTCCACGACCTTTCGGCCAAACCCTGTTTCCTGTTCTTCGTTGTCGAGGTGCCGCCGTCCGCCACCGGCTCGGACGACTAGCGAGTCGCGCTCACTCGTCGTTCGTCAGGTCGCCCCGCCCCGAGCGGAACGACGGCCCAGGGGCCGGACGGTCACATGATCCGCAGGTCAGGCCCTAGTTGCCGGGCCCGCCGCCCCCTGCCACGCCGGTCGTGCCCCACGCCCTGTGGCTCCGCTTCGCGATCCAGCCCGCCATTGCCCGTACGCCCATGCCGATGGCGCGCTCGTCCGGGGTGAAGTCGGGGTAATGCGGGTAGCTGGTGGTGATGGGTGTGCCGGGGGCTCGGACGCCGAGGAAGGTGAAGGTGCCGGGGATGCGGTCCAGGTAGAGGGCGAAGTCCTCGCCGCTGAAGGGAGGGAAGGCGGCGTGGAGTTCGGTGACCGTATCCCGGCCGAGCGTGCGCCGCAGGTGGTGGGCGAGCACGCGGGCGTCGCGTTCCGGGCAGACCATGGCCGGGAACGGCTC
This sequence comes from Streptomyces caniferus, assembly GCF_009811555.1. Classification (GTDB taxonomy): domain Bacteria; phylum Actinomycetota; class Actinomycetes; order Streptomycetales; family Streptomycetaceae; genus Streptomyces; species Streptomyces caniferus. The sequence goes on along the minus strand of NZ_BLIN01000005.1, from coordinate 625,253 downwards.
GGCAGGGAAGCTCACCCCGGTCCCCGCGTATGACGTGGCGAGGCGGTGGATGTCCTGGCGTACGTCCAGGTATCGCTCCTGAGGCCAACACCGGTAGGACACACTCACCTTGGCCCCCTGCGCTCGGGCCCGGAGTGCCACGAACCGGGCCAGCGGCCCGTTGGGCGTCTGGGCTTCGGCGACGATCCGCTCGAGGTCCGCGGGAGTCTGCGGCAGTGCCACCGTGGCGAGCGTGCCGATCTCGGCGGCCAGTCGCCGCGCGACATCGGGCGCGTCCGGTCCGGAGGCGGTCACCTCCGCCTTGTCCTGGCCCGGCATCCCGAAGCCCGGGGTCACAGCGAACCGGCCGGCGGGGAACGGCCCGCAGTGCAGCGCGTGGATCTCTTCCACACGGGTGCGCTCCAGCACGCCCGTGTCGATCAGTGCCCGGGCTCCCGACAGGTTCTCCTCGGCGGGCTGGAAGAGGAACACCACCGTTCCCTCCAGTTGCCGGCGCAGCCGTGCCAGGACCTGTGCGATGCCGAGGGCCACCGTGGTGTGGATCTCGTGCCCGCAGAGGTGGGCCGGCGCTGGTCCGCCCCCGACGATGTCCTTGGGTGGCACCGCATCCATGTCCGCCCGGTACGCGACGGTCCGGCCCGGACGTGAGCCCCGCAGGACGCCGATCACGCCGTGGCCGCCCACCCCCGTGGTGACGGCCAGCCCGGCCGCCCGCAGCTCCCGGGCCACCACGCCGGCGGTGCGTTGTTCCTGCCCCGGCCCCTCCGGATGACGGTGGATGTCCCGCCGCAGTTCGATCAGCCCCCGCCGCAGGCGCGCCACCTCGGCGTCCACCGCCCCTTGTGCCACCGGCCGTCCCGGCGCATCGGCGGCGGCCCTCCCCGTGGCTCCCCCTACGACTCCGGCACCGGCTCCCACCGCGCCGGCCAGCAGCGTACGGCGCGAGAGCGCGCGCTCCATGCAGCGATCCACTGTTCCCCCTGGTGATCCGTCAGGTGGCTTTCCGGGGCGTCTGACGGGAGTCGACCCTCGGACCGCGTGTCCGGGCCGTCGCCCCCAGACGAGCGGAAAACCGAATACGACACGATCGCCGCACGCACATGTCGTTGCCTATCCGGCGGGCCACCGCATGGGGGTTGGGGGTAACCCCATCGTGGGGCTGTCAACGCAGACCGGTCAGAGCAATCAGACCGGCCAGAGCGATCAGACCGGCCAGAGCAGTCAGGCCGGTGAGAGCGTTCAGACCGGTGAGAGCGGTCGAACCGATCTCCGTCAGACAGGCCCGTCAGTCGACCCGACCGGCACCGGCGCTCCGCGAGGCGAGCGACCCGCCGGGCAAGCCTTAGGCGTCGTGCGCATACCAGCGGAGTTCGACGGTGTTGCCGTCCGGGTCGCTGACGTACAGGGACTGGCCCTCGCCGCGGGCGCCGAAGCGTGGCCCGGGCCCGTCGACCACCGTGAACTCGCCCGAGTCGACGACCTCCTGCCAGTCGAGGGGCTCGACGACCAGGCACAGGTGGTCGACATTGGAACCCTCATGGGGCTCCTGCATGAGATCGATGATGGTCGTCGGGCTCACACGCACGGAGGGGAAGGGCACCTCGCCCGCGCGCCACGCGTCCACGCGCACCGGCTCCAGACCCAGCGGTCCGCAGTAGAAGGCGAGCGATCGCTCGATGTCGGCAACGTTCAGAACGAGGTGGTCGAAGGCGATGACGCGCATGGGAGTTCCTCTGGGACGCGCGGGCCCCCTGGCAGGGCCCGTCGGAGGGTTTGTACAAGGAACGTACAGGCCGCGCCAGCAGGGGCGCGATCGGCCGTTGGTCCTGGTCCGCCGGTACTGGTCCGTTGGACGGAGGGGCCGGGACGCAGTGGCCTAGGGGGTGTCTCTTTGGTCTCCGTGGGCCTGCAGCGCCTGGCACCGCGCCTCGCGGCGTTGTCGCATCACCCACGGACACCCAGTCCGCGGGAGACACTCCGCCTTGCGATGCACGGCACCAGACGCCGCAGGCTGATCCACGGAGACCAAAGAGACACCCCCTAGGTGCGGGCGCCCGGGTGTGCAGGGCGCGGGCGGCGAGCCAGCGAACCAGCAGACCGACGCTGAGGGGGGAGAGCTGAGGGTGAGAGAGGCGGATCACGCCGCCTGCTTCTCCACCCAGTTGGCAGCTCAGTGTCCCAGTTGGCCACTTCGCCGCCCAGTGGCCGAAGAGCAGCTGCTCAGTCGAATACGGCGGTGGCTTCGATCTCGACCAGATGGTCGGGGACGTTCAGTGCCGCCACGCCCAGCAGCGTGGCCGGAGGGGCCGGGGTGACCCCCAGCTTCGCTGCGGCCCGGGAAATCCCCTCCAGGAGGAGCGGCATCTTGTCGGGGCTCCAGTCGACGACGTAGACGGTCAGTTTCGCCACGTCGTCGAAGGAGCCACCCGCCTCGGCCAGGGCAGTGCCGATGTTGAGGTAGCACTGCTCGACCTGCGCGGCGAGGTCGCCTTCGCCGACGATGACTCCCTCGGCGTCCCGGGCGGTACCACGTGAGCATCATCACAACTACCTTGCCGCACGGGTGAGTTAACCCCTCCGGGCAAGACCTGCTGCATGACACGGGCTGGAGTTGACGTGGTCGCCCGCGGGGCGAGTGTGCATGGTCCGAGAGGGCCGGTGTTCGAGGGGGTGGACCTGGATGTGCCGGCGGGCGGGCTGTTGGTTGCCCACGGGCCGGCGGGGTCCGGGCGTACTTCCCTGCTGCTTGCGCTCGCCGGGCGGATGCGGCTGTCCGGCGGGGCGGTCCGGGTCGGCGGGCATGTGCTGCCCGCGGAAGGGCGTCGGGTGCGCGCGGCGGTCGCCGTCGCCCGGGCGGCGCCCGCGGTCGCTCTCGAAGGGCGGCTGCGGGTCAAGGAGGTGATGGCCGAACGCCGCCTGACCGGGGGAGGGGTGACCGAGCGTCGGATTCGTGAGGCTTTCGAGGCCGTGGGTTTCGCTCCCCGCGGGACCGATCTGATCGAAGATCTCGACCCCGTCGACGCGCTGCTGCTGGCGACGGCGCTGGCACTTGCCGAGCGTCCCGGCGCCCTCGTCGTCGACGATGTGGACGACGGCCTGCCGCCCGAGGCGCACGACCGTGCGTGGCAGGCGCTCGACCGGGTACGCGACAGCGGCCCCACCGTACTGGCCGGGTGCGTCCGCATGCCGCCGCCCACCCCCGGCCTCGTCGCGCTGTCACTTCCGCGGCGCAGCCGGGACCGACTCCCGGCCGAGACGGTCCCGGCCGACCGTCTCCCGACCGCCGGGACGGCCGTTCCCCGAAAGGACGCCGACACATGAAGGCCGTCAAGCTGGCGCTGCTGGAACTCCGGCGCTTCCGCGGTCCGATGCGCCGCCTGGTCCCGTTACTGCTCTGTCTGGTGCCGTTGCTGTACGGCGCCATGTACCTCTGGGCGAACTGGGACCCGTACGGCAAGACGGACCGTATGCCGGTCGCCGTCGTCAACCAGGATCATCTGGCGCATGCGAAGCAGGGCCGCCGGGTGGACGCCGGAGATCAGCTCGTGAAGCAGCTCAAGGCATCCGGCACGTTCGACTGGCACTTCGTCGGCCAGGACGAAGCGCGGGACGGGCTGGAGCACGGCCGCTACTTCTTCACCATCCACATTCCGTCCGACTTCAGCCACAAGCTGGCCACCGGCGCCGACACCCGCCCGAAGCAGGCCGGCATCCGGATCGAACTCAACGATGCCAACAACTACATCGCCGGCATCATGACCGAGGTGGTGCAGACCAAACTGCAGGACCAGGTCAACTCCGCCACCCATGCCGCCTATGTGCGCAGCGTCTACGGCGAGTTGTCGGACGTACGGGACAAGCTGACCACCGCCTCCGACGGCGCACACCGGCTGGTGGGGGCCACCCGCGTGGCCCAGCAGGGCACCTCCACGGTCGCCTCGGCGACCTCCACCCTGCACGACGGGGCCACCGGAGTCGCCGCCGGTGCACGGCAGATCGCCCGGGCCACCGGACAGATCGACGACCTCGCGGGCCGCCTGGACCAGGCCGCCGCCGACCGGCTTCCCGGGGCCGTCTCCGCCTTGGTGAGCACCGCGCGGCTGACCACCGACGGACTCGACGCCGTGCACACCGCCACCAGCGCCACCCGCAAAGGCACCTCACGGGCCGTGGGCGACCTGACCGATCTGGCCGACTCCCACCCCGAACTGCGGGACGACCCGGTCTACCGCAGGGCCCTGGGACACGCCCGCAGCCTGGACTCGACCGCCACCGCCCTCGACGGACGGGCCGCCGCCGCGGAGAACAACGCCCGCCGCTCCCTCCGGGAAGCCGAGCGCCTCCAGGACGACGTGGGCTCACTCCGGCGCGACGTGCTGGCCCTGCACACCCCGCTCCGCCTCGTCGACACCGGTTCCCGGAGTGCGGCCGACGGCGCGCACGGCCTCGTCGAAGGGCTCGGCACCCTGGAAAAGGGATCCGGCGCCCTGCATGCCGCCGCCGAACAGGCGCACGGCGGTGCCTCGGAGGTCTCCCGCACCGTCGACGACGGACTGCACAAGATCCCCCGCACCAGCCCCGACCAGGTCGCACACGCCGCCGAGGTGCTGGGCACGCCGGTGCACATCGACCGGGGAAACCTGCATCCGGCCGGGGTCTACGGACGCGGCCTGGCCCCGTTCTTCTTCGGCATCGCCCTATGGGTGTTCGGCCTCTTCGCCTACCTGCTGCTGCGCCCCCTCAACACCCGTGCCCTCGTCGGCCGGGTCGGCGCCTTCACCACCGCCGTCGCGGGATGGCTGCCGGCCGCGCTGCTCGGCGCCGTGGGGGCACTCGTGCTCTACGGCGTCGTCGACCTGGCCCTCGGACTCAACCCCGTCCACGGCTTCTGGATGCTCGCGCTCCTGGTCACCGGGGCGGCGGCGTTCGTGGCCGTCGACCACTGTCTGCGCACCGTCTTCGGGGTGCCCGGCGACGTCCTGTCGCTGGTCCTGCTCATCCTGCAGCTCACCGCCTCGGGCGGCCTCTACCCACTGCCCACCGAACCGGCCTTCTTCCAGGTGCTGAACCCGATGCTCCCGATGACCTACCTCGTCGACGGACTGCGTGTCACCGTCTCGGGCGGACTCACCGGAAACCTCGTGCGCGATTTCGCCGTCCTCCTGGCCTTCACCGCAGGCCTCCTCGCCGTGACCGCCCTCGCCGTGCGGCGGCAACGGGTGTGGACGGTGGGGCGCCTTCATCCTGATGTCGCCCTGTAGGGGGACGCCGAGCGTCGTACCGGGAGGCCGAAAGCGAAGCGAGGAGCGCGTGGTACCGACGACCGTGGACGGCATGGACGGCATGGACGGCATGGACGGCATGGACGGCATGGGCGCCGGCGTCTCCCGGTCGCCGGCACGAGGCCGGCGGTCTCCTTTTGCGCGCTGGACGACCGTCTCGCGGCCCACCCGGGTCGGCGAGCGCGCGGTCAGAACCAGTGCAGGCAGTGCGGTGGGCGCTCGGCGCGGAAGAGGGCGTCCGCGAGGGCGGCCGCGCCGGGGCGGTGGGCCCGGACGTGTCCGGCACGTACGAGAGTGCTGGGGGCGGTGCCGCCGAGGTAGATCGAGCCGAGGTCGCGCACGTCCAGGGACAGGTCGGGCGCTCGGTCCGTCAAGACGCAGTCGGCCTTGCTGTCCCGGATGGTCAGCAGGTAGCGGCCGTGCTCGCCGAGGAACGGGTCGTCGACGTCGAGGACGAGTTCGCCGTCCATGAACCAGCCGCGCGCGGTCAGCGCACGCGGGACGTTCAACAGCCGCACCCAGAGCCAGTCGGTGTCGTCGTTCACTTGGCCGGCGCGGAAGTCCACAAGCTGCCGGCGCAGTGGGTCCTCGGGCGGGACGTGCTTGAACACGACCTGAGTGACCAGGTCGTGTCCGAGCACGAACCGGGCCAGAGCCGTGGAGACGGCGTCGTCGGTGGCGATGGTCTCGTCGACCGTCAAGGTGTCGGACTCGCCGATCGAGTAGCTGGCGTACCCGTCGGGGACGCCGTCGGCGTCACGGTGGAGGGCGACGTAGCGCGGCGCCGGGGAGACCGGGGGCTGCCCCGCGCCCAAGGCCCACCAGCGGTGCGGCCGGGACAGCGCGCCGGGCTGTGCGCGGCGGTACCGGTCGTAGACCTCTTCCAGGATCCCGCCGCACTCGGCACGCCGCAGCAGCTCGACCGAGCCGGTGTCGGATCCGCTCGCTGGGGCGCCGGCCGTTCCGCGTGCCCGGGGGACGGCGAAGGCGGCCTGGTGGCGCGGCACCGTCAGCCGCTGCGTGTAGGTCGCCGGCCCGTAGCCGAACCTGCCGTAGATCGGGGATTCGGAGGCCAGCAGTACGGAGAGGAACTCTCCTCGGGCCCGCAGCTCGGCGAGCTGATGCCGCATCATCGAGCTGAGCACGCCTTGACGGCGGTGCGAGGGCAGGACGCCCACGGCGCTCACCCCGGCGGCCGGGGCGAGGATCTCACCGGGCAGGGTGAGTTCGAAGGAGTACGCACCGGCGGTGCCGACGGGCCGCCCGTCCGCCGTCATGGCGAGCAGGTTGCGGTCTATTTTGAGCGCCGACCACCAGACCCCGCCGCCGCCCTCGGCCGGGGTTTCCGGGAAGCGCCCGAACGCGGCATGGAGTGTGTCGACGAAGACGTCGAGGTCCTCGTCGGTCGTGGGACGGATCTCCATTGCTGCCGCTGCCTTCCCGGATACCGGCACCACGGGGGCGTGGTGTCCCGCCACAGTGCAGCGTTGCCCCGTGGCCAGGTCAAACGAATTACGGCCGGGCCCACGGCCGGTCACAGCCCAGCTCGATCCGAGCCCGGCCCGGGGGTGAGTTGAGGCGTCCGGACTTGGCGGCGGTGATCCTCGTCGCCCTCACGGGCACCAAAGGAAAAACGACCTTCAAGAGGCCCTCTCGTTCGGCGGAGCTGCCCTTGTGTGCCTTCGTATGCTGGTCGATGTGTATCGCCCGAGTGCATGCTTCAAGCGAACTGCCGAAGAGCGAAGAGACCAACTACTGTCGTGGAGCCGGGCAGACTTGCCGTTCTTTGCTGCCGGAGCGTGCCACATCCTCGCGTACGCGTTTATGGAGACCTATCCAACGGCTGGCTTCCGCCCCGTCGGCCTCTGGGCGTGCGAAGCACGCGATCCAAGCCATGTCTACGTCACAGACGGAACATGGGCATTCGATCATGACGGGTGGACTCGCCAGTCCGAGTTGTTGTCAGTTACCTGTGCTGCCCTCCCTCACGCTGACTCCCGGCCCCGGACAATCCATGTGGATCTCGATACGTTCTGCGCCCGCCACTACCACCGGCCCCGACAGCTCTTCGCGTTCGATCCATGGCGGCGGGCCCTGCGGTACGTCGCGCGGTTCCCCACCCCCGACGAGCAGGTCGGTACTGCACCCAGCTGAGGGCGTCGGCTCGGCCTTCATGGAGCCGCCCTTGCCACGACGCCGGCGCGGTCCAGTCCGTGGGAGTCGGTCCGTCCCCTGCGAGGCATGCACGGAAGGCTGCGTGCGGCCGCGATTGTGAACGAAATGCTGCGCGCGCGTGGCGGGAGAATCAGAAAGTGAGACAAGGGCCCTCGTCTCATTGACGTGGCTGATTTTCGCTGCCAGCCTCCCGAGTGTGAGTCATTCGGAGAACTTCACCGCACGCCTGCACGTCGATCTGCGACGCCAGGCCAGTGCCATCTGTGCCGCCGGCTGCTAGAGCTGCTGGCCGGCGCCGGCTCCTGAGCGCCCCGTGATCCTTGCCCGGTGCGCCGGCCGGCCTGGGAATGGCTCGGCACGGTCGGTGATTCTCGCGGCACACCCACCGAAAATCCGCCGGATTCGGTGAGCGAGCCGTCCTCTTTCACCTCGTCATTCGCATTTCCTTTTCCGTTTTCGCCCTTCGGTCGATCTTCACGCCGCCGGCATCGCAACTGCGGCTCTCGCCCAGGCCGCGGAGGCGGGACGCTCGGCCACCCCACACCGGTCATCGGCACGCCCGTGCCGTAACCCACCCGGCTCCTCCTGCCACCCCTCCACCCCCACCCGCGTCCGTAGCGCCGTATGTACCCGTACGCGTCCCACCGCGCTCTGCCCACCACCCGAACAGGACCTTTCATGAGCAGGCTGACAGCCCCCTCGAACCGACGACAGTTCCTCACCCTGCTGGGTCTCTCGGCGGTCGCGGTCAGCTGCGGCACCGGAGGTGGCGGCTCGGCCGGGAATCAGACCAAGACCTTGCGGTACCAGGGCTGGGCGGGGTCCGTCATCCTGCCCGAACTGGCCGAGGACCTCGGCTTCCTGGAAGACGTGAAGCTGAAGTGGGTCGGCAACACGATCAGCGGGCCGCAGGACATCCAGTCGGCGGCCACCGGGCAGGTCGACTTCGGCGGCGCGTTCAACGGAGCCGTCGTCAAACTCGCGGCGCGAAAGGCGCCCATCACCGCGGTCATCAGCTACTACGGCGTCGACAAGGCCGCCTACAACGGCTTTTACGTCCTCAAGGACAGCCCGGTCCACTCGGCCCGTGACCTGATCGGCAAGAAGATCGGGATGAACACCCTCGGGGCGCACTCCGAGGCGATGCTCGACATCTATCTGCAACGCCATGGCCTGTCGCAGGCGGACATCAAGAAGGCCGAGCCGTTGGTGGTGCCGCCGGTGAACACCGAGCAGTCGCTGCGGCAGAAGCAGATCCAGGTGGGCGTCCTCGGCGACATCCTGCGCGACAAGGCTCTGCGGGCCGGCGGCATCAGACCGCTGTTCACGGACTACGAGCTGCTCGGCAACTTTTCGGCCGGCACGTATGTGGTGAACGACCGCTTCCTGAAGCAGAACCCCGACACCACGCGCACGTTCGTCACGGGCATCGCGCGCGCCATCGAGTGGGCCCGGGCCAGGCCACGCGATGAGGTCATCGCCCGGCAGGTCGAGATCGTCAAGAAGCGTGGCCGCAACGAGGACACCGCTCCGCTGAAGTACTGGAAGTCCTTCGGCGTCGCCGAGACCGCCGGGCGCATCACCGACAAGGAGTTCCAGTTGTGGATCGACTGGCTCAGCGAGCGCGGTGACATCGAGAAGGACCAGGTCAAGGCGTCGGATCTCTACACCAACGAGTTCAACGCGTACAGCCGGAAGGGCAAGCCGTCCGGGGCCGAGCCGACCTCCAAGAGCGGGAGCTGATCTCATGTCAGGGTCCATCACACCCAAGATCGAGTTCGAGCAGGTGCGCAAGACTTTTCCCGCCAGGCGGGGGAGGGGCCAGGGCCGCGGCTCGGCGTACGGGGAGGGCGAGTTCACCGCTCTGGACGGTGTCGACCTGCGGATCGACGCGGGGGAGTTCGTCGTCGTGGTCGGCCCCAGCGGATGCGGCAAGTCCACACTCCTCGACCTGCTCGGCGGGCTCGCCCGGCCGACCGGCGGACGGATCCTCCTGGACGGCGAACCGGTGACCGGGCCCGGCCTGGACCGCGGCATCGTCTTCCAGCAGTACGCCCTGCTGCCCTGGCGCACCGCCCTGGGCAACGTCGAGTTCGGCCTGGAGGCGACCGGCGTACCACGGCGTGAGCGTGCCGCGCGGGCCCGCGAGTACCTGGACCTGGTCGGGCTCTCCGGATTCGAGAACCGTCACCCGCACGAGCTGTCGGGCGGCATGCGCCAGCGCGTGGCCATCGCCCGCTCTCTCGCCTACGACCCCGACGTCCTGCTGATGGACGAGCCGTTCGCCGCACTGGACGCCCAGACCAGGGAGTCGCTCCAGGACGAGTTGCTGCGCATCTGGCAGCGCACCGGAAAGACCGTTGTCTTCATCACCCACGGCATCGAGGAGGCCGTCTACCTGGGCCGGCGGGTGGCCGTCATGACCTCCAGGCCCGGCCGCATCAAGCAGGTCGTACCGATCGACTTCGACTCCCGTACGGAGACGGACGACCTGCGGTCCAGCCCCGAGTTCGCACGGTATCGACACGAGATCTGGACGCTCCTGCACGACGAGGTGACCAGGACCCAGTTGTGGGAGAAGGAGGAGGTCTCCGTATGAGCCTCGCAAGCGGATCGCGCACTCGGCGCCGGACTCCGGAAGGACTCCCGGTTTCGGACGAAAACGAGAACTCGGAAGGACTCAAGGCCCCGGCGGGGACCAAGACCCGGGCGGAACTCAAGGCCTCGGAGGGACCCAAGACGTCGGCGGAACTCTCCGCGCCGGCCACCGGCACGCCCTCGGCCTCCACCGAGGAACCCGGAGCCGCCCCATCGGTCGCGACGAGCAGGCCGCGGCCCCACCGCGCTGCCATACTGCGCCGCCTCCTGCGCGCGGCACTGTCCGGCGCCACCAAGTCGGCGGCGATCGTCGCCCTGCTGCTGGCGTGGGAGCTGGCGCCCCGCTTCGGCCTGGTGGACCGGACCTTCCTGCCGCCGTTCAGCGAGGTCGCCCGGGCATGGTGGGAACTGGTGGCGAACGGTCAGCTTGCCGACAACGCCGAGGCGAGCCTGGTGCGTTCGTTCAGCGGGTTCGGCATCGCCGTTGTCGTGTCCGTACCGCTGGGCCTGCTCATCGGCTGGTACCGGCCCGTCGCCGATCTCCTCAATCCGTTGTTGCAGGTCTTCCTCAACACCGCCGCGCTGGCCCTGCTACCGGTGTTCGTGTTGCTCCTCGGCATCGGCGAGACGTCGAAGATCTCCATCGTGGTGTACGCGTGCGCGTGGCCGATCCTGTTCAACACCATCAGCGCGGTACGCACCGTCGACCCCACCCTCCTGAGGCTGGCGAAGTCCATGAACCTGTCCGCCCCGCGACTGTTCCAGAAGGTGATCCTGCCGGCCTCGGTGCCGACGATCTTCACCGGAATCCGGCTGGCCGGGGCGGTGTCCATCGTCGTCCTGGTAGCCGCCGAGATGATCGGCGCCAAGGCCGGTCTCGGCTATCTCATCAACGCCTCCCAGTACAACTTCGCCATTCCGCAGATGTATGCGGGCATCGTCACGATCTCCGTCATCGGCGTGGCCTTCAACCAACTGCTGGTGGCAGTGGAGAAACGACTCAGCTCGTGGCGCGTCCCCGCGACGAGCTGACGCCCGGATCTGCACCCGCCCGGCCCCAACAAATGACAGACCCTCCCCGCCCATCACCTCCTGGACCTCCTGCGTCTACACGTCCTGAACCTCCTGAGACAGACGAACTCCGGAAAGGAATCCACACATGAGCACCAGCACAGGCTTCGACATCCGCCGGATCGGTGGTCGCATCGGCGCCGAAATCGTCGGCGTCGACCTCTCCGCCGACCTCGACCCGGCGCTCGTCGCCGAGATCAACGCGGCACTGCTGGAACACAAGGCGCTGGTCTTCCGCGGCCAGCAGCTGGACGACGTCGCGCAACTGCGTTTCGCCTCCCTCTTCGGCGAACTCACCACCGCCCACCCCACCGTCCCGTCCGTGGGCGGGCAGCCCAACATCCTGCCCGTGGACGGCGACGAAGGCATCCGCGCCAATCACTGGCACACCGACGTCACCTTCGTCCGCACCCCGCCGAAGGCATCGACCCTGCGCAGCATCGTCGTCCCGCCCTACGGCGGCAACACGCTGATCGCCAACTCGGCCGCGGCCTACCAGGACCTGCCCGAGCCGCTGCGCGAGCTGGCGGACAAGCTGTGGGCGGTGCACACCAACGACTACGACTACGCGGCCCCGAAGAACGACAAGGCGGCCGAGCACCGCAAGAAGTTCGTCTCGCGCAAGTACCGCACCGCCCACCCGGTGGTACGTGTCCACCCCGAGACGGGGGAGCGTGGCCTGTTCATCGGTGGCTTCGCGCAGAGCATCGAGGGCCTCGCCCCCTCGGAGTCCCGGGACCTCTTGCGCATCTTCCAGTCGTATGTGACGCGGCCGGAGAACATCGTCCGAGTGGCTTGGACGCCGGGTGACCTGGTCCTTTTCGACAACCGCATTACCCAGCACTACGCGCCCGACGACTACGGCGATCTGCCGCGCCTGCTGCACCGGGTGACGGTCGCCGGAGACGCCCCGGTGGGCATCGACGGCACCTCCAGCCGCGCCCTCGAAGGCGGTGACGCCACCCACTACACACCTGCCGCGGCCTGACGCCCACGGCCCGTCAGCCACCGAGTTCCCTCGCCGGCGCCTCTTGGGGTCCACACCAGGAGGCGCCGGAGTGCGCCGACGCCGAGAGGGATGCCGACCCGAGCGGGATGCCGACCCGAGCGGGGTGCCGGCCGGATCGGGGTGTGCTTGTGGGCCCTCGGGTGTCAGGCCACCGGTCCGGCGCGGCCGGCTTCAGCGTCCTGCGCGGCGGTCCGGCGCTGCTCGGCGCGGTGGGCGAGTGCGCCGAGGATGCGTTGCCATGCCGGTGATTCCTCGACGATCCGGGAGACGATCAGCTTCAGGTTCTCCGGCCGGCTGCTGTCCCGTTCGTGTTCGATCTCCCATGCGTCCAGGTCGTCGATGAGCCGGTCCAGGCGTGGATCGTCCGGATCCCAGTCGACCGACTGATCACATGCGAGATACAGGCGGGTCGTCTCGGGGTCGTCGAAACCGGCGTTCTTCTCCCGTATCCGCTGTGGCATGGCGCCCGGGTCGAGTGCCTGCATCAGGATCCACGAGTCGCGTTCGAGTCGAACCCTCAGTTCGCTGACCCCGAGACCGCGCATCCGCTCCAGGATGGCGACCACCTCGGGGGGCAGCACAAGCCGTTCGCCGCTTGTCAGTTCAGCGATCCGGCGGCGGTATTCGGCGAGTTGGTCGATCTTGCGCTGCAATGCGGCGTCGATGTCGGTGAGGGCCGAGGCGAATTCGGCCGGCTGGGCGTGCAGCAGCGCGTCGACACGGGCCAGCGGAACACCGGCGTCGGCGAGGGTCCTGATCCGGATGAGATCCACCGCGGCTTGCGCGCTGTAACGGCGGTAGCCGGAGGCATCGCGCTCGGGCTCGGGCAACAGGCCGACGTGGTGGTAGTGGCGAACGGTGCGCACGGTCACGCCGGCGGTCGCCGCGAGTTGGCTGATCGTCAGCACCGTTCACCTCTCATCGTCGGGCCTGGTGGGGCGTGGTCGAGCTGAGTCTAGGGGCGAGCCGCCCGGTCGACGACGTCGCGGATCGCCTGGACCACGGCATCGGGACGATCGAAGCAGAGCCGGTGGTGGACGGTGTCGGTGAGGAGGCGTTGTTCCCCGTGCGAGACCGCACTCACCAGGGCCGCGTCCATTGTCGTCCTGCCGTTGTGCCTCTCTTGCAGCGTCCGCTCCGACGTCAGCGCCTGCTGGGCGGGGTCGGCGCCCACCACGGAGAGCGCAATCACCGGGACGTCGGGAATGGCCGGCCCGGCCCGCAGCTCGGTGGCGAGTCCGGTCAAGTTGGTGCGCTCGGCGATACCGACGTCGGTCCATTCGTCACTCATCTTGGCGTCGATCAGCGCCTGCCCCACGTGCTCGGGGTAGCCCGCGAGCAACTCGGCGAACATCTCGCGCATGGCCGGGCGCATCTTTCCCAGCTGCTCCCGGTCAGGTGCCATCTGCTCGACCGCGGCCAGACTCGCCGCGGGCGGCATGAAGTCGTCCCAGTCGCGGTGGAAGGCGTCCAGCCAGACCAGCCCGGCCACGTCCTGCGGGTAGAGCTGCGCGAACCGATGCGCGTAGAAGCCGCCGAGGGAGTGCGGCACCAGAACGTAAGGGGCGGCGATGTTCTGGGCGCGCAGCAGCTCGTGCAGTTCCGTGGCGACCGCGGTGGCGGTACGCGGCAGCGGCAGGGGATCGCTGTAGCCCGTGCCACCGCGGTCGTACACCACGGCGGTGGTGAACTGGGAAACCTCTTGCTGAACACCGAGATAGTCCAGGCCGACCGCGCCGGCGCCCGGCAGGAACACCACGGCCGGTCCGCCGCTGCCCGACCGGTGCACGAAGAGGCGGCGGCCGTCGATCTCCTGGAACTCTCCGACCGGCGGGGCAAACCGAGCCGGGGAAGTGCTGTTGTTCGTCATGTGACAAGGCTCCAACCCTGACGCAGGGTCAGGGTCAACCCCTCCCGCCCGGAGCATCCGAAACGCGCGTCGGCGTCACGGATGTGTGCCTCCGTGCGCCCCTGCGTACCGCCGTGCGCGCCGCCGCCACCCGGGCGGGCAGCCGCTGCACGAGCAGGCCGTCCGTCCACACCGAACGACAAAGGAAAAGGAAAGGAGGTACTCCTCCCTGCCACTCTCAACCTATAGCGCACTGGGGGGCTTGCGGCAAGACCCCGGTCGTGCCGCAGGATGGTCGGCCGAGACCGGAAGCTGAAGAAAATGGGGGATTGCGACATGCGTGTGGTGTTGTCGACGTGGGGATCGCGCGGAGATGTCGAACCGCTGGCCGCACTCGCGGTGCGGTTGCGGGAACTCGGCGCCGAGGTACGGGTGTGCGCCCCGCCGGACGAGGAGTACGCGGCGCTCCTGGCCGGTGTCGGTGTGGAGCTGGTGCCGCTCGGTCCGTCGGTGCGCTCGGTGGTGACCGGCGAGAAGCCGCCGACGGCGCAGGACGCGTTCCGACTGGCGCCACAACTGGTCGCCGCGCGGTTCGACACGCTCACCGCCGCGACGGCCGAGGGATGCGACGTGATCCTTGCGACCGGACTGATGCCGGCCGGTGCACCGGACGTGGCCGAGAAACTGGGCGTCCCCTACGTGTTCGCCTGCTTCCATCCGTTCGGACTGCCCTCGCAGCACTTCCGTCCGGGGGCGCGGCCGGGCACGCCGTCCCCGCAGGAGGAGACCGACCACAAGGTGCTGTGGGAACAGGACGGCCAGCGCGTGAACGCGTTGTACGGGGAGGCGCTCAACCGGCACCGGGCGGCGATCGGCCTGCCAGCGGTGGACAACGTCCGTGACCACGTCGTCACCCGCCGGCCGTGGCTGGCGGCGGACCCGGTCCTGGGCCCGTGGCAGGAGTTGACGGAACTCGACCTCCTGCAGACCGGGGCATGGATCCTGCCGGATGAACGCCCGCTCCCGGAAGGCCTCGAGGCATTCCTGGAAGCCGGTGAACCGCCGGTGTACGTGGGCTTCGGCAGCATGGCCATGCACACCTCGAAGGACGTCGCCCGGGTGGCCGTCGAGGCGGTCCGCGCGCAGGGCCGCCGCGTCCTCCTCGCCCGCGGCTGGGCCGACCTGGCCCTGACCGACGAGGCGGAGGACTGCTTCGTCGTCGGCGAGGTCAACCAGCAGGCGTTGTTCGGCCGGGTCGCCGCCGTCGTGCACCACGGCGGTGCGGGCACCACGACGACGGCCGCCCGGGCCGGCGCGCCCCAGGTGGTGGTCCCCCAGATCGTGGACCAGCCGCACTGGGCCGCCCGGGTCTCCGAGCTGGGCATCGGCGCGGCACACGACGGTCCGACCCCGACCACCGAGTCCCTGTCGGCCGCGCTCAAGACGGCCCTGACCCCCGAGACCGCCGTACGAGCGAGGGCCGTGGCCGCCACGATCCGTACCGACGGCGCGACGGTGGCCGCGAGGATGTTGCTCGACGTGGCCGGCCGCGGCATCCAGCCGCCCGGGTCCGCGTGAGCGACCCGGAATGCATGGCAGGGCGTGCATGAACGGCGGCTGGCCGGCCGGTGGGTGGTGGCTGCGTCCTTGCCGCGTCGGCGGTGAGGGTTCAGCCGCCGACGGCCTTGGGCCAGTTCTTGCGGACGGTGCGCACAGCCTTGTTCAGCTGGGCTTCCGTGGGGAACTGGGGTGTGCCCTCGACCGTCGGCAGGCGTGCGGCCAGGGCCTTGTTGAGGGTGCCGTTCTTCGCTATGACGGCCATCAGCACCGGGCGGGCGTAGTCCACGAGGCGGAGGTTCTGGCCTTCGGGGCTGAAGAGGTACTCCTCCCAGAGTCGCGCCGCGGCGGGGTGGGGCGCGTCCTTGTTGATCGCCTGCGCGTAGTACTGCGAGAAGCTGCCGTCGAAGGGAATGGAGACCTTCCAGTTCACGCCCGTCCCGCGGAGTTGGTCGAGGTGCGCCAGGTTGAGGTAGTCCCATTCGATGCTGATCGGTGTCCTGCCCTTGGCGATCGCGGCCGGGTCGGGGGCGGCTCGGTTGTAGTTGCCGATCTTGTCGAGCCGGGCGAAGAAGTCGATGCCCGGCTGGATGTCGTCGAACGACCCCCCGTTGGCGAGCGCCGCCGCGTAGACGGCGGCGAAGGACGATCCCGCGCTCGTGGGTTGGCCGTACATCGAGACCAGGCCCTTGTACTCCGGACGGAGAAGATCCGCGAAGGAATCGGGGCAGGTCCGGACCCGGGCGGCGTCGCAGCCGATGGAGACGTAGCCGCCGTAGTTGTTGTACCAGCGGGCCTTGGCGTCCTTCTGCTCCGGTGGGATCTGGTCGAACGGCGCGACCCGGTAGGGGGCCAGCAGATTCTGCCGCGCCGCGGACTGGGCGAAGGAGTCCCCGATGTCGAGCACGTCGGGGGCGCGCTGCTGGCCACGGTAGCGCTTCATCGCCTCGATCTCCTGCTGGCTGTGGTCGTTCGGATGATCGATGACGACCTTGATGCCGTACTTCTTCTCGAAGCCGTCGATCAGCTCGCCGTAGTTGGCCCACTTGCGCGGCAGCGCGATCGTGTTGAGCCTGCCCTCCCGCTTCGCCGCCTTGATCAGTGCCGCCGACCCGCCCGCCTCCGCTGCGGATTCCGCCCGGGAGGGCGCGACGGGCCGCGTGGGGCCCGCTTCCTGGCAGGCACTGAGCCCGAGCGCCGCAAGGCCGAGACCGCACAGGACGGCGCCTGCGCGGACCCGATGGTGTGTAGCCACAACGCCTCCAGCAGGGCCGGGTGGAGAGGGGTCCGCCGAGCGGGTGACGGAGGCGGACCGGGCGGGCCATGACACGGTGCGGTCGCATGGCCCGTACGGCGGCCCCCGCAGGGACGGCGCACGCCCGGCGGTGGGGTGGAACGCCGACGGGGCCTCGCAGGCCCGCCGAGCAGGCATCCTCGGCACTCCCGCAGGCCGCCGATGCCTTGGTCCGCGGGCGGGTTGCAGGTCACGTCGCCCGCCGTGACCTGCAACCCGCCCGACGCCGCTCCTTACAGCAAAGGTCCGGACCAGCGTACTCTGCCCCCTCGCGAGCCCCCGCCAGGACGGTGACCGGGCCCGGTCATGGCGGCCGGTAGGTGTCAGCCCCGTACGGAGCACACGATTGCCCCGGAACGGGCACCGCGGCCATGGGCCTCCTCACTGCCCGCGGTCCTCCCAAAGGTCGAGGAGGTGCTCCGGCGACTCCTCTTCCAAGGGCGGGGTCGTGTCGGGGTCGATCACCTGAGCGGACCAGATCGTCTTGCCCCTGGGGGAGTAGCGGGTGCCCCAGTGGTCGGCGAACTGGGCGACCAGGAAGAGGCCGCGGCCTTCTTCGTCGGTGTCCTTCGCCTGGCGGATGTGCGGGGAGGTGCTGCTGCCGTCGGAGACCTCGCAGATCAGGGTGCGGGTGTGCAGGAGCCGCACGTGGATGGGCTCGGCGCCGTGACGAATGGCGTTGGTGATGAGTTCGCTGAGGATGAGCTCGGTGCCGAAGGCGATGTGCTGCAGACCCCAGTCCGCCAACTGGCGGACACAGGCGTTACGGACCGGGCCCACCGCCGCCGGATCGCGGGGCACGTCCCACTCGGCGACGTGCGACGGGTCCAGCCGCCGGGTCCGGGCCACCAGCAGCGCGACATCGTCGGCGGATCTGGCGGGCAGCAGCGCTTCCATGACGGTGGCACAGGTGTCCTCCGGCCCGCGGTCCGGTCCGGCGAGGGCCGCACGCAGCGCTTCCATCCCCGCGTCCAGGTCGCGGCTGCGGTTCTCGACCAGCCCGTCCGTGTAGAGCACCAGCCGGGAGCCCTCCGGCAGGGACAGCTCGGCGGTTTCGAAGGGCAGGCCGGTGCCCACCCCCAGCGGCGGGGAGACCGGCGAGTGCAGGAACTCCACCGTCCCGTCGGGGTGGGCCACGGCCGGCGGCAGATGGCCGGCCGTGGCCGCGGTGACCCGCCCGGAGACGGAGTCGTACACGACGTAGAGGCAGGTGGCGCCGGTGATCGGCGGTGCCTCCTCGGCGTCCTCGTCCTGGACGTCGATATGGGTCACCAGCTCGTCGAGGTGGCCCAACAGCTCGTCGGGGGAGAGGTCCAGGGCCGAGAAGTTGTGTACGGCGATGCGCAGCCGGCCCATGGTGGCCGCCGCATGCAGACCGTGTCCGACCACGTCGCCGACGACCAGCGCCACCCGGGCGCCGGGCAGCGGGATGACGTCGAACCAGTCGCCGCCCACGCCCGCCTGGGCGGGGAGGTAGCGGTGTGCCACCTCCAGGGCGTCCTGGTCGGGCAGGCCACGGGGCATCAGGCTGCGCTGGAGCGTCATCGCCATCGTGCGCTCGCGGGTGTAGCGCCGGGCGTTGTCGACCCCCACCGCGGCCCGCCCCGCCAGCTCCTCGGCGAAGGACAGGTCCTCGTCGTCGAACGGAGGGGAGCTCCCCGACCGCCAGAAGTCAACCACCCCCAGTACCACCCCCCGGGCGCGCAGCGGTACGACCGCCAGGGAATGCACCCCGTGGTCCAGGATGCGCCGGGCGCGTTCCGGGTCCTGGGACCGCCAGGCGGCGGCGGAAGAGCCGGCCAGGTCCGGCTGCACCATGGAGCGGACCTCGTCCATACCCGCCATTGGGGTGCCCGGGACGGACCGGATCAGCTCGCCGACGGGGTAGAGGGGATGGTCCGGCGCCAGACCGGCGAGGGCGGCCCGGCGCAGTCCGGTACCCGCCACGGCCGGCTCCTCGCCCTTCAGGACCGGTTCCTGCAGCTCGACGGTGACGATGTCGGCGAACCGGGGGACCGCCACCTGCGCCAGTTCCTCGGCAGTGCGCACGACGTTCAGCGTGGAACCGATCCGTACCCCGGCGTCGTAGAGGAGTCTCAACCGCTCCCGCGCCACTTCGGCGCGCCCCGCGAGCCACCGCAGCTCGGTGGTGTCGCGCAGGGTCACCACGCTTCCCTGGTGGGCTCCGTGGGGGTTGGTGGACCGCTTGTTGACGGCCAGCAGCCTGTCCTGGGCCAGGTGCACCTCGTCGGTGGCGATCCGGTCCGACCCCAGGAGTTCGGCGGTGCGGTCCTCCAGCCCCAGGTCGCCGACATGGCGTCCCTCCGCGTCCGCCGGCAGGCCCAGCAGCCGCCGTGCCTCGTCGTTGGCCAGCAGCAGTCTCCCGTCGCGGCCGACGATGAGGACGCCCTCGCGCACCGCGTGCAGGACCGCATCGTGATGCTCGTACATCCGGGTCATCTCGGCCGGCCCCAGACCACGGGTCTGCCGCCGGAGCCGACGGCTCACCAGCCCCGCGCCGCCTCCGGCGAGTGCCAGCGCCACGACTGCGGTGCCCAGGAAGAGGGGCAGCTGCTGGTTGACCGATTTCTGCACCTTCTCCACCGTGACCGGCGCGGCGACGATGGCGATGACCCTGCCCGACGAGTCCTTGACGGGGGCCGCAGAGATCACGGAGAGGCCGAGGGCGCCCTCGAACGTCCTGGTGAAGGGCTTGCCCCGGGCGGCCTCGGCATACGGGCCGATGACGTGCTTGCCGATCTGCCGCGGGTCGCTGTGGGTGAGCGTGATCCCGTCGAGCTTGTACACGATGAGGGCGTCGACGCCGGAGGCCTTCCGGGCCGCCTCGGCGAGCGGCTGGAGCTTCGCGGTCGGATCGGCGCTGTTCAGAGCCTCCTGGAGCCCCCAGGAGTGGGCGAAGGACTCAGCGGCGGCGAGCGTCCGGTGCCGGGCGTCGGTCATGGTGTCCCGCCGGGTCTGGACGACGAAGGCCACCACTGCCGCCGCGACGAGCAGCACCACGAGCACCAGCTGGAGGAGGAAGACCTCCTGGGCGACGCTGCGTGTGGTCACCGACGGCCGTATGTGCTGCTGATCTCCGGCCCCCGTGGAGCGATCGTCCCGGCGGTCGCCGGTGCCGCTCCTGGCAGGGGACGCGCCCGGAAAAGCGGAACGGCCGGGTACGCGGCTCAGCCAACGCCGGAAACGCCCCGAATGTCCGCTCATGCTTCACATTTATCCTGCTTCGCCTGGGGGCTGGCAAGGCGTGCTACGGCAGGTGCCCCACGGGCGCGGCGGGTAGCGCGGCCGGGGGCTGATCTGTTCCGTAGGCTCGGCCGGCATGGAAGCACCGTTGTCCTTCATCCATCACCTTGGTGTGTTCGCCTCGGATTTCGAGGTGAGTGAGGCCTTCTACACTGCCGCGCTGGGCCCGCTGGGGATCACCATCGGGTACCGGGCGGACGGCGTCGCCGAGTACTGGGATCCGGAACGTGACACGCCCTCCCTGTCCCTGGAGCGTGCGGAGGAGGCGGCCGCCGTCACTCGGGGTGTCCACATCGCTTTCGCGGCAGGCAGCCGGGACGCGGTGGACCGCTTTCATGCGGCCGCGTCGGCAGCCGGTGGCTCCTCGCGACACGCTCCGAGGCCATGGAAGGAGTACCGCGCCTACTGCGCTTTCGTCAGCGACCCGGACGGCAACAACATCGAAGCCGTCCACAAGGAGATTTCCTGACACGCCGGTGTTGGTCGGAACGCAGCTGATGCCGGTGGCCCGCCGGTCCACCGGACGCCTTTTTCGCCGCGGATACGGGGGCGAGTCGGCGTACGGGCCCAGGTGTGTCGCAGGGATCACAGCCGCGATCGTGAACGGCCTCGGGCAGCCGTGGCGGGCGCGCGGCGATAACCCGCCGAGTGCATGCCCTCACCGATTGCGTTCCGAGCCGGGGGTGCCCCCATGGAGGTGATGCGCCTCCTGCCCCTGCCGGACGGCGTCCCGCCCGTCCGTGGTCGTGCGGTCGGCGCAGCGGCGCCGCACGCTCGACGTTCGCCGACGGTGACTTAGTCATGACTGATGGTGAAAAGCAATCGTCCGTCGACAATGCGTATTTTCGTCCCCAACTGTGACGGGCCCTACAGCGGCGTGGCGGCGCCTGTGAGCATGCTTCGCGGGCGACCAGCGAGAGAGCGAGAACGCCGATGCCCATATCCCGCCGATCCATGGCCTTGTCCGCCGGTGCGCTGGCCGTCACCACGACGGTGGTGACGGTCTGCGGAGCCGGTGTCGCAGCGGCCTCCCAGCCCGGCGATGCCAAGGCCATGAACACTTCCGCCCCGGTGCTGCCCGCGCGCTTCACGCACCAGAAGGTCCAGTGGACGACCTGCGGCAAGGACGTCACCCCCAAGGCCGTGCCCGGCGCCCAGTGCGGCTGGGTGACGGTGCCCGTCGACTACGCCGCCCCGGACGGGAAGACCGTCGAACTGCGGGTGTCGCGGGTGCAGGCCAAGGACCGCAGCCATCGGCTCGGGTCGCTGCTCTACAACCCCGGTGGGCCCGGCGCGGGCGGTGCGGCCGACGTGGCCGACGGAAACTGGCGGGCCGGCGGACCGGCGCGGGCCCGCTACGACCTGGTCGGCTTCGACCCACGAGGCATCGGCGGTTCCGGGCAGATCAAGTGCCCCGACGGTGTGGCGGGGGAGCCCGAGAACCCGCCGCGTACCGAAGCCGGAGCCGAGAAGGCGTTCGCCGACGCGACCAGGCGTGCCCAGGCCTGCCAAAAGGCGAGCGGTCCTGTCCTCGCGCATATGGACAGCGTGAGCGTCGCGCGCGACCTGGATGTGCTGCGGACGGTCCTGGGCGACGCGAAGCTCAACTACACGGGGTTCTCCTACGGCACCTTCATCGGTCAGCAGTACATGAAGCTGTTCCCCGGCAAGGTGGGCCGGATGGTCCTCGACAGCGTCGTCAACCCCGCCGCCGACATGCGGCAGGTCGCCCGGCTCGACGTCAAGACCTCCGATGACGGGGTGCGCCGGTACGCCCGCGCCCTCGTGGCGCGCGGGGACGACCGGTTGGGAGCGACGACCGAGGAGATCCTGGGGAGGCTCACCCGCTTCGCCAAGAAGCTGGACCGGAAGCCGCTGCGAGGGACCGACGGCGAGGAGTTCACCGGTGCCGCCTTGTCCACGTACCTGGGAATGGCCCTGTCGGGCGACGTGAGCGGGAGGGACCTGACCACGGCGCTGGCGGCCGCCCTGCACGGGGACGTGACCGCCTTCGACCGTCTTGACGCCGGGGCGGGCGGCGAGAACGGCAGCGAGAAGCCGACGCCGCAGGAGGAGCAGGCCGAGAAGAACGAGTCCATGAGCATGTCCGCGGTGCTGTGCCTGGACTCCCCGTCCGCGCCGAAGTCCCCGAAGGCGATGCTCGACACCGCCGACGCGTTCGCCGAGCAGTCGCCGCTCTTCGGCCGTTCCTACGCCTGGCAGATGCTCGACTGCGCGACGTGGCCGCTCGCCCCCACCGGTGCGGCCGAGCCGGTCGAGGCATCAGGCGCGGCACCGGTGCTGCTGGTCTCGTACACCGACGATCAGCTCACGCCACTGACGAACGCACGGGCGGTGAACCGGCAGTTGGACCACAGCTCGCTCCTCGTACGCAAGGGCCAGGGGCACGGGGCGTACGCCTCGGAGCAGCCCTCCTCGTGCACCGACCGCGCCGTCGACAGGTACCTGGTCGGGGGAAAGCTGCCGGGCAAGGTCGCCAACTGCTCGCGCTGAGGCAGGGGCGGTGAGTCCGCCCCCAGTAGCTCGCCGCGGGTGCGGTCACCGCGCCGGCGACGAGCCACGGCCGCACCGGCTCCGCCGCCGCGCCCGCCGCCGGTCCCTGCACGTGGCCGCACTTGCGTGGTCCGAGCCCGAGATGAGGGAAAGTCTGTCGCTGCCGTACAGGGGGCGGTGAAACGCTGACGGGTATGCATGCGGACCCGATTGACCTCGCTCGGCGTCTTGTACAGCGCCGTTTTCCCGATGCTCTCGCCGTCGTCCTGGCCGGATCCACCGCCGCGGGACGGGCGACGGCCAGCAGTGACCTGGACATCGCGGTGCTCGTGGGGGACGGCGGTGAGACCTGCCGGGAGACGCTCCGGTTCGAGGGGCGTCTTGTGGAGCTCTTCATCCACACCCCCACCGGTCTCGGGGAACTCTTCGCCGCAGACGTCGCCTCGCGTCGTGCGGTGCTGCAGAGCATGTATGCCACCGGCCTCGTCCTGCTCGACACCGGGGGAGAGGCCGGACGTGCCCGGTCGCGGGCCGAGGCCGACCTCCGCAACGGTCCGCCGGCCCTGGAGCCCGAGACAGTCGAGAACAAGAGGTACAGCCTGACCGACGCGCTGGATGATCTGGCGGACGCGGGCGACCCCGTCGAACGTCTGGCGGTGGCCGGGGTCGTCCTCAACGTCGCTGCTGACCTGCTGTTCGACCACCACCGCGCCTGGGTCGGGGGCGGGAAGTGGCTGCCCCGGCGGCTGCTGGAGGCTGACGTCGAGTGCGGCGGTGCCCTTCTCGAAGGGCACCGCCATCTTTGTGAGACGGGCGACCCGGCCCTAATGATCGAGGCGGCCGAACGGGTCCTCGACATCGTGGGCGGGCCGCTCCGCGAGGGCTATCGCAGGACATGGCGGGGAGCCAGCGAACCCGTCGCCGCGCGCAACGCAGGCTGACGCAAAGCCACAGCGAGCGCCCTGATGTCGCGGCGGCTGTGTACCGGTGGGGCGGCACGGCAGCTATGGAGTGTGGCCACCGGGTGCGTAGTGCTTCCAAGGAGCTCCGGCGCGGTGGCGATGTGGGGTGGTGCTTTGGCGCTTTTGCCGTGGTGGATCTTGAGCGCAAGCGCAACGTTGTTCGGCGGACGGTTCGCAGGGCGCTGGACTCCGCGTGGCCGGGATCGTGCGAGAGGCTCCTGACCGGGCTGGGCTGGGCTGGCCCGGCGTGGGCCACCCGCGCCCCTGCGTCAGCTGTGCTGGGCCCGGTCGTACACCTTCTTGGCCAGGGTTCCCAGGACTTCTCCCTGCATCTGGGTCGGCGTCAGGGAGTCCAGCGAACTGTTGACCGAGACCAGGATGCCCTTGCCGGTGGTGGCATTGAAGTCGGCGAGCCACGGGCCGCCACTGGAGCCGCCGCTCATGTCGCAGGGGATGGCCTGCAGGCCGCTCTGCTTCTTCGCCGTGCCGACGCAGCGCAGGAGCTCCTCGCCGAGCTGCGGGCGGGTGGCGGAGTAGCCGAAGGAGGAGATGGTGCCGCCGGCGGGGCGGTTGAAGTCGATGTCCTGGCCGCCCACGACGTCGGTGAGCTTAAGGCCGTTCTTGTCGGTGTCGACGACCAGTGTGGACACGTCGTCGGTGGAGTCGTTCTCCCAGTTGCGCGGGGTCGCGGCAGAGCGGACCGCGAACGCGCCGTAAGGCATCTTGCCCTTGCTGTAGCCGGGGACGAACACCATCGCGATGTTGGTGTTGTCGGGTGAGGAGCCCCGGCGCACGCAGTGTGCCGCGGTCATCACGGCGGAGCGGTTGGCGCTTTTCACGGCAGTGGCCGTGCACCAGGTGTCTGCGCCGCTCGCGTTGACGAAGAAGAGCCGCCCCACGGTCTTCATGGCGGTGCCCTGCCACGGTTTGGCCTTCGGTCCGGTCGGACCGAGGTCCACGGACTTCCCGACGGCCTTGATGCGGGCGGGTGTCCAGTAGGTCAGGGCTTCCTGGCGCTCCTTTGCGGTGTACGCCAGAACGGACACCGGGTCGGCAGAGGCGGCACGGGCCTGCCCGGCCACGGCCGTCGCCGGGACCGGGGCAGCGAGGGCGAGGGCCGCACCGGCCACGGCCAGGCCCATGGCCCGGCCACGAAGGGGCCGGCGCACGGAAGCGGAGGTCTCGGACAGAGCGTCGGACATAGCAGAGGTCTCCTCGGCTGGTGCAGGCAGCGGACAGTGACTGTCAGTCAGTTCAGCAAGAGGGGCAAACCCGCCTGTTTGGTTGCGTTCTCGACGACCTTGGGCGTAAGTGCTTGCCCGGATGTGCGACGTCTGGTGGCACCCGTATCCGGGGCGGCCTAACCTGGGCGGCTCACCGGCACCGTCTGCCATGCCCTGCGATGGCATCGCGGTGTGCAAGGTGGCCCTTGGGGCGCAGGGGTGGCTGGCCGCCACCGCGGGCGCGGAACGGGATCCTGGTGCTGCACGCCCTGCCGCGATTGCTGGCCGCGTCGCTTGTCGGCACAGGGAATGGCGCAGCTAGGTTCTGTCTCTTTGGTCATCGTCGTGCCCAGATGAGGATGGCGGCGAGGTGGAGTGCGGCCTGGTAGGCGATGGTGAGCTTGTCCGTTCGCATGGCCAGGCCGCGCCACTGTTTGAACCGGTTGATGCATCGC